>DATIKK010000321.1:0-12586 GCA_035477635.1 Bacteroidales bacterium | reverse complement strand
TATTCATGCTGGACAACAACATAATAAGGGTAATTGAGCCGGCCGGAGCATTCAGTTTTATGCACCGGGTTGCTAACCGAATCTTCGTAGTAGAACAATCAGGTGGTCTTATGGAATTAAAAAGCGATAGCTTACGGCATGTTTCAAGCCATCCGGTTTTTTTTCGAAATGAGATAATGTTTATGCTGCCCCTTCCGCAACAAAAGTTGCTTATCGGAACTTCGAACGAGGGCCTCTTTGTGATGGAGGGAAGTGCTCTCAAACCCTGGCAAAGTCAGGTGAATACATATCTTGAACAACACAAACTGTTTTCGGGAATTGTGCTGAACGATGGGAGTCTGGCATTTGGAACAGTAAGAGACGGCCTTTATGTTACCGACCTTCAGGGAAGGCTGTTGCAACATCTCAACAGGTTTAAAGGAATTCAGAATAATACCATTCTTACTCTTTACCAGGATCGTCGCGAAAGCCTGTGGCTGGGCCTCGATAATGGGATTGATCTGGTGGAAATAGGCTCTCCTGTTTCCATTTTTAACCATATTTTTAATATTGGCAGTGTATATGCCAGCATCCTGCACGAAAATCGGGTGTATGTAGGCACCAATCAGGGATTGTTTGTAGCTCCCATAAATGCATTGCATAACCAACCCAACCTCGAGGCAGGCTTTACCCTGATTGATGGCACCGAAGGGCAGGTTTGGAGCCTGCAGGTAATTGACAACACTTTGTTTTGTGGACATAACAATGGCAGTTTTGTTATTGAAGGAAACACCGCCAGACAGATATCAGATATTCGCGGTTTCTGGTCGTATGTTCAAAACCCGTTTAATCCGTCAGAAATCCTGGCGGGCACTTATACCGGACTGGTATTATTTAGCAAAAAAGGGAATCAATGGGTTTTTGACAGCCATGTAGAAGGTTTTCGGGAATCAAGCCGGCATTTTTACATTGACCATCAGAAAAACATCTGGGTTGCGCACGGTTACAGAGGTATTTTTAAACTAATACCCCAGGCCGACTTCCGAAAAATCGATAAGGTATCCTTAATCAGGAATCAGCTTGGACTACCTTTTGAATTGCCTTTCAACATTAATGTAATAAACGGCCAGATGGTGCTTTCTACGCGGGCTGGAATTAAGTATTACGATTATTCTGAGCATGACTTCAATCCACATCCTGAGTTAAATCAAATATTTAACAACAAGGGTTTTATTGACAAAATGCAACAGGATACAAGTGGAAATATCTGGTATTTTACCGACAACTATCTCGGAATTATGCGCCGGCTCGAAGATGGAACCTTTCGCGATATAACCGCTCCATTTTCACGAATAAATGAGATTTTGTTACCCGCTTTTCAAAATATTTTTATTGAATCGGCCGAAAATATATTTATTGGCACTCAAAATGGCCTGGTGCACTACAATGCTTCCATCATACACGATCAAAAATCTGCCGAGCCTGTTTTTTTCAGGGATATTGTTTTCTATGGAAGGGAAGGTTCACAGGTGGTTTTCCCATTGCAGGATGTTACTTCAATGGGATTTGACTCCAAAGTTTCATATACTTACAATTCTGTTTCTTTTCGCTTTACCACACCAGTTTACCAAAGTCCGTCGGCAATCAGATTTTCATTTCGGCTCCAAGGGTTCGACTCCGGTTGGTCTGATTGGGATGTTACCAATTTTAAAGAGTACACAAACCTCAGGGAGGGAGACTATGTTTTTGAGGTGAAGGCATTCAATGCATTCGGGGTCGAAAGTCCCGTGTCCGCATTTCAGTTTAGCATTGCACCACCCTGGCATCGCTCAAATGCAGCTTTTATCTTTTATGCCATAATTCTTTTGGCAATAATGTTTGGCAATGTGTATTATGTGAGAAGGAGAATTTTAAGGGTGCGGCAGCGCGAAAAGATCCGGCTTGAAAAAAGACTGTCGCAGCGCGAAAAATTATTCCGTGAACAAAACATTCTGAGTGAAAAGGAAATATTGCACTTGCGAAACGAAGCCCTGCGAATGGAAATGGAGCATAAAAACAAAGAACTGGCTAACGCAACCCTCCATCTGATTCAGAAAAATAAAACCTTTACTGATATAAAGGATGAGCTAACGAAACTTACAAGGAAAAGCCACCAGGATGGACACGAAAAACAACTGGTTAACAACCTCTTAAAAAAAATATCAAAAGACCTGCGAAATGAACAAAACTGGGAAATTTTCAATAGTTATTTTGATGAAGTGCATCAGAATTTTATCAGCAGGCTGAAGGAACGCCACGGCACCTTATCCCCCAAAGACCTGCGCCTCTGCGCATATTTGCGAATGAATATCTCATCTAAAGAGATAGCACCCTTGATGAACATCTCGGTACGCGGTGTTGAGATTAGCAGGTATCGTCTGCGCCAAAAGCTCAAACTACCGCATTATACAAATCTCGCTGAATTCATAATGTCTTTTTAATTTTTCCTATAAGGAAATTATTGTCAGGAATACCAGCCGACAACTTGTCTCAACTTGCCTGAGGCGAATGGAAATTACTTTCCTTTTTTTTATGGTTGTTTACTTGAATTTTGGAGCAATTGCATACGCCAGGTATCTGATATTTACCTAAAATTAATTAAAAAATCCAATTTGTTTTTTGAAAGCTCCTTGATAATCTACTCATAAAATTATGCTTCAAAAATTCATTCTTCATCCAGGTTTGAGAAAGTGTTAAATTTTTTTTAAATTTTATAAATAGCACTAAACAAGCAAATTAAATAACGCTTGAAGTAGTCATGATGTAATAATTATAGTAATGTGTGAAATATTGATGAGGCTAAGAATTTGCATTGATGTCATTTTGAAGCTTAATTTGTATAATCAAAATTTACTATCGGGAGTTCGGTTTACTCAAGGCTTCATAAGGTATAACAACACTCAATACATCATTTTCAACTAACCTTAAACCAAAAGTAATGAAAAAAATCAAAATTCAACGAAAGTACTTCTGGAGTGCGCTTCTGTTTGTTTGCTTGTTTTCTTTAATAGGGTTCCAATCCTGCCGGAAAGAAGAGGTTTTTGAGGACCCCATTGCAACATTTCAATTTGAAGTAAGCCCTGCTAATTGGCGAATGATAATTTTTACTAATTTTTCGTCGAATGCAGTTTCTTACCTTTGGGATTTTGGCGACGCCCGCACTTCGACCGAAGAAAATCCGGTACACACCTATGCGGGAGCAGGTACATTTGAGGTTACACTTACCGCTACCAATGGTGCAGGTGTTACTGCCACACATACTAAAACTGTGGAAGTCACGGACCCATATGTTGCTATAAGGCTGCTTGCAGGTGAAACATCAAAAACCTGGCGCCTTTACCGTGTTGGTACAAGCTTGGGTGTAGGTCCTAATCCTGCGCAGGACCGTTCATGGTGGGCATTGTCCAATGATGGTTCCAGGCCATGCGTTTATTATCAAGAATTTACATTCAACCGCCAGGGAGGATTTATCTTTGATGATAAAGGATCGTTTTGGGGAGAAGAAGCTGTGTTTGCAGCACCAATGGAAGGAACTTGTTTCGCGGCCATTCCTGCCAACATGGTCAACCAGGATGGTGCTGATGTTAGAGCATGGCTTAGCGGCACTCACGCTTATACTTATGACCCCGTAAACAACAGAATTACCCTAACGGGAATGGGTGCCTGGATGGGGCTTCCACAATTGGGAACAACAGCCGAGAGTATTGTGCCAACCCCCTCCAGAACATTTAATGCTGTAATAGAGCAACATGTAGGTTTTGATTTGCTTACCATTTCATATACTTATGCTAACCTACATTGGAGTTTTACTTATGCAAGCTATTCGAATCCAGCACTTGAACCTCCGGTTGCTACCATTCCGGTTCCTTGGGGGGTTAATCTACCCGATGTTGCTCCAACGCAAATGTTTCTGACATTTGAATCCAGATTGCCTGCAGCTATGGCCCTTATTGACACGGTTTCTTCTGGATCAACAGTTGCCTTTGGTGTGGAGGACCCACTGAACCCAACCGGGCCAAGAGTCGGCCGTTTTAACAGAACAGCAGGCGTTCAATGGCAAGAACTACAGATTAGAACTGCCTTGCCCAGGAGGGACATTCAGTTTACCAACTTTACCACCGCAAAGGTTGATATTTTTATCCCTGCAGATACTGACTTTAACTTATTACAAAGACACATAGTGATCGGTTTTGCAGATGTGAGCCAAACCCAGCAATGGTGGCAATCTCCCGTACAATTCGTTTACACCGGCGATGCTGTTACCGTGGGTAGTTGGGCTACATATACTATCGACCTTACCACTGCTAAGGCCCGCACGGATCTGGACATGATTTATGTTGGAATTGGAGGAGGAGGCCACACAAACGGCGGGACTTTCTTTATCAGAAATCTTAGGTTTGAATAATGCCTTTAACGAAGGGCTGCAGGTTCCTAACCCTGCAGCCCTTAATTTTCTTCGGCTGCAATGAAATTAAATATAATTATTCAGATTGCTGTTCTTTTTTTGCTTCTGCCTTTTCTTTCCTGTACAGAAACAAAAACAACCCAAACCACAGATCCGGCAAACCTAAGGGTGGAAGTCAGGATTGATCCTCAGCAAAACGGCAATATACAGATTGTTGCTTTTGCCGATAATGCCGTAGAGTATCAACTAAGGATCGGGAATGTGCAACAACCCCAGCAAACCAATACAACAGGTATTTTCCATCATACATTTGTTCAAGGAGGAACCTATAACATAGATGTTAGAGCTGTTGGGGCAACCGGACGCTTCCTTCGCGAAAGTTTTGATGTTAATATCGTGATTGCTCAACATGAAGTTCCTTTAAACCGCGGTTTTATCTCGCCCCTTTCGTATGAAGGATATAATCTTGTCTGGCAAGACGAATTCAATGGTACAACCATTGATCCCGACTACTGGGTATTTGAAACCGGCACAGGATGTCCAAATCTGTGCGGTTGGGGAAACAACGAGTTGCAATTTTACCGTTCTCAAAATGCCTGGGTTTCAAACGGAACGCTTATCATTGAAGCCCGGAGAGAAAGCATTCAGGGCAGTGCCTTTACATCTGCCCGGATGAAAACTCAAGGTCGGAAATCATTTCAGTACGGTCGTATTGATATACGTGCTTTATTGCCAAAAGGGCAAGGGATGTGGCCTGCACTCTGGATGCTGGGCAACAATATCACTACGGTTGGCTGGCCAAGGTGCGGCGAAATCGATATAATGGAAATGGTTGGAGGACAAGGAAGAGAGAATACTGTGCATGGCACTATTCACTGGTTTACCGACAGACATGTATTTACAGGGAGAGGTTTTACCCTGTCGCAGGGTACCTTTTACCAGAGATATCATGTATTCTCATTAATCTGGGATCAATCGTTTGTTCGATTTTTAGTTGACAATGTTCAGTTTCATCAGATTGATATCACCCCAGATCATATGACGGAGTTTCATCATGAATTCTTCTTTATTTTCAATATTGCTGTGGGCGGAAACTGGCCTGGAAGCCCCGACGCAACGACAATTTTTCCGCAGCAAATGAGGGTTGATTATGTTCGAGTTTTTCAAAGAAACTGATCTTTCTTTTTCGTAAAATTTACCAAAGGCGCCATGGTTTTTGGTGCCCATTGAATCAATTAACCAACAAAACCCTTAAATTATGAAAGCCTTTTTAAATATTATGTTTCTGCTGGCAAGTCTGTTTATGGCTTCAAGCTTGCAGGGGCAAACCCTTGTTGGGGTGGTTACCGACCGCGAAACCGGGCAAACCCTTCCTGGTGCCAGCGTTGTTGTGGTAGGTACCACTTTGGGAACCATCACTGACCCTAACGGTAATTACACGTTAAGTCTTTCGCCGGGGGACTTCACCATTTCTTTCCATTTTGTTGGGTATAGAACGGCCGAAATCCAGGTTAGTCTTACTCAGGGTGAAACTCTTATCAGAAACATTGACCTTCAGCCTGAAATACACCTTTTTGATGAGGTTGTTGTGATTGGATATGGTACTCAGCAGAAAAGGGTGGTAACTGGTGCCATCTCAAGTGTAAGCGCCGAAGAGATAACTGCTACCCCAATTTTGCGCGTTGAGCAGGCCTTGCAGGGGCGTACCCCGGGAGTGCTGGTTACAAACCTTTCAGGTCAACCCGGTGAAGCTCCAACAGTTCGTGTCCGCGGAGCAGGTACAACAGGTGATGCAGCTCCATTATTTATTGTTGACGGTATGGCAGTGGGGGGTATCGAGTTTCTTAATCCCAACGATATACAGTCAATTGAAGTGCTGAAGGATGCTGCTTCTGCTGCAATTTATGGCGCAAGGGCTGCAAACGGGGTAATACTCATTACTACAAAAAGGCCCATCAGAGGCGAAATGACCGTTTCCTACTCAGGTTACCTTGGCTTTCAAAATGTTGTTCGTACTATCGATCTGCTTGATGCAGACCAATATCGAATGATGATGAACGAAGGTGCAAGAAATGCCGGGTTGCCTGAGCCATTTAATCTCAACGAGATTCCGGCCTTTAACACTAATTGGCAGGAAGCCCTTTTTGTGTCGAACGCACCAATTTTGAATCATAATATTTCTGTGTCTGGAGGCTCCGACAGATCGTCATATTTTTCGTCACTGTCATATTTTTCGCAGCAAGGTATCATTGGCGGAGAAAACTCACAGTTTGACCGAATTTCTGCAAGGCTTAATACAAGCCACAGAGTTAATGACTTTTTCAATTTTGGGAGTAATTTTTCGTACACCCACACCAACCAAAGAGGCATTGCCTCCAATACATCCTTCAATGGAGCTTTTAGCAGTGCCCTAAACCTTGACCCCTTGACTCCACTCTTCGAAACCCGCCAGAATATTCTGGCTGGCGCACCATACGCTACAGAACCTGTGGTCAGGGATGAAAATGGCAATGTATTCGGAATTTCGAATCTTGTGGGAGCAGAGATTGTCAATCCGCTGGCAATGATGGAGATACAAACCGGAGATACCCGGGTTGACAAGCTTGTTGGAAAAGTTTATGGTGAACTTAATCTTCTGCCTGGCCTAATATTCAATTCAAACGTGGCCATTGACATGGCGTATTTAATATATGATGACCATGACCCTTTGTTTTTCCTGAATCATGCCCAACGCAACACCGAAAGAACTGCCGTAAGCAAAACCATAAACCGCTGGTTTACCTGGCAATGGGAGAATACCCTGTCATGGAATAGAAGCATTAATGACCACAACATTTCTGCGCTGGCAGGTGTATCGGCCCGGAAACTTAACTTCGAAAATCTTTATGGGTTTAATTCGAGGGTGCCAATTACTGATCCCAGGCATGTTTACCTGAACATGGCTATGGATACCATGTGGGTTGCCACCGGAGGCGCAAATCATCACGCTTTGTTGTCGCAGTTTGCAAGGGTTATGTACGACTATAAAAGACGGTATGCTATTACTGCCATTATTCGCCGTGATGGTTCTTCCCGTTTTGGGCCGGAGAACCGTTTTGGTATTTTTCCTTCGCTGGGTGTAAGTTGGGTTATAAGCGACGAAGCATTCTTTCCTGAAATAAATAATCTTGATATTTTAAGGATTAGGGCGTCATGGGGTATTAATGGTAATGAAAATATTGGGGATTTTCAGTTCATCTCTACAATAAATCAAAGCCGGGGCTATATCTTCGGCGGGGGGCGCAGCGTGGGGTCTTCCCCATCTTATATGGAAAATTTGGAGATACGCTGGGAACAATCCGAAATGCTGGATATTGGAATTGAGTTTGGCGCCTTCAACAACCGAATGACAGGTGTCCTTAATTTTTATGAAAAAACTACCGGTGGCCTTCTCGAAAGGGTTCCTATTCCTGCACACGTCGGTAATGACCCTCCTTTTGCCAACGTCGGTAGTGTCCAAAACCGCGGTGTTGAGTTTTCGCTCGACTGGCGTAACTATACTCCAAATTTCTCCTACTCAATGGGTATCAATGCATCATTCAATCAGAACAGAATAACCCATATTGGAAATGAGCAAGGAGTGTTGCCAGGAGCCACATGGGCAATAGCAGGAATGATTACCCGAGGGCAGGTAGGTATGCCAATTGGTTTCTTCTGGGGTTATCAAACCAACGGCCTTTTTCAGAATCAGGCTGATATATTCAGGCATGTCAACAGAGCGGGGCATATGCTGCAACCCAATGCCGTACCGGGTGATGTAAGGTTTGTTGATGTAAACGGCGATGGAGTGATAAGTCCCGATGACCGAACCAAGATAGGCAACCCAATCCCGGACTGGACTTTTGGTTACAATGCCAGTTTCCGGTACAGAAATTTTGATCTTTCATTTCTTGTAATCGGTACACTCGGAAACGACATTTTCAACGGAATGATCCGGCAGGATCTGAGGTTTACCAACCGTACAACCGAAATCCTTGAACGCTGGACAGGAGAAGGAACCTCAAACAGTATTCCCCGGTTCACATGGATCGATGCCAACCACAATTACCGTGTGTCAGACCTTTACGTAGAGGATGGATCGTTTTTGCGCATGAGAAATATTCAGATCGGTTACAATATCCCGTCCGGTGTACTGCAAAATCTTCAGGCCACCAATTGGAGAATATATGTGTCTGTCGAAAACCTCTTCACTCTTACCCGATATTCGGGAGCTGACCCGGAGATAGGGGCAATGAGCCCATTCAATGCCGGTATTGACAGAGGTATTTATCCTCATGCCCGGACATTCCGCATAGGTACCACCATTTCATTTTAACCTAAAGATTTTGTAAGATGAAGAATCGCATTTCAAAAATAGGAAAGCTGCTCGTGGTTCTGTTTATGTTGAATGCATGCAGCGAAGATTTTTTGAATCTTCA
This sequence comes from Bacteroidales bacterium, assembly GCA_035477635.1. Lineage (GTDB taxonomy): Bacteria > Bacteroidota > Bacteroidia > Bacteroidales > UBA7960 > UBA7960. Next base: position 3,706 of record DATIKK010000321.1, on the reverse strand, counting down.
ACCGCTCGACCAGGTTTTGACAACCAATTTTTACCAGACCCAGGATCAGGCGTTTCAAGCCCTTGTATCGATTTACGATGTACTAACTTACCAGGCTGCACCTGGTGTTTCATGGGCGCCTTTCATAACTGTTTCAGATATGTTATCTGATGATGCCTATGCCGGAGGATCTGATGCGAATGACGGCATGGAAGAAAACGAACTCAATACTCACAGGATCTCTCCTACCAATCCTTTGGTACATGCAATCTGGATCAGTAATTATATAGGGGTTTACCGGGCTAACCTTTACCTGGAGATAATTGGCGGGATAAATGCACCTGCGGCCTTCAAAGAAAGAACCATAGCTGAGGCTAAATTTTTAAGGGCTTATTTTTATCTGGAGCTGGTACGTTTCTTCGAAAACATACCTCTGATTACCCGTACCTTGAAAAGCCCCTCTGAATATGTACAAAGCCAGGCACCGCCCAGGGATGTTTATAACCAAATTGCTCTCGACCTTGTGGAGGCTATAGAAGATCTTCCCAGAACCTTGCCCCCGGGCGAGGAAGGACGCATTACCAGGTGGGCAGCCCAGGCTTTGCTGGCCAGAACGTATCTTTTTTATAACGGGGTTTATGGCGGTGATCTGCAGGCAGGCACGACAGTGGTAAACAGGGCATTCGTGCTTCAGCAACTTGAAGATTTAATTACAAATAGCGGACACGACCTATTTGAAGAATATTCGGATAACTTCAGGCTGGCAGGCGAATTTGGTGTTGAGTCTGTTTTCGAGATCTCCTACGGAGATACTCCTGCATGGTGGGATTGGGGCTATGTTCGCGGCGGAAATGGTAACCTGGCAGCCCAGATGCAAGGACCTCGGGTATCTGGATCGGCCAATTGGAATCGCGGTTGGAGTTTTGCCCCTGTGAGCCATAAGCTGTTTGAATTTCTCCAGAATGATCCGAGACGGCCTTATACAATTGTTCGTGAACAGGAACTCGATGGGAGCTTATCAATAGGCTTTCAACATACCGGTTACTTCTCGCGTAAATATACCTCTGATGCAGAGCATTGGGGTACCGGCCAGCTTGAGCTGAACCGTACCGTCAACCACAGGGTGATCCGTTTTTCGGATGTGTTGCTTATGGCCGCTGAATTAGGAAGTCCTAATGCGCAGCTATATCTCGACAGGGTTCGGGACAGGGTTGGGTTGACAAGCGTTCCGGCCTCCCAGGCAAATATTATGCGCGAAAGAAGGCTCGAACTTTCTCTCGAAGGAGTGCGCTATTTCGATTTGATCAGGCAAGGAATGACAGTTGCAAGTCAGGAACTCACCCAAACAGGGGTCAGAGGTCCGGGATATGTGGGAGACCAGTTGCTTTTTAATGTAACCTTTAACCCTGCCACCCGTGGATTCCTTCCAATCCCGCAAACAGAAATCGATCTTTCAGGAGGTGTGTTTGTACAAAATAGAGGCTATTGATCTTTATTATCTATAGCTTCATGCTAAGTTGGCTCTTGATGATAAATCAGAGTTGAGCAATAACCAGAATCACCTGCCTGACCAAGGCGATGGAGTCAGGTTGCTCCGACTGCAGTGTGCCGCAAATGTGAAATTTTTAAATTTTTTACCGGAAAGGCGTATTTACCCGTTCCGCCAGGAAATGTTTTAAGTTTAAGAAAATAAAATTATAAAAAGGTGAACATGAATTTCAAGGTATTGATTTTTTTGATGATGGTTGCAGGACTCTTCTCTTGTCAAAGGCAACCCCAGGACCCCATAGATGCCAAAATAGAGGACCTTTTAGCCCAAATGACCCTTGAAGAAAAAATTGGGCAACTTGTTCAAAAGAATGGCGACCATCAAAATCTTCATGATCTGGTTCGTAACGGGTTGGTGGGCTCTATCCTTAATGAGGTTGATCTGGAAAGAATATATGAATTGCAAAGGATTGCCGTAGAGGAAAGTAGGCTTGGGATACCACTTCTAATCGGGCGTGATGTTATTCATGGTTTCAGGACAATATTCCCAATCCCATTGGGTCAGGGGGCAAGTTGGAATCCGGCTCTGGTAGAACAGGGAGCGCGCATTGCTGCTACTGAAGCTGCCTCTCAGGGGATAAACTGGACTTTTGCCCCTATGATTGATGTTACCCGAGACCCACGCTGGGGACGCATCGCCGAAAGTTTTGGAGAAGACCCTTACCTGACGGGGGTAATGGGTGCAGCCAAGGTAAGAGGGTTTCAGGGCGACTCCCTGGCCGCTCACAATGCCATAGCTGCTTGTCTAAAACATTTTGCTGCATATGGTTGGGCAACGGGTGGGCGCGATTATAACACCGTCAGCATCCCTTATAATGACCTTCACGACCTGGTTTTGCGACCCTTTAAAAAGGGTGTTGAAGCTGGCGCAGCGACAATAATGACTGCTTTTAACGAAATAAACGGAATTCCGGCAACAGGCAACATACCACTTCTGCGTGATATTTTGCGCAACCAATGGGGCTTTGAAGGGGTCCTTCTATCGGATTGGAATTCGGTTACCGAAATGGTTGTTCACGGTTTTATGCCTAACGATAAAGAAGCGGCTTATATGGCTATGCAAGCTACGGTTGATGTAGAAATGGTAAGCAGGGCCTATGAAACTTACATTCCTCAACTAATAAATGAGAGGCGCATTAGCGAACAGCAAATTGACGATGCAGTTCGCAGAGTATTGCGACTGAAATTTGCCCTTGGGCTTTTTGATAATCCTTACCGGTTTAAAGGGGAGTTCCCGCCCCTGTTGGCTCCTGAACATCTGGATGCGGCAAAACAAATGGCAACGGAAAGCGTGGTGTTGCTCAAGAATCAGGACGTGCTACCTCTTTCAACCAATATTAGAAACCTTGCTGTAATCGGACCTTTGGCCGATGCTCCCCACGACCAATTGGGCACCTGGGTGTTCGATGGCAAAAAGGAAAACTCCATTACTCCACTTCAATCGTTACAGGAATTTGGGAAATCCTATGGGTTTGATGTCTATTATCATAGAGCAATGGAAACCAGCCGATCGCACCAAATTACTGATCCTGCAGGCATTTTACGGTCAGCGGGCCGGGCAGATGCTGTTTTGTTGTTTCTTGGCGAAGAATCAATCCTTTCGGGCGAAGGCAAATGTCTGGCAAATATTAACCTTCAGGGAGCACAGGAAGAACTTGTCAGGTTAGTTGCTACTGCTGGAAGACCTGTCATTGCCATTATCATGGCAGGACGGCCTGTTACTTTTGAAAAAGTGAAACCCCATATGGATGCCGTTTTATATGCCTGGCATCCCGGAACCATGGCAGGGCCGGCACTTGCCGATCTGGTCTTTGGTAGAGTTTCCCCTTCAGGCAAATTACCTGTTACATTCCCCCGCCATGTAGGGCAGATTCCAATCTATTACAACCACAAGAATACCGGCAGACCTGCAAGCATCGAAACCTTTGTGCATTTGTACGACATACCCGTAGAAGCTCCCCAGTTTTCTCTGGGAACAACCTCACATTACCTTGACTATGGTTTCAAGCCCATGTTCCCTTTTGGTTTTGGATTGTCGTACTCCTCATTTGAAATCAGCAATGTACTGCTTGAAAAAAATCAACTAAAGACAGGAGAGAACCTCAGGGTAACCTTAAATCTAAAAAACACCGGCAATATGAAGGCCTCAGAAGTGGTGCAACTTTACACCAGGCAGCTT
>DATIKK010000320.1:0-6971 GCA_035477635.1 Bacteroidales bacterium | reverse complement strand
TTATCACATTAGCACATCATCACATCAACTCATCATCACATCAAGCCCCGCCCTCACGCCCCTTCGCTCGAAAACTTACCGATTTTCCATGAGGCCGGTTATAAAGCCGTTTTTAAAATCCAAATCATTCCAGTCATTTCGACAGGCTCATTTCGACAGGCTCAATGCATCGCAATGCATCGCAATGCATCGCAATGACCGGAATGGTGGCCGTTACAATGCCGCATGCTTATGACCCCGCTGAGCGGCAATTGTATTGCCGCTCGGAACACCGGATAATTTGCAATTATCCATAAACCTTGCAGATTCAAACTCATCATTTTACCGTTTGAATCCGGAATGTAATTGGGCATATAGTATTGAATTGCAAATGTCGCTCAAAGGCCGAAATGCTGGCTGTTGCATTGCCACTTAGCAGGGGTGCCTTCGAGAGCCTCAGACATCGTGGTTTGGCGGCTTCCGCTACTCCCAGTTACCATTACTTCCTGTTTTGTGCAATGGGGCGAAGGTGCCTCATCATCTACAACTTTAGTTATGAGTTCCGGCTTTGAGGTTCATATTCAGATAATTCCAGGGCTAAAGCCCGATGGTTCTCGGTTGGGCTTGTTCTCCGCCCTAAAGGACGGAGTTAAGGAGTCTGCTTCTCACATGTGGCTAACTCCGCCATTTATGGCGGTGATTGAAAAGTTACCTCATCTTCTACGGCTTTAGCCGTGGATTTAAAAATTACAGGACGAAATGAATTCTTCGTACTCTTGTTGAAAAATCTTTTTGCTGTAGTGTGTCTCCTGATTATCAATATTTACTCAATGCCCGTTCTGGTGGCCGTTGCAATGTCTTCTGCTCATAACAAAAAAACAGAATCAACTGCTTTGGTGCGCCTAAAAACAGTAATGGGAACGACTCTGTTCGAATCGTTCCCATCCACTTTTAAAAACTTGCGTTTTTAATTGTGCCAGGTTACTGTTATTGTGACCGGCTCGTAATAATTGGTCCGAAGACGTTTTTATTTACGAACCCTTGGCCATCGGGCAATACCAGCTAAGGTACGGCCTCCTGACTGTCCGATGGAAGTACCCGAAGATACTTCTTCCCGGACGGAGTGTCGTTTTGTAAGGACCTTGAAGGGTTTTCTGTTATGTGCTTCAATTGCATCTGTCCTTTCCTTTCGGTTAGGCTGCCAGCATTTAAAATCATTGACAGAACGCTTTCTTTAAGGCAAATCATTTTAGCCCGAAAGCTTTAATGATTTCAGAAATTCATTCTATGCCGGAGCATAGAATAGAATTACTGCCTTCGACTCAATCATTTAAAGAACGCTGGGCGATCTTTTAAGCAATTGACCTTGTCTTTCGAGTCACGCCTCGCGGCATGGTTTCAGGACATGGACCCCGGCTCCTGAAACTGGCAAACCTTGCGGTTTGTTCGATTGGGAGTGACGCACAGCTAAGTGCGGTATCCTTCTCCCGGTTTTTTGGAGCGGCCTTTTATCGCTCGCCTGGTGAAACAAATTTACATCACCGGAAAAGCCAATGCAAGTTTTTTTCGATCTTTTCATTAACCTTTTATTCACACGAGTTATTAACAAATTGTTAATAACCCACATGGAGTATGGAGCATGCTAAGCAGGAGATAAATTTGTTCTTTAGCCAAAGTAATCAACAAAATATTCCTGAAATTTATGAACAGAAATGGAGGTGAAAGCAACAAATTTTTGCTGGGTACCGGCCTGAAAGGAGTTGTAAACACGATTGTTGGTTCTTATGCTGTGAGAAATCCAGCAACAAAATTAGTTGAGTAAAAATTATTCCTCGGTCATTGATGATAAAAAGTATCCTGTTTAATTTAATTTCGGCCTGCTAATGCGCGGATGTTCTTCCAGAATTATTACTTTCGTTGCCAATAGAAGAATTTTGTCATGGCAAAACCCGACTATACCAGCATTTTTGTGGTTGACGATGATCATTTCTTTTCGCGAGCCCTGATCCATACGCTCGAAGGAAAAAACTTTCTAAATATAAGTTCATTTAATTCGGGTGAGGAATGCATTGCCAATTTGAACCTTAAACCTGAAATAATACTGCTTGACCAGTTTTTTGGTGAAGGACTGAAAACCGGGTTGGAAGTAATGCGAGTAATCAGGGAAAAATCACCCGATTCGAAAGTAATTTTTCTTACGGCTTTCGATAGCCAGAAGCTGGCACAGGATTCAATGTCGTTAGGCGCTTACGACTATTTGGTCAAAAACGAGGCTACCCTGGAAAAGGTAAAAAACCTTTTGCGAAGAATCGGGTTCGAAAAGCAGATCAGGCAGGAAAACCTTACGCTGAGGCGTAGCCGCAGATTAATCTTGCTTTCGTTTCTTGTTTTACTACTCGCATTTGCAGGAATTTTTTTCCTGTTAATGAAATAATTTACACCGGCGTCAATTTGTTTTTGTGTTTTATGTAATTTTTTTACCTTAAAAATTTTGTGATCTAAATCAAAAACAGATGAGTAAACTGCGGCTGGTCGTTTTGAGCGGAGCTGGGATTAGCGCCGAAAGCGGTATTAAAACTTTTCGCGACAGCGGTGGCTTGTGGGAAGACCACGACATAATGGACGTGGCCACTCCTCAGGCCTGGAAGAGAAACATGGAGCTAGTAATTGATTTTTACAATCAAAGGAGAAAGCAACTTTACGAAGTACAACCCAATTCAGCACATTTTGCACTGGCTGAGCTCGAAAGCGATTTTGATGTGCACATTATTACCCAGAATGTTGACGACTTACATGAGCGTGCGGGTTCAACCAAAGTGATGCATTTGCATGGCGAGCTTAAAAAGGTGCGAAGCACTGCCGATCCTGACCTGGTTTTTGAGCTTGAAGGGTGGGAATTGAAAAAGGGGGATTTGTGCAAGCTGGGTTCCCAGCTTCGCCCTCATATAGTGTGGTTTGGCGAGGCCGTACCCCTGATACCTGAAGCAGCCCGACTTACTGCAACTGCTGATATTTTCGTAATCGTAGGAACCTCCTTAAATGTTTATCCCGCCGCAGGGTTGGTCGGTTATGTGCAACCTGATGTACCTGTTTACCTTATTGATCCCGGAGAAATATCCGTGTATCATAATCAAGACCTTACCATTATTAAGGAAAAAGCCTCGACAGGTATGGCAAAACTGAAGGAAATCCTTAAGGAGAAACACATTGGTTAGGCTTCCGCAAAATGAGAAAACGATCAATGTGTGAGTTGGGTCGGAAAACTACCGAGGAGCATCGAAAGTCGGAAAAGTTTCCGCTTGTAATTGTGCTTGACAATATTCGCAGCATGATGAATATAGGTTCGGTTTTCCGGACTGCCGATGCCTTTCTTATAGAGTCGGTTTTTTTGTGTGGCATCACCGCCACTCCTCCTCACCGTGAAATACAAAAAACCGCTCTGGGCGCTACCGAAACGGTTAACTGGAAGTACTTTGGGAGTACTGTTGATGCCATTCATCAATTATTGGCGGAGGGGTATGTGGTGCTTGCGTTGGAGCAGGTAGAAAAAAGCATTAATCTAAAAGACTTTACCCCAAAAACAGGTCAGCCATATGCCCTGGTTTTTGGAAATGAAGTAATGGGGGTTAGCGATGAAGCATTACGGCTATGTGAAGGGTGCCTCGAAATCCCGCAGTTTGGAACCAAACATTCATTGAATATTGCTGTGGCAGTGGGTATCGTGGTGTGGGATTTTTATAACAAGAGTAATTAGTCTTTGTTGCTGGTTGTTTGGTCGTGGTCGGCCAGAAACTTGAAACCCAGGCGTTTGGCAGTTTTCAGTTTCAGATTGTAATGGTTTTCGACCATGTCGGCCACAGTAATTTCTTTTACCAGGTCGTAAGGCGGAACCAACAGGTCGAAGTCAATACTGTAGCTCATTGCTGCTTCCAGGATTTTGCGCATGGCTGCCTGATTAATAGCTTCGGGCATAAATTGGTTATAGTAGAACCCCGTTTGGTGCTTGCCTTCAACAAGAAAACATTTTTCCTTGTTTATAAAAACGCGTGCAACCAGGTATCCCAGGTCACTCATCCTGTTGAACCGGAATGAATCGGCCAGAAAATTAAAAAAAGTGATCTGTCCGCAAAAAGATCGTGCCGGATCAGCTATGATATATGGTGTTTTCATCACTTCATGAATCCGCGAGAATTCGAATACATTTGTATGGATTCCAAATACAAGGGTATCTGAACCAAAACAAATTTCAGCTTCCATTTCGCCTTTATCCTTGAAATCCAGTTGAATTTCCAGCCCGTCTCTCTTCAGGTACATTCCGGTCTCTTCGCATAACCGGGCAGCTTCATCTTTTAACTCTTTAAAAACCTCCAAAGTATGTTGAAATACCTTTTTTTTCAACAGTGATTTCCCTACGAGCTTACTGTATAACAACCCATTCTTGTCTTTCATCCGTAAATTATTTTAAGATAAATTTGTCTGAAATGATTCGATTAAGTAATTAGGTTCCTTTCCCGGTGGTTTCGGCTTCGCACAAGCCCGCTGGATTTCTTTCCGGCACCTGAACGGAGCCGAAGGCTCCGGACGGTTTATTCAAAGAGAAACGAAACCATAATGTTTTTCGAATTAAGCCTGTCAATCGGTTCATAAAAAATGCGGCCTTGCTCACCCGGAAGGGAGAGGTCGCGCATTCCAAATGATGCTTTTACTTCGACCGAAAACTTAAAGTAGTAAAAATAGAAGTCGAACCCTGCGCCCAGCTCATAATGCAAATCGTCGCGCAAGGTTCTTGCAAAAATAAGTTCAGGCTCTGCCTCATCTTTAAATTGATTTGAAGAAAGGTCAATGCTGAATTTAAAACCGCCAAGTACATAAGCCCTAACGTTCGACATTCGCATCGACTTATACTTTAAATGCAGAGGCAGCTCAATGTATGTAACCTCGAATGGTTGTGATATAAGTGATTGGTTATTTCCCTGTAAAAACCGGTACTCAAGAAACCTCTCTCCAAATGCCAGGGTTGGCACAAACCTCAGATCGAACATAGGAGCAAGCCGCAGGTTTGACACAATCCCGATGTGAAATCCATACTCAGGCCTTGGTAGTATCGATCCAAGCGCTCCATGCTGATTTCCGGGCAGCGCATTTAAAATCCTTAGAGAATCACTCCCAACTGGCCTGATCGCGAAATTCATTTTGTTCACTCCAAGTGCGAATCCAAAATGGTATGGCCTGTAGTCGTAATGAGGGAGATTTTGGCGCACAGGCAGGCGTCTTTGGCCCGAAAGGGCTCCTGAGCTACTCAGGGTTACCAATAGCGATAAGACTGCACATAAACAAATCTGCCTGTGCTTCATGCTTTTTCTGGTTTCAGTTTAACACTAAAAAGAAACGCATTCGTGCTTCCTGTTATTGTTTTTAAGGAGCAAGCCTTTTAATTGTCCAGCCATGCCCGGAAAGCAGGTAAAGAAGCCTGTCATGAAGTCTGCCTTCGCGTCCCTGCCAGAATTCAATTTTTTCAGGTACAAGCCGGTAGCCTCCCCAAAAGTCAGGACGTGGTATTTCCCTTCCACTGTAAAACTTTTCGATGTCCAGATACTTGTCCTCGAGATACTGCCTGTTTGGAATTGCTCTGCTTTGGGGTGAAGTCCACGCTCCTATTTGGCTCGCGCGGGGCCTTGAGGCAAAATAATTGTCAGATTCGGTTTCAGCCACTTTTACCGTACGGCCTTCAATCCTCACCTGGCGCTGCAATTCCAGCCACATAAACACCAGGCTTGCATTGGGATTGGCTGCAAGTTGTTTTGCTTTTTCGCTCTCATAATTGGTAAAAAAAGTAAACCCACGTTCGTCAAATCCTTTTAGCAAAACAATCCGGGCTGAAACTCGCCCATCAGGCGCGGAGGTGGCAAGGGTCATGGCATTGGGCTCTAAAATGCCACAGTTTACAGCCTGATCAAACCAAATTTCAAACTGTACGAAAGGGTCAGGATGAAGTTGTGCTTTGCCAAACGAAGCCCCAGATATTTGCTGCCTTAGCCTGGTAAAGTTTTTTTTTGCCATCGTGAATCTAATCAAAGTAACTCCCGGGCTTCCGAAAAAAGATGGTCCTTGTTTACCGGAACCACCCCTACCTGCTCACATACAAGGCCTCCTGCAAGGTTTGCAAGTCTGGCAATAACTTCAGGCGAGGCCCCGGCAGCCAAACAAAGGGAGGCCACGCTAATTACCGTGTCGCCTGCTCCCGAAACATCGGCTATCTGCCGCAAATGGGCCGGAAAATACCCTGTTTCTGCAGGTTCTGCATCTTTTCTTTTGCTGTAAATCAATCCTTTGTCCGAAAGGGTAGCAAGTATCATTGTTGCGTTTAGTTTTTCCTGGAGCAGTGAAACCGATTTAAGCGCTTCTTCTACGGTGGCCGGTTCTTCATCAAGTTTTAAGCCTTCCCGGAGTTCTTTCATGTTGGGCTTAAAGAGATTAACTCCTCGGTAATACATGAAATTTTTCTTTTTGGGATCAACTGCAACTGGAATTCCGTGATTGCCGGCCAATTTTACAACACGTTCAATCAGTGCGGGAGTTATTACGCCTTTATCGTAATCCTCAAAAATTATTACGTGTATGTTGCCGGATTGTAACAGGTGGGCTATTTTGTCGAAAAGCCTGTTTGTTTCGTCTGGCTCCAGGTCATGGTCTGTTTCTTCATCAACACGCAATAGCTGGGTATTGTTACCTATGATCCTGAATTTAACTGTGGTTTTCCGGTTTGGGCTGGTCAGAATACCATCGCAAGGCATATGACATTGCTCCATCAGGCTCAGCAGTTGGTTGCCTTTTTCGTCGTTGCCAACAATGGAACAAATCAGAGGGGTTGCTCCCAGGCTTTGAATATTCAGGGCAACATTTGCCGCACCTCCCAGGCGGTTTTCGCGTTGCTTCAGGGCAACAACAGGAACCGGAGCCTCAGGCGAAATCCGTTCAACCTTCCCCCAGAG
>DATIKK010000319.1:0-18402 GCA_035477635.1 Bacteroidales bacterium | reverse complement strand
GTAAATTTTTTAAACATTTGTTTTAATTTCTTATTAAACGATAATTTTTTGTGTTTATACGGCAAATTCTATAAATAAAAATTTTCGGTGTATGAATAAAAAAGGTCAATTACTGGAGATTTTTGGAAAAAACTAGTTTGTTGTCACCTTTCTGGTAAAAATCCTCGAGAATTGCTTCCAACTGGTATCCAGCCGACTTATAAAATTTTTGAGTGGGAATGTATTTTTCCAGTGAAGAAGTTTCTATGTAAATTTTGCGTCCGTTTAATGCAGCAACATCTGTTTCGACCGATTTGAGCAGTAGTTGGCCTACTCCCCTGCCCCTGAAATCCTCCGACACAGCAATCCAATACAAGTCATAGCTTCCGATAGTACAGGCAATATGACCATAGCACGCAAATCCCATACCCTTCCCATCAATTTCGGCAATTATGAAATGGTAGCCGCTGTCGGTGCCCTTGAGCAAAGCTTCATCGGCAAGTTCAACAGCCACATCAACTTCATCAGGGCGAAAAAATCCCGTAGATTCGGTTATTTCCCTGATATTTTCCCTGTCGCCAGGTAAGACACCCTTGCGCATAATTAAATTCTTCATATGTAATAGACAAACTAAAGGTTACACTTAAACCAGGCATAGTGAATAAATCACTGAGGACTATAACGGACGGCGGTATGGTTAGTTGCCGATTTCGAAGCACTTTTCTATCATGTTACAATTACTTTTGATACGAGCTGTGCCTCTTGAATACGCACTGCACCGGCAATTAACTTGGAGCGCTTCCGTCATATTTTATTCCATAAGAAAATGTATTTGTTTTGAATACATCCGTCCCAAATTCTTCTGAAATATCTTGTAAAAGTTTTTCTGAATTTTCAAAAGTACATTTGATAACCTCTGCCGGTTGATTATCTCTTTGATATTTTTTCAATTCGTTTCTTGGATAATCAGCAATAACATCAAATTGGAATTTTGAGTCTTTTTCAAAGTAATTGAACTTAGTAATCGCCTCAAGGAATGCAGTTTTGCCTGATTCATTTTTACCAACAAGCGTTGTAATCTTATCTTCTATTGAAACTAACTGTGTTTCAAGATAGCTTTTATATTTTGCGATTTTTACTTCTTTTAATGTTCGCATAATATCAGGATTTAAGGTTTTATTTCAATAATTTTCGGCTTTCAACATCTTGTAAAACAACCATTTGCTGAATGGCTATTTGGTTAAGTTTTATCAATCGTTCTTTTTGGGGCATCCTTTCATTGATAAACACCGCATTCAGGTTTTCCATATTTGACAGGCAAATCAACTCGTTTATTGTGGCATAATCACGGATGTTTCCTTTTAAATCGGGGTTGGCATCTCTCCATTGTTTTGCAGTTATCCCAAACAAAGCGACATTCAGAACATCGGCTTCATTGGTATATATAATTGATGTTTGTGCTGCTGAAAGCTCCTGTGGTATAAGGTTCTGTTTAATTGCATCCGTATGGATGTGATAATTCAACTTCGCAAGTTCCCGCTTTGCTGTCCAGCCAAGTTGTTTTTGTTCTTCATCTTTAAGTCTTTGAAATTCATTAATCAAATACAGCTTAAAAGGAACACTGATTGCTGAACCAAATTCAAATGCAATATCTTTATGGGCAAAAGTCCCTCCATACTTGCCTTTTTTTACAATAATACCTGCAGCATTGGTTTTTTCTATCCATTCCGAAACACTCAATACAAAACTTGGCAAACCAGCTTGTGATTTAAAGTGGTCAAATTCGACCACTTTAAAACTGGGGTTATTTATTTGCTCCCAAGTGCCTAAAAATTCAAGTGTATAACGGTTTCTCAACCAGTTCTTAATAATATCAGCAGCACGGCTTTCGCTTTCTTTCGCATTTGCCATATCGGTGAGCGAAATGTAATCCCTCTCCTCAATTGATATAATAGTGATTTCTGTATCCTTAACGTTGATTTTTGCCATACTGTTGACATTTATGCATTATATAATTCTGTTATTCAGTCATTTTAATAAAAATCTTAAATTACATAATTTTCTTGAGTGCGTTGGCAAAAAAGCTGCCCTATTGCAAGCTGAAGCATCGCTTGTGTGTCGAGGCTTGCAAATGCACAGTTTTTTGCATGAGCCGTTCATTATATTGTTTAGTTTTTTGTCTTAATGCAGCAAAATTTTCTACTTTGTCGTTTTTAGGCTTGTTGGTAACTGAGGTTAAAACAACCCGAAACAATTTTTTTGATTAACTCGGTTTCTGACAAACTGGCTTTTGAGGCTGCAGCAACAAATCCAGAGTTTGGTGATATGCAGGGGTTGGCATTAATTTCCAGCACAAAAATCTTACCTGCTTCATCCACCCTGAAATCGATACGGGCATATCCATTCAAACCGAAAACCCTCCAACATTTAACCGAGATATCCCTGAGTTGCGAAAGCAGGTTTTGGTCAGCGGTTTCGAAGTCGAATGTCCTGTTGGTATTTTTGTATTCGAACGAATCTTCGACCCACTTGGCTTTGTAACCAACAATCCTGGGTTTGAGGGGCGGATAGCTGAAGCGGATTTCGGCCGGAGGCAGCACTTCAGGCATTTGACTGGTACCAATCAGCGAAAGGTTGAATTCTCGCCCATGAATATATTTTTCGGCAAAAAACTCTCCTGGGTTTTTTTCTCTGGCCAACCGCTCATTAATTTCATCCCATGAGTAAAATAACAAAGGCTGACTTTCGCAGAGGCCAAATGAAGCATGCTCCATGACTGATTTAATTAACCAAGACTTATTTGCAATTTGTTGGAGTTCAGGTTGGTCAGTTGGAGAAAAAAATTCGGGTGTAGGGATTCCTTCGAGGAGCATCAGTTTTTTCGCAAGCACTTTGTTGGAAGTCTGATAAATGGCTGCGGCGCTGCACCCTGTGTATGGTATAAAAAAGTGTTCAAAAAGTGATGGGGCTAAATGAACCAGTCGTCCACTGCCAAAGATGGTTTCGACGAGGTTTACCACAAAAAGTGGCTGGATTTGCATCAACTGCTCTTCGAGTTTTGCCGCGTCAACCGGGAAGGGTAATTCCAACGCACGGAATCCAAGATTTTGCAAGGCCGACGAAAAAAAAGCTGCCTGATCGATAACGTCCAACTCATCGGCAGGCGAATTTTCGGATAAAGGGCTATGGTAAACTATTACCTGTTTATTATCCCTCATCGGCAGGTTATTTGATTAAAAGATTAAGGTAGTGCCGGGTAATTTCATTGATTTGTCGAACTGACCAACAACTGGCCTATTTGTGCGCTCCAACACGCTCCATGGCTGATTGCAGGATCATGTCAATAAGTTCCTTGAATTCAATGCCGGCTTTTCCGGCAAGAATTGGCAGGTCGCTATGAACCGGGTTCAGTCCGGCTAATGGATTTACTTCAAGAAAATTAGGAACCCCAGCGGCATCAAGTCTCAGATCAATTCGGCCGCCATCACGACACCCGAGTCCTTTCCACGAAGCAAGAGCTACCTCTGCACAACGCTGGTAAAGCTCGCTTTCCGGTACCTGATATTCGATCAATCCTTGGTAATTGGCCTTACTATGATATGAATAAATTCCGCTTATCCCGCTGTTTTTCCAAAGTACCTCCATCATTCCTATTACTCTTGATGAGTCGCCCGTACCCACTATTCCAACAGTGATCTCTCTTCCGGGTAAGAAAGTTTCGACCAGAACAGGTTGGCTAAAATTTGACAATAGCCGCCTGCATACTTTTATTAATTCAGCTTTGTCAGAAATTTTTGAATCGTGTCCTATCCCTTTTCCGGTTCCTTCGGCAACAGGTTTTACAAACAGGGGAAATGGCAGTTCTACTGATTCGGCGTCGGCAACATGTTGAACTATTTCAAAAGGAGCCGTGGGAATGCCCAGATCGCGGATAATCCTTTTAGTAAAACCCTTATGTAATGTTAACGACATAACAAGCGGGTCGGAAAAGACGTAGGGCAGTTCGAAAACATCGAGGATTGCTGGTATCTGAGCCTCGCGTCCAAAACCTTTTACACCCTCGCAAATGTTGAATACCAAATCCCATCGCTCGCCTGCCGCCAGCCTTTTGAGCAAGGCTTTTGCGTTGCCGACTAAAATTACACTATGTCCAAGGTTTTCGAGAGTATCACGAATACTAAATATGGTTTCGGTAGTGTCAAATTCTGCTACTTCTAATTCGCTGAACCCCTCTGCCAGGTAATCGTCTTTAAGATCGTATGTAAATCCAATTATCAACGTTATAAAATTTTAAAATCAAATAAAATGAACTCAGCGATCCAGTCTTGCTTGAGGCAGGACAAGTTATCCGTGCTTTAAAAAACAATATTTTTCAAATGGAACGTCGGTGAACTACAATAGATATCCGGGTTTAAGAATTTCAAGGAAAATAGAGTTTTAGCATCGAAGTTTCTTACCGCATTATCATTAAAGAACATATCCTGAAACAATCATGATACGCAAAACCCAAACACCTATGAAGCACGGATGAAAAAATAAAAGGATAGGGCAAGGGGTCAGCCTTCATCGGGGTAATAGAATAAAGTACCCTCGTAATTTTTCAGTACAACCTTGCCATTTTCCCGTCCTTGAAAATAATCGGGAAGCAATGGAATTTTTCCACCACCACCAGGAGCATCAACAACATATTGCGGTACAGCATAGCCAGATATAAACCCCCTTAAGCCTGCCATAATTTCGAGGCCTTTGCTTATTGAGGTTCTAAAATGTGCGGATCCAAGTATAGGGTCGCACTGATAGAGGTAATAAGGCCTAACCCTTATCTTTAGCAAGCCTGTCATTAGTTTTTTCATTACAGTAACTTCGTCGTTGACTCCTTTTAGCAACACTGTCTGGCTTCCCAATGGAATACCCGAGTTGGCGAGCATGTTGCAGGCATAAGCGACTTCGGGTGTAAGTTCATCGGGATGAGTAAAATGTATGCTCAGATACAAAGGTTGAAATTTTTTCAGAATACCTGTTAACCGCTTAGTGATCCTTTGTGGAAGGACTACCGGAATCTTTGTTCCGATCCGGATAATTTCGACATGCGGAATAGCGCGAATTTCACTCAACAGGTACTCTATGAGGTTATCAGAAATGGTGAGAACATCGCCACCAGAAATCAACACGTCGCGCACTACCCTGTTCTTTTTGATATACTCGATGGCAGGTTTCCATGCCTTGAGGTCTGTGTGGCATTTGCCTGATGCAACCATGTGCGAGCGCGTGCAATACCTGCAGTAAGAAGCGCAAAATCCAGTGGCAAGGAACAGTACCCGATCGGGGTAGCGGTGTACTAAGTTGGCAATCGGGCTGTAACGTGCCTCCGAAAGCGGGTCTGAAGCCTCGCATGGGCTAACAATGTATTCGTCGAAAACAGGTACGACGCTTCGCCGGAGCGCCTGACCCGGATTTACCGGATCAAGAAGGCTGGCATAATATGGGGTGATTCGAAGCGGAAGTATGTCGTTCTGGCCATGGCGAGGCTTAATTTCATTTTCGCTTAGCTGAATTACTCTTGATAAGTCATTCAGGTTGGTAAAACTATTTTTTATTTGCCATTGCCAGTTGTTCCAATCTTGCACCGTACTGCCCGGAAAATGCTGGCGAAGAAATTCAAGCGACTGTTTAGAAACAGTCGTGGTTTTAGAGAGCAGGGGTACATCAGCTTCCTGTTGGGCTATATGTCCAGGAGGTTCATCAGTTTCATTGGCTTGGGCGCTTTCTTCAACCCCTGTAAGAAAAGCTTCCCTTCGTAGCTCGACAGCTTTCATTCAAATTTTTAATGGACTATTTTCAATTGTAAATTCCATCTCTTTCAGAAAGCCTTGTAATACCCGTATATGAGGTCTGTCCAAAGCCTGAAACGTGTCGCAAAAGTAATGTTTTTTAAAAACTATTACAAAGCTGGAATATTTTTTGAATTTTTTAAATCTGGTTATTTAGTTATTTATTAACAATAACTTAACATGAATTTCAAGTGCTGATCATGTCATTTTTGTGGGCACAAACCTTTAAAAGCTGCATTATTACTACAAAGTATCATTATTGCCTGGGTTTTGAAATCAAGAGCAACCCCAAAAATGTTAACAAACCATTCACCAAAAGAATTTCAAAACCAAACCTGTACCCCCAAAAAAGTTGCTGAGAATATTGACTTAGGAGAAAACTGATTGCCGGAGCAAGCAAAGCAATTAAAGGAACCCACCGATCATTTACTTCATTTTTGGTGTAAAGGCCAAACGCAAATAGACCCAATAATGGCCCGTAAGTATAACCGGCAATGGTAAAAAGCATTGAAATGAGCGCTTTATTATGCACTGCCCCATATGCCAATATGATAAGCATAATAAGTATTGCAAACCCAATATGTACCAGGTAACGAATTTTAGTAATGCGTTCTTCTGTGATTCCAGGTCTGCGCTTTAAACCAAGAAAATCGACGCAAAAAGCTGTGGTAAGGGCGGTTAGGGTTCCATCGGCGCTCGAATAAGCAGCCGCTATCAGTCCGAAAAAGAAAGTCAGGCCAGCAGCCATGCCAAGATAACGAATGGCAAGAGTTGGGAAAAGTTCATCTGAAGTGTGGAGCAATGCAACTCCATGAATATCGGCATATATCCATAATACAGCTCCAAGAAAAAGAAACAACAGGTTGACCGGAATAAGGATTACCCCAAAAGTAAGTACGTTTTTTCGCGCATCAGAAAGGTTCCTGCAACTCAGATTTTTCTGCATCATGTCCTGATCGAGGCCTGTCATTACTATCGTAATGAACATTCCGGCAAAAAACTGCTTCAGAAAAAAACGCGGATCATCAACATCGGTAACCAGGATGCGGGTGTATCCTTCGGCTGTTATTGCTGAAACCAGGTCTGAAAAGCCCAGGTTCAATTGGCCCGCAATTATTACAATTGTTATGATAACAGCGGCAATCATAAATGTAGTTTGCAGGGTATCAGTCCATACAATGGTTTTTATGCCTCCCTGGAAGGAATAAAGTAAAATCAGGGTTACAAAAATAAAAACAGTAATCACCATGGGTATCCCCCATGCATCGAACACAAACATCTGCAAAACGCTCACAACCAAAAAAAGCCTGAAGGATGACCCGATTAACCGAGATATGATAAAAAAGAATGATCCGGTTTTGTACGAAACCATTCCAAATCGTTTTTCAAGGTAGGTGTATATTGAGGTAAGGTTCAGCCTGTAATACAGAGGTAAAAGAACATAGGCAATTACTAAATAACCGGCCAGATACCCGAATACCAGCATCATATACGAAAATTGCTCTGCTTTAACCAGACCGGGAACCGACATAAAAGTAACACCCGAAAGCGAAGCTCCTATCATTCCATAAGAAACCACATACCAGGGCGAATTGCGGTTACCAAGAAAATAGCTTTCGTTGTTGGCCTTTCGAAGGGTAAGTCGGGCGACAAAAAATATCAAACTTGTATATACCAGAAAAATGGCAAGGATGACTACGGGAGGCATTAAGGGAAAGGTTTTAACTTGCTTGAATTAGGAATTGCCGGCGCAAATATAACCAAAGAATTTAAAGAGAAATGCTCCCATTTCTTATTAAATATATACTTAACATTTTTATTTAATATATTTTGTTGATAAGTTTTTCTAAAAGTTTATTATTTTTAAATCCATGAATTTATTTTTAAGGCCTTCATTGGCCTGCAGGCAAATTAATCCTTAACTTGAATCGAATTAGGCAGTTAAACATTTGTTAGAAACAAAGAAAATTAATATTTCAAGTTCAAATCATTATAACATTTGAAAATTTTATGCTAAAAAGCACCATTCCATCAGGTCAGGGGCGCGAAGAATTTCTTGAAAGTATAATAAATCAACAGCCATTGCCTATATGCCGTTTCCTGCCCGATACAACAATTACATACGTAAACAAGGCTTATTGCAACTATTTTAGAAAAGAAGCCAGCGATCTGCTGGGAACCCGCTGGATAGAACTTCACTCCAAAAATGAGCAACAAAAAATCTGGAAGCATTTGCAGAGGGTCGCAGAACAGAAAATACCTCTCAATTTTCAGCGAAAAACGGCAGGACTAAACTGCAAAACTGTATGGGAAAGTTGGAATGACACTCCATTATTTGATTCTGAAGATAAGCTTGAAGGTTTTCAATCGTATATGATTGACCTTTCACAGCTAAGATTCCCCCACACGCTCGAAATGAAAAGGGATTTTCTTAATAGCATTCTGTGCACTATCGATGATGTAATATGGGCTGCCGAATTAGAACCTTTCAAAATCGTTTTTCTCAGTGATCCTATTTTAGAACTTACTGGATATAAACCGGAAGAATTTTACCAGAATCCTGAACTGGTAAATTGTTTAGAAGCCGATTTTGATTCAGATATTATGGTTAAAATGTTTAACCAGGCATATTACAATGGATTTGCAGAAGCCACGTTCCCCATTGTTGACCGGAATGGTGTAAAGAAACATGTTCAGAACAAAATGTGGCTTATAAGAAATCAGGAAGGTTTGCCGATGCGTTTTGAAGGGATTGTATCAGATATTTCACAGAGAGAAAATTCCAAACAAAATCCTTGCGCATGGAGCCATGATAAAGATAATTTACTGGCAACTGTTGCTCATGATCTGCGAAATCCGATAAGTGGAATTATTGGTATTGCTAACATGCTTGATAGAAGGAACCTTTCGGCTGAGCACTTGTCGTACACCAACCTCATTCGTATGGCCGGCCAATCGGCACTTACCCTAATTGACGAAATACTTGAAGTATCAGAACTGGAACAACAATGTTTTTGCATTAAACAAGAAAAAGTACTGGTTAACGAAATGTTGTTTCAAATAGTAGCGCCTTTTGAACATATGGCAAAAGAAAAAAAGGTTGCCGTAAAAACCGCTTTGCCTGAAAAGGAAATTTTTTCCAGTTTAGACCAAAAAAAATTCACCAGGGTCATTGAAAACATCCTTAGCAATGCGTTAAAATTCACTCCTGAGGGAGGAAATATAATCCTGGAACTGGCAGAAACTGAAAATACCATCAGAATAAGTATCTCTGACACAGGTATCGGAATACCAGAGGCGCTTCAGCCATATTTGTTCGATAAGTTTTCGGAAGCCAGGCGACAGGGGCTGACTGGGGAAAAATCGCACGGTCTTGGTTTGTACATAGCCCGGAAAATTGTCGAACTTCATAAGGGCAGGTTACACTTTTCGAGTCAGGAAAACCAGGGGGCTACCTTTGTCATCGAACTTAACAAAACAGCCTGACAAAGGCTAATAAAGGCATCGCAACAGGTTTGCTGAAAAATCAAAGCCTGATTTTATATTACTTTTGTTTCAGGTAATAAATCAAAAATATTTTGGAAACATTTTCGTCAAAACTATTGCAGGCCGCCGTAGAGGAATTTTCCCGCCTTCCCGGTATTGGAAAAAAAACTGCCCTGCGCCTGGTATTACACCTTTTGAAACAGGAAACCGAAGCAGTTGTAAGGTTTAGTGGAACTATGGAGCGGTTGCGCCGTGAAGTAATTTACTGCAAGCAATGTTTTAACATTTCAGATGATGAACTGTGCGAAATTTGCCGTTCGCCAAGACGCGATTCCTCTCTAATCTGCGTGGTTGAGGACCTTCGCGATGTAATCGCTATTGAAAATACCGGGCAGTATCAGGGACTGTATCACGTTCTGGGGGGCATTATTTCGCCTGTTGAAGGTATAGGTCCCGGCGACCTGAATATTTCCACTCTTTTAGAAAGGATTTCAAGCAAGAAAGAAATTATAAGGGAGATAATTTTTGCCCTGAGTACCACTATGGAGGGCGATACTACAAATTTTTACCTGTACAGGAAAATTAAACCGTTCGATGTAAAGGTATCAGTCATTGCACGGGGCATTGCCATTGGAAACGAAATTGAATATGCCGATGAAGTTACCCTTGGCCGAAGTATTGTCAACAGGACATTGTATGAAAATCTTGTAAACAAGTAAGCCTGCATGGACCTTTCGGTAATAATTGTAAACTATAATGTAGCATATTTTCTAGACCAATGCCTCAAATCAGTTTTTCGTTCAGGCAAAGGCATCGGGATGGAGGTCATTGTAATTGACAACAACTCGGTTGATAATTCGGTGGAAATGCTGCGGAAAAATTACCCGGAAGTGAGGCTTATTGAAAATAAAAAAAATGAAGGTTTCAGCAAAGGGTGTAATCAGGGAATAAAGGTTTCGCGCGGACGTTACATTCTGCTTCTAAATCCTGATACTGTCGTTGAGGATAAAACGTTCGAGCAGGTCATCAGTTTCATGAACGATCATCCTGAAGCCGGAGGACTTGGTGTAAAAATGCTTGACGGGCATGGAATGTTCTTGCCAGAATCGAAGCGTAGCCTTCCTACTCCTGGGGTTGCTTTTTTCAAAATCTTTGGATTGTCAAAGCTTTTCCCAAAATCCCGCATTTTTGGCCGGTATCATCTGGGGTTTTTGGATTCCGAAAAAATTCATGAAGTCGATGTGCTGGCCGGAGCCTTCATGTTATTAAGAAGGGAGGCCATTCAAAAGACAGGCAATCTCGACGAGGACTTTTTTATGTACGGCGAAGACATTGACCTCTCATACCGGTTGGTTAAAGCAGGGTATAAAAATTACTACTTTCCGAAAACCAGAATAATTCATTACAAAGGAGAAAGCACTAAAAAGGGAAGCCTGAATTACGTTTACTTGTTTTACCACGCTATGATAATTTTTGCCCGAAAGCATTTTACCAAACAAAGGGCAAAGCTTTTTTCAGTGATTATCAACTCCGCAATTTTTTTTAGCGCTGCGTTGGCAATACTTAACCGGTTTTTCCGAAAGGCGTCATTGCCCATAACTGATGCCCTGGTAATTTTTGCAGGCTTCGCCTTTATTAAGACAAGCTGGGAAGAGATCAGGTTTGAACCATCGTATTACCCTGATGAGTTTTTGTTCCTGGTGGTACCGATATACATCCTTATCTGGCTTGTTTCGGTTTACATTAGTGGGGGCTATGATGAACCACACAAAATTTACAGGATAGGAAGGGGAATAATGATTGGAACAGTCTTAATTCTTGCAGTTTATGCGCTGCTTCCAACCAGCCTTAGGTTTTCGAGGGCACTTATTTTGCTCGGCAGTGTCTGGGTTATTTTTTCGATGATCCTTACCAGAAGCTTATGGTTGTTGTTCAGGCGCAAAAACAATTACCGCCATAGCAGCCGTAAAAAACGGATAATCATTGCAGGTGAAGGGATAGAAGCCGACAGGATTGTACAGATGATGCGCAATTCAGGAAACACCTCATTTATAGGATTGGTTTCCACCGGTAATGTTAAGCCAGATTCAGGAGGTTACCTGGGAGTAATTCATCAAGTAGATGAAATTATTAAAATTTATCGCATCACCGAAGTAATTTTTTGCGCTGCCAACATGAGCTCGCAGGCCATTATCGACCAAATGGCTTCACTAAACCACCAACAGGTGAGTTTTAAAATAGCTCCTGCCGAAAGCATGTACATAATTGGGAGCAACACTATCGACACTTTTGACGATATTTACGCAATTAATTTAAACCCGGTAAGCAGCCCTGCAAACCGCAGGAATAAACGATTGTTCGACCTGTTAGCCTGTGGATTTCTTATCCTGTCATTTCCGGCAGTTTTATTTCTTGTTGAAAAACCGTACGGCCTGATTAAAAATATTTTTCGGGTGCTGACCGGACGCAGAACATGGGTTGGTTACCATAATTGCTCAGGCTCATCTAAGCTGCCAACATTGAAAAAAGGTGTCTTGTTTCCCGGCGATCCATTTCAACAAAACCTTATTGACCAGGAAACCTTGTGTAATCTTAATAATCTGTATGCCAGGGAGTATCATATTGAAAACGATTTTAACATTTTGCTGCGTTCCTTACGTAATTTAGGGCGGAAATAAAACAGGCACCTGGCCTGAACCTTTTTTGATCAGGGTTGTTTTTAGAAGTGTTAATTACTGTGAAACCATTTAATAATGGGGTAATAACAACCGAAAAATTTTTTTTGGAGTATTTTCCGTGAAGTAAGAATTAAACACTAAGAAATTTTATCAAACATAAAATTAATTAAATGGCTGGTTTTAGTTTGAAAATGCCCAAACTGGGCGAAAGCATTACAGAAGCTACAATTATAAGATGGTTGAAAAATGTCGGCGATAGAATAGAGATGGATGAACCTATTCTTGAAATTGCCACCGACAAGGTAGATTCAGAGATTCCAAGTCCGGTTGAGGGAGTTCTAAAAGAACGATTGTTCAACGAAGGCGATGTTGTAGCAGTAGAAACGATCATTGCCATTATAGAAACCGAAACTGGTTCAGCTGGAGATCAGGTTGCACAAACTCCCCTCCTGCAAGCCACCGGTTCGGACCAAAACCAGGAGGCTGCAACAACAGGGAATTACGATAATTTGCAAAGTAAGGCGCTTAAAGGCCGGGATACGGCCGGAAGGTTCTACTCCCCTCTTGTACGTACTGTTGCCAAAAAAGAGAAATTAACGGTCGATGAGCTTGAGAAAATCCCCGGAAGCGGGCACTTAAACCGCCTAACCATAAAGGATTTGAAAGCCTATATGAGCAACCGGAGTTATCAAGGCACCCCCGTTAGCCTGCCCACTCCTGCTATTAAAAAACCAATTCCGGTTCCAACTAATGAAGAGCCAGACAGTATTGTATCAGTCGGGGGTGACGACACGGTAATTGAAATGAGCCGGATGCGCAAATTGATAGCCGACCACATGGTGATGTCAGAAGCTACTTCAGTGCATATCACTTTGTTTGCCGAGGCCGATGTAACAAACCTTGTTAACTGGCGAAACCAGCAGAAAGATCAATTCGAAAAGCACGAGGGAGGCAAGTTAACCTACACGCCGGTTTTTATTGAGGCCATAAGTAAGGCTCTGCGTGATTACCCTATGGTGAATGTGTCGGTTGACGGAAACAAAATTATTGTGCGCAAAAACGTTAACATTGGAATGGCGGTTGCCACACCTGATGGTAACCTTATTGTACCGGTTATCAAAAATGCGGATCATATGAGCCTTCTTGGTCTTGCAATAAAAGTTAATGACCTGGCAACCCGGGCACGCATTAATCAATTAAAGCCCGACGAAATACAGGGAGGCACGTTTACGCTTACAAACTTTGGTACTTTTGGCGCTTTAGGCGGAACGCCCATTATTAATCAACCACAGGTAGCCATTTTAGGCGTTGGTCTAATTCAGAAAAAACCGGTAGTAATAGAAACCCCTCAGGGCGATACAATTGGAATCCGCCACATAATTATGCTCTCCCTTTCTTGCGACCACAGGGTTGTAGATGGGGCCCTTGGCAGCCAGTTTATGAAGCGTGTTGCCAGCTATCTTGAGGAATTTGATAATAGCCGGGTTTTGTAAAATCTTGACTGTATTTTTATTTTTTTACCTCACCTATTTTTTCTTCAACCGACCTGACCTTACCCTCAAGCCGGCCAACCGGACCTTTACGGATATCAAGTTTCAGGCTTGAGTAAACTCTTTGGCAATCAGGTTCAAGTTCCTGGTATGCTTTCTGAACCAGTTCAAGTATTTCGGCAAGCTCTGGAGCTTCTACAACTGTACCCATCGGGGTAAGTTGGTAGTTCAGACCCGATGCACGAATCATTTTAATAATTCGGCTAACATACGGGCTCACGCTTTCGCCCTTATCGGTCGGAAACATTGAAAACTCAAGTAAGACTGACATGATTTAAGAATTTTTGATTTATACAAAAATACCACATAGCAACTACAAAGCATCCACAAAACAAAATCCTGATTGTTTTTTCCAAAGTTTTGAATTTAGAAAAATTAAACGGAAATTTGAGTAACTCTTATTTAATTAAACAGGTGGGCGCATTTTTCTTTTTTCTGGCCATAGGTGCTTTGGCAGGGGCTCCTTTAATGGGCGCATGGCTGGCCGGCAGGCCGCTCGAAACTTTTCTTGTGTTACCCCCAATGACCACTTCCATTTATTTGGAAAAAGCTCCGTTCTCTTGGCCAGCCTTTTTCATAATTGCTGCCCTCGTACTTCTGGTGATGGTTCCATTTATATTACGGGTACTGAATTCGCAGAAGGTGGTACAACAACTGCCAAAGGCCGGAAGAAACTTTCCGTGGTGGGGATGGCTCGGCCTTGCGATTATGTTGGCTGGCTGGATTGCTGCATGGACACGCATCCCCTGGCTCGCCCCTGTCCAAACATTCACATTCACGCCGCCCTGGATAGGATTTATAATCCTGGTCAACGCCATTACTTTTATGCGCACCGGAAAATCCCTTATCACCCACCGCCCGGTGTATCTGGTTTCCATGTTTGTATTTAGTGCAGTTTTCTGGTGGTATTTTGAGTACCTAAACCTTTTGGTTGAAAATTGGTTTTACGTTAATGTAGGTGTATATAATCCAGTCCGTTTTTTCTGGTATGCAACCCTGCCCTTTTCAACGGTACTACCTGCTGTAATCAGTACAACATATCTGATAGAATCCTACCCGCGGCTTACGACCGGACTTCAGAATTTCTTAACAATCAGGCCTGCAAAACCTGCAGTATTTATTTGGGTTTCGTTGGCTGCAGGTACAGCCGGAATGGTGTTGATCAGCTTCTTTCCCGATTACCTGTTCCCATTTTTATGGTTTGCTCCTACGGCTATCATTGGTTCATTAATGGCTTTGCGGGGCAATACCGAATTGTTCACCCCGTTAGCTTCCGGTAACTGGGTTCGGCTGTATTCGTTGGCTCTTGCGGCTCTGGTTTGTGGTTTTTTTTGGGAAATGTGGAACTACCATAGTCTTACCAAGTGGGTTTACAGCATTCCGCTGGTGCATCGTTTCCTTATTTTCGAGATGCCGGTGCTGGGCTATGCCGGTTATCTTCCGTTTGGTCTTCAATGTGGCCTGGCAGCAAGCTTGCTAAACCATTTGTATCAAAAAATAAAGGGAGCTTACAAGGCCCCCTCTGCAAAATGTTCATTCTAACTCTAATTATTGAACAGAATCGACAATGGCTTTGAAAGCCTCCGGATTGTTCATGGCCAGATCGGCAAGTACTTTTCGGTTGATCTGGATATCCTTAGCAGTTAATTTTCCTATAAATTGCGAGTAGCTCATTCCATACTGCCTTGTACCGGCATTAATGCGCTGAATCCAAAGTTTTCGGAATTCGCGTTTTTTGGTGCGCCTGTCGCGGTAGGCATAGGTTTGACCCTTTTCCCAGGTGTTTTTTGCGACTGTTAAAACGTTTTTGCGCCTACCAAAATAACCTTTTGTTAGTTTAAGAAGCTTCTTGCGCTTGGCTCGTGAAGCTACCTTGTTGACTGATCTTGACATAACTTTTAGTTTTGTTTCCGTTTAGCGCTCTCCATACATTGGAAAGACTTATCTGGCTAAACAAAGATTAATAATTAAAAAATTCTAAAGCATTGCTTTAATGTTCTTTTCATCCGACGGGCTAACCAGGGTTGTGTTAGTCAGATTTCTTTTTCTTTTAGTGCTCTTTTTCGTCAGGATGTGACTTTTATAAGCATGTTTGCGTTTTACACGTCCGGATGCGGTAAGAGAGAACCGCTTTTTTGCTCCGGATTTAGATTTCATTTTTGGCATTACAATACAATTTACAGTTTTATTACAAAATGAACATCATTTCTTTTTGGGGCTTTTCTTTGGAGAAACAAGCATTATCATTCGCTTACCTTCAAGTTTGGGCAGTTGTTCAACCTTACCAACTTCTTCAATTTCCTGTGCAAACCGCAGCAGGATAAGTTCCCCCTGTTCCTTATAGATAATTGAGCGCCCCTTAAAAAAGACATAAACCTTCAGCTTGGCTCCTTCTTCAAGAAACTTGACAGCATGTTTCAGTTTAAAATTAAAATCGTGGTCATCGGTATTTGGTCCAAGCCTGATTTCTTTAATGACAATTTTAGCAGCATTTGCCTTAATCTCTTTTTGTTTCTTTTTTAGTTCGTAAAGAAACTTTTTGTAGTCCATTATTTTACAGACTGGCGGGTTGGCAGCGGGTGCAATTTCCACCAGATCGAGTCCGTGCTCATCGGCCAGTGCCAGTGCCTCTTTAATAGAGATTATGGCAGGCTCAACATTTTCTCCTACTACCCTTACAACCGGGGCTTTAATCCTTTCGTTGATTGCATGCGGATCTTCCTGCTTTACAATACGTCTGTTTGCAAAAGGCCGCGGGGTGAATGGTGTTGCTATACTTTGTCCTCCTTAAATATTTGTTATTAATGCATTAATACTCAGAAACGATGTTTATTTCGTCCTGGTATAATTTAAAAAACTCATCGATGCTAAAAGTGCCGAGATCGCCCTGACCGTGCTTTCTAACCGATACCGTTCCTTCCGACTCTTCCTTTTCACCAACAATCAGCATAAAAGGAATTTTGCGTGTTTCGGCATCGCGGATTTTTTTTCCGGTTTTTTCACTGCGCTCGTCAATGAGGGTGCGAATTTCGTTATTATTCAGCAAATTTAAAACTTTTTTTGCATAATTCTGATATTTATCGCTGATTGGCAGAACGATAGCCTTGTCGGGGGCAAGCCAAAGCGGGAAATTACCAGCACAATGCTCGATTAGTACAGCCACAAAACGCTCCATTGAACCAAACGGAGCTCTATGGATCATTACCGGTCGGTGTTTTTGGTTGTCGCTTCCGATATATTCCAATTCGAATCTTTCAGGCAGGTTATAATCCACTTGTATGGTTCCCAATTGCCATTTACGGCCCAGTGCATCTTTTACCATAAAATCGAGTTTGGGCCCGTAGAAAGCAGCCTCGCCGGTTACAATCCTGGCTTCAAGTCCCTTCTCTTTGGTTGCCTCTAAAATTGCCAGTTCAGCTTTGTCCCAGTTCTCGTCTGAGCCAATATATTTTTCACGTAAAACGGGGTCACGAAGGGATATTTGCACACTATAGTCTTTAAAATCAAGTGCCTTGAAAATGTAAAGAACAATGTCAATAACCTTGATAAATTCTTCTTTTACCTGGTCGGGCCGGCAAAAGATGTGGGCATCGTCCTGGGTAAAGCCCCTTACACGAGTAAGACCGTGAAGTTCCCCGCTCTGCTCGTACCTGTAAACGGTTCCAAATTCGGCAAGGCGCACTGGCAGATCCTTGTATGAATACTGCTTTGTTTTATAAATTTCGCAGTGGTGCGGACAATTCATGGGCTTAAGCATAAACTCCTCGCCCTCGGCCGGGGTTGAAATAGGCTTAAACGAATCCTTTCCATATTTTTCGTAATGCCCGCTCAACATGTACAGGTTAATGTTTCCGATGTGAGGAGTGATTACCGGCAGGTAGCCTGCTTTACGCTGAACCTTCTTCAAAAACTTTTCAAGGTTTTCGCGCAACTCGGCTCCCTTTGGTAACCAAAGGGGTAAACCAAGCCCAACATTTGCCGAAAAGGCAAACAATTCCAATTCGCGGCCGATTTTTCGGTGATCACGCTTTTTGGCCTCCTCAAGCATTAGAAGGTACTCATCGAGATCTTTTTGTTTTGGAAAAGTAATGCCATAAACCCTGGTTAGTTGTTTTCGGCTTTCGTCGCCTCTCCAGTAGGCTCCTGCAATACTAAGTAGCTTTACTGCCTTTATGGCACTGGTATCGGGCAGGTGTGGCCCGCGGCAAAGATCGGTAAAATGCCCTGACTCGTAAAAGCTTATGGTGCCAGGCTCAAGGTCAGAGATAAGGTCAACCTTATATTCATCACCTTTGTCGATATAATAGGCCAATGCTTCTTCTTTCGAAACCTCTTTTCGAACAAAAGCCTGATTCTCTCTGACCATTTCGAGCATCTTGCGCTCAATTTTTTCAAAATCATTGCTCGAAAGAGTGTGTCCGCCCAAATCAATGTCGTAGTAGAAGCCATTCTCAACATCGGGACCGATACCAAACTTGGTGCCTGGATACAGCGCTTCAATAGCTCCTGCCATCAAATGAGCCGATGAATGCCACATTGTGGCTTTACCCTCAGGATCATCCCAGGTATGTAATTTTATGCTCGCATCCTCCAGAATTGGCATGGTGAGGTCTTTCAGGTTACCATTAATGCTTATAGAAAGCACCTTGCGTGCCAATCCCTCGCTAATGCTTTTTGCAATTTCCAGTCCGGTTACCCCGGACTGGTAACTGCGTACAACTTTGTCAGGAAAAGTAATTTTTATCATGAAGCGAGCATGATTCGTTATGCACAAACATGGATGAAACGAAGTTCAGCGAGACAAAATTCATCAAACGAGTTTGCTTTCAGCGAGCCCTTCGGGGTTCATCCTCCCTTAATCTTAAAATTATTTACGGA
>DATIKK010000318.1:0-6435 GCA_035477635.1 Bacteroidales bacterium | reverse complement strand
AGAAACAATGAAACTGTAATGCTCTTTTAGTTTTTCATTTCCTATTTTTTCTTCAATTTGTGATAAGTATTTCGTTCCGATAATTCTGGCCAAAAAATAGGGGGTTAAACCAGTTCCAGATTATGTTTTTCCCTTTGAATTGGAGTGTTGGCATTATTTATTCGTTTTTATCAGTTTTATATCCAATTGGTTTTCTCGGTGTATCTGTTTTTTGGTGCAATGCGTCCAGTTTGTCAAGTAAAAACTTGAAAGCCTTGTTGAGTTTGGCATCGAGTTTCAGAATTTCCATTTTCAGTTCCTTATTTTCTCTCAATAATGCTCTGTATCTGGCAAAAGCACGCATAATTTCAATATTGATTTGAATAGCTTTTTCGGAACGCAATACCGATGATAGCATTGACACGCCTTGCTCAGTAAATGCTAATGGATTAACAGAAGAATGTTTTAGCAATGCTAACCGGTCACAATTTGTGACCAGTTCATCTTTCTCATTTTTAGTGAGCTCAAACATAAAATCCTCAGGGAACCTTTCAATATTTCTTTTAACCTGTTGTTTTAATGCCTTTGTTGAAACACCATATAAAATTGCCAAATCAGCATCAATCATTACCTTGAATCCTCTGAAATGGAATATCAGTGTTTCGTATTCCGGTTTAATTAAACTATTCATTTTTTCTATTTTTCATATATTTCAATTGTTTCTCAGCAACTTTCAATGCTTCAAGCCCAAAATCTTCGTCTTCTAATTCATACAGTACTTTTTCACTTAAATAATCAATTACCAATTTGTCTGAATTAGTTTTATAGAGTTCAGCTAATTTTAAAACCAACTCTTTTGAGAATTTCCGTTCGCCACGTTCCATCTTACTTAATATAGCCACGTCAATGTCTATGGCTACTGCGGCTTTCCTTAACGAAAAACCAGCCTTTTCTCTCAATTCCCGTAATTGCAATCCTACTGTTGACATTTTATGTGTTGACTAATATTGTCAAAGGTAATACAATTTTTGCCTTTTGAATCTGAAGTTTTCAATTATTTATCAACAGTTTATTATCAACAGGTGTGTCGACAAAAAAAAATGTGTGTGGAAGCGAAGGGAAGGTTGCAGGGATGGGCTGACAAACTCTTGCTTTTGTTCGGTGGCATATTCCTTTTTCTGTCCTTCTATTGCAGCAAAATTCAATTTTCAGTATGTTGGTGTCTTTTTTCTTCGGTTTGCTTGTAACTAACTGGCAATCTGGTTTCCTAAATTTTTGAAATGTGGAATCAATCACAAAAAGTCACTTTTGGACAGTTTTTTAACATTTCATGAGGGGAAAGTCTGCATTGTGGATTAACATATTGTCTGCACAAAGTGTAATATAGAGCAGGCAAGGTGCAGAACCTAATATAATCAACCAATCATGACAGGTTTTTAACCACCCTCCTGCTTTAGATAAAAAAATTTAAAGGGTTTATTCCAGCCATTGTTGGTTTTATGGCTGTACTCAACCTTAATTTTCAATCAAATGATTTTGAAGAAAGCGGGTTATATGTTCAAAAAGATGCAGCCTGGCATTTCCCCTCGCAATGCCGTGGTTATGGTTAGGATAAATGGCCAGGTCAAATGGAACATTTTCTTTCACAAGCGCAGAAATCATTTCAAGGGTGTTTTGATAATGAACATTGTCGTCGGCAGTCCCGTGTACGAGTAAATAAGCTCCCCTGATCTTGCCGGCGTGGTTCAATGGAGCGTTGAATTCGTACCCTTCGGGATTTTCATCTGGCAATCTCATAAATCGCTCGGTGTAAATAGTATCATAAAATTTCCAGTGGGTAACCGGGGCTACAGCCACGGCAGCAGCAAAAAAGTCGGCCCCAAGCGCCAAACACAATGACGAGATAAAACCACCATAGCTCCATCCAAAAATTCCTATACGGCCGGGGTCAATGAAAGGAAGTGTCCCAAGATATTTTGCTGCTTCAATCTGGTCTATGGTTTCGTATTTGCCCAACTGAAGATAGGTCATTTTCCTGAATTCCTCGCCGCGGGCCCCGGTGCCACGGTTATCGACCGAAACTACAATAAAACCCATTTGAGTCAACAACTGAAACCAGGGTCCGTTGGAAGTATCCCAACGGTCAATTACTGTCTGAGAATCGGGGCCTCCATAAACATACATCAGAACAGGGTGTTGTCTGGTTGAATCAAAATCAGCGGGCTTCATCATCCAGGCGTTTAAGGTAACCCCTTCGCCTGTAGTAAATTTGAAAAATTCACGGTCAACAAAGCCATGTTCATCAGCCTTCCGGGTTAGCAGTTCATTGTTTTCAAGAACCTTTATCAACGAACCATCCGACCTGTGTATGCTAAATACCGGAGGAGTGTTGGCCGTAGAAAACTGGTTGATATAGAATTCGAAGCCTGCACTGAACGAAGGAATGTGAAATCCCTGATCATTACTCAGGCGCGTTTTTCCACTGCCATTGAGCCTTGCCCTGTAAATATGGTTGGTCAGAGGAGACTCTTCGTGCGAAGTAAAATACACCAAACGGCGCCTTTCGTCTATTCCAAAAAAACGTTGAATATCCCATTCGCCCGAAGTAATGGCATTGACCTGCCTTCCGGTCAAATCATACAGGTACAGGTGCCTGTAGCCGCTCTTTTCGCTGCTCAGAACAAAATGTTTTCCATCTTTCAGAAAAATCAGATCGTCGGTTATTTCGACAAAATACCTGTTTTTTTCAAAGTATAGCAAGTTGGTGTTTCCTGTAAAAGCATCAGCAAGAAGTATCTCTTTATGGTTCTGGCGGCGGTTTAGTCGCGTAACGCTAAGCACTCCAGGGGTGTGGGTCCACTGAATCCTTGGAATATACTGGTCTTTTTCCTGCCCGGTATTTACCTGTAAGTTTTTCCCGGATTCTACATTATATATATGTATGGTTACATGGGAATTTTGCTCTCCAGCTTTCGGGTATTTAAAACGATGCTCGCGAGGGTAGGGAGAGCCTTCGTAAAAAAACATTGTAAACTCTCTCACATGGCTTTCATCGAAACGAAAAAATGCAAGAAACTTGCCGTCGGGCGACCAATAATGCCCTAAGGTAATTGCAAACTCCTCCTCATAAACCCAGTCGGTAGTTCCATTTATAATATGGTTACGTTTGCCGTCGTGGGTTACCTGGATTTTTGACGTATCAACCAGGTTCGCTATAAAAAGGTTATTGTTGCTAACAAATGACACCTTATCACCCCCGGGTGAGAATACCGGAAGAGTTTGCCTTGTACCGGCCGCTAAGGGTCTAAGGTAATCTCCGGCTATGTCGTAAACATAATATTCGGCAGTGTACGACCTCCTGTAAATAGCCTCCCTGTCAACGCCAATCAGAAGTTTCTTTTCATCGGGGGAGAAAAAATGGGCATCAATCCTCAGAGGGCTCCCATGTTCATCAGAAATCCTGCCACGTGTTGAAAACACAGTGCGTTGTAAAGCACCGGATTCGTATGAGTAAATATTTATGTCGGTGTTGTTCTCAACTATCGAATAGTGTAGCCCGTCAGAAAGCGACCGCCCCAGCCTTATCGTTGCAGGAGCAAAGTACCTGTCGCGCCAGATTTGGGAAAGCGTTATGGAGGGGTCTGCTGATAAAGCGGTTAAAGAAACCTTTACCAATAGAAACCAAACGAGGAAATGAAGCCTGGATGATTTATTTTTCATGGTTGGGTGTTTTTGTTAATGGGAAATACCTGGTTTGCATTTTCAAAATTATTAAATATCGCTCATTGGAGGAAGAGCAAACAGAAATCTCCTGCTCAAGATTCGATTAAAAGTCATAAACTTCCAGGGCGCACGCATTTTATACTGATTGTAAGAACCTTGCCTGCCGGCTGGGAAAACGTTTTATTTTTTTAATTTTGCAGCATTATATTTTACAATTGGTTTTACTATGGGCAGGCAGGAAGATGCTATTATTGGGCAAAGGCTTAAAACCTCGTATGTTACCACAGTAGCCAGCATAACCCTGGTGTTGTTTGTACTGGGGTTTATCGGATTGGTGGTATTGCATGCACGGATATTGTCCGACCACGTAAAGGAAAACATTGGGGTTTCGTTAATACTCTATAACAACACTCAACCTGGTCAGGCTGCCGCGCTGCAAAGGGAACTGGAAGTTGTGCCTGCCGTAAAATCGACCGATTTTGTTTCGGGCGAAGAGGCAGCCGAAATGCTAATGACCGAACTTGGAGAGGATTTCGTTTCTTTTCTTGGTTACAATCCGCTTTTTCCCAGCATCGAAATCAGGTTGCATGCCGATTACGCAAACCCTGTAAGCATTCAGTCATTTACTGATGAGGTACTGAAAAATCCATTGGTAATGGAGGTTCATTATCAGGAGGATTTGGTTGTGCTGATCAATCAAAACGTAAGGCGCATAAGTATCGCCATGATAGTTTTTTGCGGTTTGCTTTTGTTAATAGCCATAGCTCTGATAAACAACACCATAAGGCTCAGCGTATTTTCGAAAAGGTTTCTGATTAAAAGCATGCAACTGGTAGGCGCTACACAGGCTTTTATTCGAAAGCCGTTTGTAATGAAAGGTATATTGCAGGGTGTAATTGGATCGGTGTTGGCAGGTATCTCCCTTTGGGGAGTTCTATTTGCTGCGCAACGCCATATCCCTGAGCTGGCTGTGGTGAATGATTTCCGGTTATTGTTTGCCCTTTTCGGATTGATTCTTTTCGCAGGAATAATAATCTGCTGGCTTTCGACATTTTTCGCAGTAAAAAAATACCTTCGCATAAAAACTGATTCCCTCTACCTTTACTAAAGAGCTAAAAATCCTTGTTCAATTATTTTTCAGAATCATACGATAATTAATAATTGCCATGACAAAAAAGAAAGAAGAATACATTCTTTTGTTCGACCGCAGGAAGTATATGATTATGATTGCCGGGTTGCTGATTACGGCAGTTGGTTTTGTATTAATGATTGGGGGTGGAAGCAATGACCCGAATGTATTCAGCTATGAAATTTTCAGTTTTCGGAGGATAACCCTTGCCCCTATTCTGGTGCTTGCTGGATATATTACTCAGTTTTACGCGATTTTCAGCAAAAAGAAAAACGTTTGACCGGTTTTTGTGGTAATATTACCATTTTGCTGAAAGGTAAAGCGTCATTTTCTGTAATTAATTTAATCAGATGACCTGGATTGAAGCATTGATTTTAGGCCTTTTGCAGGGTCTAACGGAGTTTTTGCCCGTAAGCAGCAGCGGCCACCTCGAATTGGGCGGTGTGCTTTTTGGACTCCAGAATCCTGAGGAGTATTTCGTCTTTAACATTTTTGTGCACGGAGCTACCTTACTAAGTGTAGTGGTAGTTTTCAGGCAAGACATTGGGCTGTTATTCAAAAATCTGTTACGGTTCGAATGGAATCCCGAAACCCGGTTTGTAATGTTATTGCTGGTATCAGCCATACCGGTAGGGGTCGTTGGGTTGCTTTTCGAGCAACAGGTGGAAAGCCTTTTCAAAGGCCACACCATTATGATTGGATTTATGCTGCTTGTAACTGCCGCTTTACTTTTGCTAACCAAAATTGCTCCTAAAAACAGCAAGGACATAACCCTGAAAAGCGCCCTCCTCATGGGAGTTGCCCAAACCATAGCGATATTGCCCGGTATAAGCCGAAGCGGAGCCACAATAAGCACTGCTCTCTACCTTGGTATAGAGCGCGGAAAAGCCATCAGGTTTTCGTTTCTTATGGTGCTTATTCCGGTTTTTGGGGCAAATTTCCTGAAAATTATCCGGATGTCTTCAGGCACATACATTACGACTCCCGATACAATTCCCCTAATTGTAGGAACCCTTGCATCCTTTCTGGCCGGACTTGTAGCATGCCGATGGATGCTTAATATTGTAAGAAAAGGAAATATAGCATGGTTTGCACTGTATTGCCTTGTGATAGGACTGGCTGCTATTTTTTATGGAAAATTAGCTGGTTAGAAATGCAGGAAAACGATTTCAAACAATTATTGACCGAAGGCGCTATTCTTACCTTCGATAAGCCATTAGGGTGGACATCGTTCGATGTGGTAAACAAGGTTCGATTATTGATACGCCACATTCTGGGTATTAAAAAGCTAAAGGCTGGTCATGCAGGCACACTCGATCCGCTGGCAACTGGACTGCTGATAATTTGCACAGGTGCCAAAACCAAAAACATTGAGCAATTTCAGGATTTTGAAAAAGAATACACCGGAACCTTTACCATAGGGCAAACAACCCCTTCGTTCGACTTGGAAACAATCCCAGATGCATCCTTTCCACTCAGCCATATTACTTATCAAATGGCTTTGGAAGCTGCAAAAAAACTATCTGGCTACCAGAAGCAAATCCCCCCCTTGTTTTCGGCAAAAAAAATTGATGGCAGAAGGGCATACGAAATGGCCCGCAGGG
>DATIKK010000317.1:0-10868 GCA_035477635.1 Bacteroidales bacterium | reverse complement strand
TCGGTGGGGGCAACCTGTCTGGCTACGTCAATGGCCCTTTCAAGCTTTGCTGAAAAACCTATAATCCCAAACCGTTGCTTTATAGCCTGAAAATCATTCATAAATTCCATTTAAGGTTATTCCCAAATCAAAATTCCAATGTATTTTTGGCGCTTCGAAAAAAACATGCCATAAAGGCAGTTAATTGCTGCAAAGTTAATGTTTTTATGGCAGAAAAACGGACATTAAACGAGCATGATTCGTTAAACACAAAAACGGGAGAAAACAATATTGAACAACAATTTAAATTTTAAATAACTTTTTAGTATATTTGTTGTTGAAACAATTGCTTTTGTCAGAATTTTTTACAAAGGCATGAAAACCAACCTATAAAATTTTTAATCTTGCAATAGCTCAGTGAACCCTTTTGTTATTTTGATTATTTTTTTTTAAACCCGTTTGAATTTGAAAAAAATTTCAAATACACCAAACGCAAATTCCACAGCTCCAGCATTTCTGTCGAAAAACACAACAGAGATTGATTTGAAGGGATTAAGCACTGCTTTTGATCTGAGCGGTAATTCAATCATTATTACAGACATTGAAGGAACCATACTCTATGTTAATCAGCGTTTTTGTGAATTAACAGAATATAGCAAAGCTGAGGTTATAGGGAAAAACCCCCGTATCATAAAGTATGAGAAATCAGAGATTGATTACAGGATACTTTGGGAAACAATTTTGAATGGCGAAACATGGAGGGGGGAATTCGTAAACCGTTCGAAGTCGGGAAGGCTGTTTTGGGAGATTGGCACCATAACCCCATTAAAAAATCAGGAAGGAAAAATCACACATTTCCTGGCCATCAAAGAAGATATTACCTACAGAAAAATAGCGGAAGAAAACCTGCTGCGTGCCAAAAACTATTACCTGAGCATATTAGAAGACTATCCGGTAATGGTATGGATTTGCAACCCGGCAGGGGAATTTAGCTTTTTTAATAAAACCCTGCTCGCATTTACCGGATGGGATAATAAACAGGGTTATCAAAGCAGTATTCTAAACTGGTCGATTCACCCTGATGATTTCCAAAAATTCGAAAAGGCATTGAACATGGGGTTGAAATCCCACAAGTTATTTTCTGTTGAATTCAGAATGAAGCACCGCTCAGGAATTTACTATTGGGTGTTGGTGCATGGCAAACCCTTCACAGACTTTGAAGGTAAGTTTGAGGGAGTTATTGGTTCGATTATCGATATTCACGACAGAAAAAGCGCTCAGCAAAAACTTTTGAAAAACGAAAAAGATTACCGGCGAATGTTTGAGGACAGCTCCCTCGGAATTTTCAGGTTAAATCGTCAATTCTTAATAACGAGATCAAACCTCGCTTTTGCAAGATTTTTTGGATTCAACAACCCCGAGGAGGTAGTTTTGAGCCTTAACAATAGCCCTGAGAGTTTTTTTCCGAATCTCGCACAAAGAAAGAACCTTTTCAGGCAAATTCTAAATGAAAAGAAATCACGGTTTTCCTTCAACGAAGTCTTTTACAATCAAAACGGAGAAACCCGGCACGCCAGAATTTATTTAAGAAAGGTAAAAAACACTGACAACCCTAATGACTTCCACCTTGAAGGCTTTCTGGAGGACGACACCTCACGTAAAATGGCCGAACAGAAACTTAAGAACTCGGAAATAAAATTTAAAACTCTTTTCGAAAAGTCGTTTGATGCCATTTTGATTCTTGATGGGATCACCATAATTGACAGCAACAAAAAATTAAGGACATTACTGGGAAAACATAGTAACAAGTTGCCCGAAAAGACCATCGACCTTCTATGTACCAAAGTTCAATACCATGGAGAAAACACCAAAAGGTATCTAAAAGACCGCATAGCCGAAGCTGCCAAAGGCAAGTCCCTTGTTTTTCAGTTGTTGATGCAACGAGGAAAAGAAGTGTTCGATGCCGAGGTTAGTCTTACTAGGATTGAATTACATCATAAAATGTTGTTGCAGGCGGTTATAAGAGATATAAGCCAAAGGCTCAGAGCCGAGCAGGAATTGAGGCAGACACGTGATATGGCTGAAAAAGCCAGAAAAGCTCAAGCCGAGTTCCTTTCTATGATGAGTCACGAGATCAGAACGCCTTTGAATGCAGTAGTTTCACTTACCGATTTAATGCTCAACGAAAACCCTAACCCGACAATTTTAGAAAACCTGCAGCCTGTGAATGTTTCAGCCAAGCACCTTTTGGGCTTAATTGACGACATACTTGATTACAACAAAATAGAATCGGGTAATATCCTGTTCGAAGCAAGGGATTTCGACATTAGAATTATGATTAGGCAGGCATGCAATACTTTTGAGCAAAGAATCCGCGAAAAAAACCTGAGTTTTTACTATGATGTAAATACAAATGTTCCAAAATATCTGAAAAGTGACACTCTAAGGCTAAAACAGATTTTGCTTAATCTGCTCTCCAATGCCGTAAAGTTTACTGAAAAGGGGCATATCAGGTTGTTGGTTGATTGTATTTCTGAAACAAACGAGTCGCATCAGATCAGGTTTTGCGTCGAAGACACGGGTATAGGCATAAGGAAAGAACGCCTAGATCAAATTTTTGACCGGTTTACCCAGGCTGATCTGAGCACTACAAGAAGGTTTGGGGGTAGTGGTCTTGGACTAAGCATATCAAAAAGACTGGTTGAATTGCAGGGAGGCAAAATAAATGTGGAAAGCAATTACGGCCAAGGGTCAACATTCTGTTTTATGCTGCCCATGCAAACCGGCAATATTGAAAACCTAACCAAACTACCAAACAATGAATCTGCCTCTTTCGACACCCTGGAGGGGTTGAAAATACTGATGGTTGAGGATGATAAGGTAAACCAGTTTGTAGGGAAGCAAATTATTCAGAATAAAGGCAAAGCTTTTCTCGAGATTGCATCCGACGGGGAAGAGGCCCTTTTGTTGCTCAAAACTAAAAAATATGACCTGATTCTTATGGATCTGCTCCTGCCGGGGATGGATGGTTATGAGCTAACCAGGGTCATAAGGGAAAATCCAGAAGGCGACATACTTTACTCTAAAATACCTATTATAGTCCTAACTGCCGATGCTTTTATGGAAACAAGAAGTAAGGCATTCGAGGCAGGAGTTAACGATTTTATTACCAAGCCTGTCGATTTTGTTAAACTCCTTAAAACCATTAACAGGGTCTATAATGAAACAGGCAGGCGTTAAAATTTGATTTATCTGCAGTGTGTGTCATCCCCTCAGCTTACCATTCTTCCTCAAGGTAATGCGTTTGGCTTAATTATTCCTGGTTATTTTTACCTTTGCAAGTCCTTTTTCGGATATATTTTTCCAATTCGAACCTAACCAATAGTAACCTTGAAAAACCAAAAAGAAGAGGATCGCTTCAGGCGGTTTACGGTTACCTCGGCGCTTCCTTATGCCAATGGACCAATACATATCGGCCATCTTGCTGGCGTTTACATTCCTGCAGATATTTATGTGCGTTACCTCCGTCTGAAAGGCGAAGATGTGGTTTTTATAGGCGGGAGCGATGAGCATGGAGTACCAATTACCATCAAAGCCCGCCAGGAAGGAGTCAGCCCGCAGCAGGTGGTTGACAAATATCACTATTTGATAAAAGACTCGTTTGAAAACTTTGGCATTTCGTTCGATGTTTATAGCCGCACCTCCTCACCCCTGCATCATGAAACAGCTTCGGATTTTTTTCGCAAACTGTACGATAAAGGCAGGTTTTTGGAAAAAGAAAGCGAACAGTATTTTGATAAAGAAACTGGCCA
This sequence comes from Bacteroidales bacterium, assembly GCA_035477635.1. Classification (GTDB taxonomy): domain Bacteria; phylum Bacteroidota; class Bacteroidia; order Bacteroidales; family UBA7960; genus UBA7960. Next base: position 7,077 of record DATIKK010000317.1, on the reverse strand, counting down.
GTTTCTTGCCGACCGGTACATAACAGGAACCTGCCCCCATTGCGGATATGAACGTGCCTATGGAGATCAATGCGAAAATTGCGGAACATCTCTGAGCCCGACCGACCTGATAAATCCAAAGTCGGTCTTAAGTGGAAACCCTCCCGTTCTTAAAAACACCAGGCATTGGTACCTGCCGCTCAATGATTATGAGCCCATGCTGCGCAAATGGATTCTCGAGTTCCATAAAAACGACTGGAAACCAAACGTATATGGCCAGTGCAAATCATGGATTGACCAGGGGCTTCAGCCCAGGGCTGTAACACGTGATTTGGACTGGGGCGTTAAACTCCCTGTGGATGGAACACATGGAAAGGTGCTTTATGTTTGGTTCGATGCCCCCATAGGATACATTTCGGCCACACGCGAATGGGCTTCCCTGGCAGGAAAACAATGGGAGCCCTACTGGAAAAGCAATGACACCAAACTGGTGCATTTTATCGGGAAAGACAATATTGTTTTTCACTGCATTATTTTTCCGGCAATGCTTCATGCCGAAGGGACGTACATTTTGCCCGACAATGTTCCGGCAAACGAATTCCTGAACCTCGAGGGCGACAAAATTTCAACTTCACGCAACTGGGCTGTATGGCTGCACGAGTACCTTGAGGAGTTTCCCGGAAAGCAGGATGTGCTTCGTTATGTTCTGTGCGCTGCAGCACCCGAGACCAAAGACAACGACTTTACATGGAAGGACTTCCAGGCCCGAAACAATAATGAACTCCTGGCCATCTTCGGGAATTTTGTGAACCGCGCCCTTGTCCTTACCCATAAGTATTTTAATGGGAGGGTTCCGAAGCCGGAAGAATGGACACGTGAGGATAAAAATACAATAGAAGCTTTGGAAGCGTTTCCGGAAAAAATTTCGAAGAGCCTCGATAATTATCGCTTTCGCGAGGCCCTGTCTGAACTCCTTAACCTTGCCCGCTTGGGAAACAAATACCTTACTGATTCTGAACCATGGAAATTGTTTAATACCAATCCTAACCGCACTGCCTCCATACTGAACCTAAGCCTTCAAATATGTGCAAATCTTGCCATACTGGCAGAACCATTCCTGCCTTTTACCTCGACAAAACTCCATACATTGCTCAACCTGACAGGCAACAGATGGGTACAGGCCGGAAGCATTAAACTGCTGGAAGCCGGAAAAACTATAAACCAACCAGAATTACTATTCGAAAAAATTGAAGACGAACAGGTAGAAAGGCAGGTTGCTAAGCTGAGTAAAACCAAGGAAATGAACCAAAAAGATTTACAAACACTAATACCTGCTAAGGACAAGATCAATTTCGAGGATTTCTCGAAAATCGACCTCAGGTTGGCAACCATTGTTGCCGCCGAAAAAATGGCCAAAACAAAAAAATTACTTAAACTCGAAGTTGATACAGGGATTGACCGCCGCACTATTGTCTCCGGAATAGCAGAGTACTACACCCCCGAAGAAGTTGTGGGCAAACGGGTTGTGGTTTTGCTTAATCTTGAACCAAGAGTAATCAAGGGCGTTACATCGCATGGTATGTTATTGCTGGCCGAGGATAAGGAAGGCCAGCTAAGCTTTATCGGGCCTGACAAAGACTTTGCAAACGGATTGCCAATTAACTAAGGGCTTTAGCCTTGCGCTGTTAATCGTTATATGGCAATATTTTCAATGATTCAGGAACAGATTTAAAATAAAAGTTTATTTTTGCGCAGTCCTTGGCCCCGTAGTTCAATGGATAGAACGGAAGTTTCCTAAACTTTAAATACAGGTTCGATTCCTGTCGGGGCTACTAGTTCTTTTGATTTTAACGGTTTGGTGTAATTATACATAAATACATGTTGCTCAATTAATTTCAACCTTTGAGACAAAGAACAAACATGAACAGAAAAGACGAAAGACCCAGCAAAATTTCATATGAGCGCCACCTTAACCAATTGGGCATTCCCGATCCTGAAAAAAAAACCAACGGAGGGATAATCCCCGACTACGTCAAATATGGAACATGGCTGCGGGTTAACAACCCTGGTGCCTTCGAGGATGGCTACCGCCATTGGAAAGCCAAAGCCAGAGCGGGAATGAATTAAAGTTTGATAATCGCCTTTATTTTTTCTCTATCGTTTCATTGAATCTTCCGGCCTTACCTCCCCGGCATTATTTGAACTAGTTGCCAATTTTGCAATCAAAAAATGTAAATGACGGTTCATCCCATTAAGCGCCTGGCAAGTCAAACTGCCATATATGGCCTGAGCAGCATCATAGGCAGATTGCTTAATTATTTGCTTGTGCCGTTATACACCCACCTGATATTCGACACGCACGAATACGGAACGATTATCCTGATGTATTCATATGTGGCGTTTCTGCTGGTATTGCTGACTTATGGGATGGAAACGGCTTTTTTCCGCTTTTATCAGAACGAAGAAAAAAACCGCTCAACCGTGCTTGGGACATCTTTTTGGTCACTTATCTGTACCTCCCTGTTTTTCATTGTATTGGTTTTGTTGTTCCGGAAGGATTTATCCCAAGCCATGGGCTTTATGAATAGCCCTCATTTTGTAGGGATTATGGCAGTAATAGTTGGACTCGATGCAATTGCAAGCATACCTTTTGCCAGGCTTAGGGCAGAAAACCGTCCGTTGAAGTTTGCAGGCATTAAGTTTATAAACATTGGGGTGAACATTGGGCTAAACCTGTTTTTTCTGCTTCTCTGCCCCTGGCTGGTCAAAAAAGGCCCTGACGTTTTGCTCCCGTTTATCAATGCTGTTTATGATCCTGAAGTTGGAGTGGGATACGTGTTTATAGCAAACCTGGCAGCAAGCGGCTTGACCATTTTGCTGTTACTCCCGGTAATGGTAAGGGACAAAATGGAGTTTTCGGCACCACTGTTGAAAAAAATGCTCGCTTTTTCATTGCCCCTAATGGTTGCGGGGCTTGCAGGAGTAGCTAATGAATCGTTAGGAAAAATCATGCTAACAAAGATGCTGCCGGCTCAGGAGGCACTTTCGCAGGTAGGTATCTACGGAGCCAACTTTAAAATCTCAATTCTCATAACCATTTTTGTTCAGGCTTTTCGCTATGCGGCCGATCCGTTTTTTTTCTCCAATGCATCGAATCCCAAAGGACCTGAGCTTTATGCCAGGGTAATGAAACTATTTGTGGTTTTTTGCCTTTTTCTTTTCCTGGGTATTACCCTGTTTATGGATTTTGTGCAGCATTTTGTCGGGCCGGCCTACCGGCAGGGGCTCGGTGTTGTGCCCGTGTTGCTGATTGCTAACATACTTCTTGGAATTTACTTTAACCTTTCGATTTGGTATAAACTTTCAGGTAAAACCAAGTTTGGAGCATATATTTCTATTTTTGGAGTTAGTATTACAACCACCCTGAATTTTGTTCTTATACCTGCTATTGGTTATTATGGCGCAGCATGGGCCACTTTAACGGGCTACCTTCTTATGGTCATTATTTCGTATCTGTTGGGGCAACGGAAAATGTCCGTTCCTTATGACGTAAAGCGGATTTCTCTCTACTTTGCCGTAGCGCTTGTCGCTTATTTTGTTTCAACATTTACTGCCAATTTAGACCCTCTTTTGAGGTATTTATCTGCAGTACTCCTTTTGGGATTGTTTGCCTTTTTCGTTTACTTATGCGACCCAGACTTAAGGGAATCGGTAAAATCCTTACCTTTTGTTAAAAAAGTGCAGTAAAACAGGACTAAGCATTGCAAACCAGTCAAGCCAGCTTTTATTTGAAGGTGGTTCCTTCCTGTTTTAAAACCAAAAAACCGAAATAGTTTTTTTGGTTTTTTTAGGAAAACAAATCACGTTTGATTCTGTTAATAAACTTACATTTGCCAGCCATCTGCCAAAAGCAAAACGTTCATTTTTTTTAAAAAACATTATTGGCACATTTTTTGACGTAATTATCGATTTTTATAAATGAGTGTTAAAGAAAGAATTATTGAAGTAAGCTCCTCCCTGTTTATAATGCATGGTATCAGGGCGCTAACTATGGGCGAAATAGCCAAAGCATTGGGTATTTCAAAGCGAACCATTTACGAGCATTTCGAAACCAAGGAGCAGCTTTTGGAGGGATGTCTGGATTACTGGGAGATGGAAAACAAGCGCATTGAAAAAGAGATACACGACAGCAGCGCTAATCCAGTAGAGGTTGTTCACAAACACTTCAGGCACGCGGTTATGTTCCTGGCAAATATTCATGGAAGTTTCTTTACAGATTTAAAAAAACACCATTCGAGGCTTTGGAGAAACAGGTACAAATGCATGGAGCATCAAAAGCTAAGCAACATAACGGAGTTTTTTGAGTCTGGAGTTAAGGACGGATATTTCCGGAAAGACAGTAAACATGAAATAGCAGCCAAATTGTTTTTTGCTCAGGTTGATGTATTGCACGACAACAATGTTTTTCCACCTGACCAGTTTTCAAAAACCGACGTTTTCAGAGAAATTATTGTAGTATTCCTGAGAGGTATCTGTACAGAAAAAGGGATGAAAGAAACTGAACGACTTTTTAACAATCAAAATTTCTAAATCCTTTATGGTCGCTATCATTAAAACATAAGCAATGGTGAAATGAGCCGTATTTTCTCATCTGGAGCGAGGCAAAACTAAATAAGCTATCTTTCTTAAATCTTTAAATAACATGCGGATGAAAAAACGATTTGTGCTGGTAAAAACCTATCTGCTCTTTGCAGCACTTTTTGCAATATTTTTTCAAAACTCTAGGGCCAGCGATCAGAATGAGCCCATGGAATTAGGCCTTGAAGCCGCCGTTCGGTTGGCCCGCGAATTGAACCCTACCTTGTCAATAGCCCATCTGGAGGTGGAGCGCGCCGATGCAGGGGTAAATGTAGTTAGAGGAAGATTTTTGCCGAGTTTATCGATAAGTGGCGTTTACACACGCAATATAAAAACACCGGTAATTTTTCTTCCACCGGGCAGCCCCTTTGGCGATGTGCTCGAAATAGGTTCCGACAACAGCTATTTGGCCACTTTTGTTGCAGGAATGCCCGTATATAACCCCGCCCTTAATGCCTCGCTACGCACAGCAGTAGCAGAGCGCGCTCTTGCCGGAGAAACCCTGAGGGCAAGTCAGATAGAATTGGAATACTTTGTTCATTCTGCTTATTACGATGTGTTGCTGGCAAAGGAGTCGGCCAGGGTTATGCAACAAAGCCTGGGTAAAGCCCTTGAAACATTAGCCATGGTTGAAAATCTGAAACGGCAGGGGTTGGCCTCTGAGTTTGAGCTAATACGTGCAAGGGTTCAGGCAGAAAATCTCAGGCCATCGTTGCTACAAGCAGAAAACGGCTACCGAATGGCTGTAAACTACCTTAAGGCCTTGATAGGCCTTGAAGCCGACCGCGAAATAGTGGTTAAGGGAACTCTTGCTGAGTTTTCTGAAACATTATTCGCTGGTTTTAGCATTATACATGCAGAACGGGGGCTTCAAAACAACTCCGAATTGGTGCGCCTTGATCTGCAGCGAAACCTCCTTGACTTTCAAGCTGAAAATATAAGGGCAACTGGATTACCCTCTATGGCTTTAACAAGCAATTATAACTTCCAAACTGAGGCCAACGATTTTCGATTCGGAGGCTACCGTTGGGTAAACACTTTTTCGGCAGGCCTGAGGTTTTCAATCCCGCTTTCGAGTGGATTTACAATCAGAAACCAGGTGCGTCAACTCGACCTGATGGGCCGCCAGCTTGAAATGCAGCGCGATTATCTTGAGCAAAATCTCAACATTCAACTTGATAACCTGTTAAACTCAATGAAAGTAGCAAGGGAAAAATCGGCCACGGCAATGGCTACTATTGAAATGGCTGAAAGGGGTTACCAAATTGCTCAGGTAAGATATGCTACCGGACAAGGAACCCTAATGGAAGTAAATGACAGTGAACTTGCACTTACTCAGGCCCGATTTAACCTGATCCAGGCCGACCACGAACTTCTTAAATCGCTCGCAGAATACAGAAGATTCATTGGAGAAAAAAACATTTAAAACATTTATAACGCAACAAACAGGGATTACCGCCTTCTCTCAGGCGATATAACATTACAAAACAAATTTTGACAAATGAAAAACACTTTAAAGGGTTATTTGAATCTAATGGCGCTGGCCGGGCTTATTTTGATTCTTTCAACGGGGTGCCAGCCACAAACCCAGGCCGAGGAGGGCGGAGCAAGGCCACAACTGGTAAGAATCGAACAGATTGCTATTCAAGCTATAGAAAACAACCTTGAGTTTACAGGAACCGTTCAAGCTTATGAGGAGGCACACATTGGCGCCGCTCAACCTGCCCGGATTGAGCGAATTCATGTTGATGTTGGCGATATGGTAACCCAGGGGCAATTGATTGTTGAAATGGATAAAACACAGCTTCGCCAGCTTATGGTACAGTACCAGACTTTGAAGAACGACTTGAGCCGCCTGGATACATTGCGCCGAATCGGGGCAGCAACTCAGCAAAGCTTTGACCAGCTTAAAGCCCAGTACGATATCACCAGGGCAAATCTGGATAACCTTGTTCGTCTTACAGAAATAAGAGCTACAATACCAGGAGTGGTTACCGGAAGGTACAACAGCCCCGGCGAGTTGTTCTCTATGACCCCAAGTCCTGCCGGAAAGCCTGCAATTGTTAGTATCATGCAGATTCGGCCGGTCAAAATTACCATTAACGTATCAGAGCGGTTTTTTCATCAGTTAAGGAGAGGATTGAGCGGTAAGATAACCTCTGATCTGTTTCCGGGCCGGACATTTACCGGCAAGGTTGATAAAATCCATCCGACTATCGATAGAGTAACAGGCACATTCCGTGCAGAAGTGGTGGTAGAGAATTCCGACATGGCGCTGCGCCCGGGGATGTTTACACGGGTTTCAATTAATCTGGGACAGGTAGAAGCATTACTGGTCCCTGCCTTAGCCGTGCTGAAGCAAGTGGGTAGCAACGAACGGTTCGTTTTTGTGGAGGAGAATGGAATTGCCCACCGAAAAACAGTTGCCGTAGGACGAAATATTGACGACAAGCAGGAGAT
>DATIKK010000316.1:0-2922 GCA_035477635.1 Bacteroidales bacterium | reverse complement strand
GTGGTTCATTCCTGCGCGATTTGGCTTCGAACATCACCGAACTGGCTTTCGATTATCTCGACGCACCGCCGGTTGTGGTTGGTTCACGCAACTGGATTACACCGGCTTATGAACTCGAAAACTCTTTCTTCCCGCAGCCGCAGTGGATTATCGATGCCATTCACGAACGCATTGTTCCACTGCCGGGGCACGTTTGCGAAAACAATTTTACCGAAGAAGAGCAATTAGACAGAAATGCAAGGGGAATATAGGGTGAAGCGATTTCCGAATCGCTTTAACCCACATTGCAACTATCCATCCATAACGATCTGACAATCTGATTTTTCATTTTTTAAAATTTTGCCAGTGTGCCACACGGATTTTTTTCGTGGCAATGGTATTTGATGATATTTTAGCTGGATGTAAATTTGCCGGACATCATCAGTTGGCTCGCTGCATTGCCTGATTTGGATGGTTTGATTGTTATTGTTCTCAATAGTTGTTGTTACCATTTTCTGGGTGTTCATTATTCGGACAATCTCGCTCCAGTTGTTATTGATTCCCTGAAGTTTCAACTGATAACGTATAGTTGAAACGAGCCAATAGGCAACCAAGCCCAGATGGAGATGCGCCATTGAGGCATCGTCGGTTTTGTGATAGATGGGGCGCAGGTCCAAGTCGGTTTTCAGCACCCGGAAAGTGTATTCGATTTCGCGAATCAGGTTATAGATCATCCAAAGTATTTTTTCTTCTCTGCCGTTCAACGATGTTCGGAGAAAGTAGATGCCCGCTTTATCGTCGATGTTTGTACCAGCTTTCTTTTCAAAATCAAGATTGGTGACCGTACCTTTGCCATTGTCTGAAACTGTAATCTGGTAGTATTGGTGGGTGGAGGAGTATTTTTCTTTCAACCGGCCAATACGCTCCCATACTTTAGTTGTTTTTTTTGTGCCGCCTTTGCTGGCTATCCCTTTTTGTATGGCACGGAGCCCTTCTTCAAAGCGCTGGGCGAACTGCCCGTTCATGCTGATTTCTTTCTGTGCTTTTGCCTGGCTTTTTACCCAAAGGTAATTGTCGGTGTCGTTTTCAACCCTGACATTGAGCAACTCGATGGGCTGGTTCTTCTTGTCGTGGATTTGTACCGGACAGCTGCCGGTATCTGCCTTGTAATCCTTCAGGTTTGAACGGGAAACACACAGATAGTCATATTTTTCTTGCTTCAGGAACAGGATATTTGCATCGGTTGCAATACCGGCATCCATCACAATAATAGGTTTCTCACTTGAATATCCTGCCTGTTGGTTAAGTTTGGTTATCACCATTTTCAAGGAAGTGCAATCCGAAGTATTGCCCTCGAAAATGTCGGAATATTTCAAAAAACCTTCGGCGTTAATAACAACGGCCAAAACAATCAACTTGCAATCGCTGCGCTTTTCTTTACTGCGGCCACGTTTGGCAATTTGGCTATTCTTCATTTGGCCTTCAAAATAGGTGTTTGTCAGGTCGTATAATATAATTTTGTCTTGCAGGTTGAACAGCTCGTTGGTGCATCGGGACAGGTGGTTTTCAAGCCCCGACTTTTCTTCGTACAATTTCCTGGAGATATCGTAGAGCCTGTCTTTGGTAACTTTCTCAGGATTGTAACCCGTAAGTTCGCATACTGCCGGGTTCTCTTTAATCCAGGATACGGTCTTGTATTCTGATGCCGGGAAAACCGTACGGCTGATGATATGGGTTGCCGCCAAACTGATTTGCTCATCAGTCCAGCCCCTTGTTTTGAGGAAATTGTCTATTTTTAACTGCCGCAGTGCCTGATAACAAAGCGACTCTGCCCCAACTTCACGAATGTCTTTGTTCTTCAGTGTATTGAGCTTTACTGTATCCAAATCATCAGCGACATCAGAGGCCAAATCAATTTTCTTTTTGTGTTTCAACTGTGCATAAAAATATTGTGCCAACTGCTCAACTTTTTCATGTTTACAACTGAAAAGCGTTGGCTTACCTTTTATCAGTTCATTCAAACGTTCCAGGAACAGTACCTTCTGATCGATGTCGGGGAGCTCAAGCAACCGGCCAAGACCCAAAACCATTCGCTGGCGGGCAATACCATATTCATCGCGGTAGCTTTCGCTCAACCTGAAATAGGTATGAGTGGTTTTTTCTGCCTGGCAATATTTACGGATTGTCTTGATGTACATGCACCAAAGATCAGACTTAATCAGCTAATATCCAAATGTTTGGAAGTCCACACAAACGGCTTTTTTTGAACCCCGGAAAATCCTGTATTTGATTATCAGCAGGTTAGTAATTTGCCATCATGAAAATAACCTGAAAAAAATGGATTTTAGTCGAAATTTAACTAAAATGGGGATTTTAAGCTGCAATATGGGTTAACCCAACTTGCAATATCTAACTTGTAATTTCCATATAACCAGTGTCAACCGTTTTTTGCGGTTGCTTTTCGGGTAACACGCCTGTCTGCCGAACAGCCAGGGATTTTCGTATCCAGGGTTGGTATTTGTACCCGAGGGCATCGTAAATTTCACGTGCTTTGGTTTCGGGGTCACAGCATTTACGGTTGTATCTTTTCTGGCCGTTTTTGTCCTGTATGGTAACGGTTGCTGCTTTTGCGTGTTCATTATCCTTACAATTTGCGGCCAGGAATGGTATGTCTTTTCCATTATCTGGTTCATCCCGGTCTCAAAATGGGATGTAAAGTTCTTGAGCATCGAGAGTTTGTTTTGTGCCTTTCGCCCGCTGCGTGCTTACAACAGTGCGTCGTTGATGCCATCTTTTTCGACCGGCAACAGTTCGGCAGGGCTGTTACGCTTGTCGGATTGGGCACAAGGGCAGATTGCCGCCAACTGTTGCCCGATTCGGCCGGCAAGTAGCTTAAATTCCTTATTGTCCAATAGTTTTGTCGGGTTGCCAGGCGAATTGAAT
>DATIKK010000315.1:0-1571 GCA_035477635.1 Bacteroidales bacterium | reverse complement strand
ACAAAAAACCACATCAAAAATTTTTGCATCGGTTTGTTTCTTAAAATATTCGTCGTCAACCCCATTGGCCACAATTTGAATTTCTTCCCTGCCTTGATAGGTAAAAAGATTTCGGTCGGGTATCGAAATAATGGTTTTTTTTCTGAAAAGAACCGCCATAGTCTCTTCATATTTTCTTACCCGTTGGTATTCCATGTAAAGCATGGGTTTTAAGTACCAGGGCGCATATTTATACCTGCGTAACAGGCCAGCCGAAAAAGCATCCTGGTAATCGAGGGTTTTGTCAATGTCAAGACTCCTGATATATTCGGCCATCCTGATAAGCTGGCAATAAACATGATCAGGTTTAACTTCAGCAATGTAACTTTCAATTTTATTTTTAGTTTTTCGACTAAAAAAATAAGCCACCTGGAAAGGTTTGTCAGAAAACAGATTCATTAGCAGTCTTAATGCTGCCTGGAGTTTCGAAAACGAAAAAACCCTAATTTCTTTGACAAATGGATGCAGATTTTTTTCGGCTTCGGGATGAACCGGGCTATCGCTCAATGCACAAAGGTAAATATTATGAAGTTGGGATAATTCGCGGATCTGATAAAAGGCACGCAACTTGTCGCCCTTATCGAGCGGAAATGGCACTCTCGAAAGCAATATGAAAATCTTTTTCCTCAAATCTGCCTGATCCGGAATTATTGGTTATCCGGTCTAAAGTTTTGGCCTCAAAAGTAGAGATTTAAAACCTTAAACCAATATTAAGTTATTGAAAAAAACCTGCAACCCCTGATGAATACGATGGGTATTGAAGTGTTGCTTAACAAAAGTTGCGCCTTTGGCCGCAATAGCGTTGGCCCATTTATTTTGACGATAGCAATCAACAATGGCCGAAGCCATTTCTTCGGGGGTATTTGCCAATAAAATTTCGTGATTATGCCTGCACCCAATTCCTTCTGCCCCGATATGGGTCGAAACAATAATTTTTCCAAGGGCCATTCCTTCTATAATTTTAACCCTCATACCGCTTCCCGACAACAGTGGTACTACCATGATATGCTTATCGGCCATGAATTTGGCTGCACTTGGAACCTCGCCAAATACTGTAACATTGTTTTTTCCTGAATAATGAAAAAAACGCGCTGGCATTCCTTTTCCTGCAAGAAAAAATCTCATTTCAGGTGCTTTTTTCAGCACCCTTGGCCATACTTCTTTTAAAAACCAGAGCATTCCTTCCCGGTTTGGTCTCCAGTCCATTGAGCCAAGATGAAATACTGTTCCTGGTTCAGGTTCAGGCAATGGAAACATCTCCTTATGCTCAGGCACCATAACTGGTGCCAAAACAGAACTGCCTTTGAATCCGTTATTCAGGAAAAAATCATGGTCGGTAGTCGAAATGGCTATGAGGGCGTCAACCTGATCGATTACATTCAATTCGTACTTTTCCAAACGGTTAGCTAACAAATTCAGATAGGTTTTTAAAAAAGGATTTCTGGCCGATGAAGCCAAACCCTTCCAAATCAAATGTTCAATATTATGTGCCCGATAAATAATTGCAGCGCGGCTTTTTTGCCTGATCATAG
>DATIKK010000314.1:0-12342 GCA_035477635.1 Bacteroidales bacterium | reverse complement strand
CCGGATATTTTCCTTTACGGCGAAGGGTGGACCGCCACAGATACTCCTCTGCCATTGGAAGACCGGGCTGTAAAAGCGCATGCTGCCAGGCTGAACGGTGTGGCTGTCTTTAGCGATGACATTCGGGATGGTATTCGCGGACACTGGTACGACGAAGAAGACCAGGGTTTTATGGTAGGCCGGCAGGGGGTGAAGGAAAGCATTAAGTTTGGTGTGGTGGCTTCGACAGAACACCCTCAAATTGACTATGCCTCAGTAAACTACTCCGATGCCCCTTATGCCGACAGTCCGCTCAAAACCATCACTTATGTTACCTGCCACGACAACCCGGTGCTTTGGGATAAGACCGTGTTTACCTGCCACGACTGCAGCAAGCAAGATATGCTCGATATTCAGAAATTGGCCAACGGCATAGTGCTTACCGCTCAGGGTGTAGCATTCCTGCACGCCGGCGAAGAAATGGTGCGCACCAAATTTGGCGAACACAACAGTTACAATTTTCCCGACAGTATCAATCAATTAGTGTGGTCAAACAAAGCAAAATACATAGAGGTGTTTGAGTTTTACCGCAAAATGGTGGCACTGCGCAAAAACCATCCGGCCTTTCGCATGCCTACCACCGAAATGATACAGAAACACCTGAGCTTTTTCGACATTGAGCACCCACTTGTGGTTGGATACATGATTGCAAACAATGCCAATGGCGATCGCTGGAAAAATATTGTGGTCTTTTATAATGCCGATGCCAACAGGGTTGAAGCCGATTTGCCGGAGGGCGAGTGGCGTGTGGTGGCCTCAAAATACGAAGTAAACGAACAGGGTGTTTCTTCGCCTGGCTACAATGCTCCGCTCTCGGGGAAGGTGGCCATCCCGGCGAGATCAATCTTGATTCTGGTCGATTCGGCAAGTATCTGAGCTTAGCCGGTTATTTTCGCTTTTTTTAAAAGCTGAATTGTTGGTTATTTAAACCAAATTACGTATTAGAAATTCCTGACGCTTAATTTGGAAAAAAAAAGCCACAGAAAGACTCCATGGCTCTAAAAATTTGTCGGGGTGGCAAGATTCGAACTTGCGACCTCCTGCTCCCAAAGCAGGCGCGCTAACCGGACTACGCTACACCCCGAAGGCTTTTGTGGAAAAGGAGCGGAGAGAGGGGGATTCGAACCCCCGGTACCCTAATCGAGTACGACAGTTTAGCAAACTGTTGGTTTCAGCCACTCACCCATCTCTCCGTTCTGGCTGATTCTTTTCCTTTAATATCTGGAAAAAAAAGACCGTTTTTTTTGAGAGTGCAAAGATAGACAAAACATTTTTGATGCCAAACATTGAAAAAATTATTAATCCGTTTTGATGCTTCCTCCAGCCTTAGCCAGTTTCAATGCGATGTCGGGGCCAATTAAAGATTGTAAAACCTTGTTCTGACTTTAGGAATTCATGGGCTTCAGCTTTCAGGAAAAATAATCTTTCTTCAGGCCTTAAAGGGTTAAACATTATACGTTGTCGAAGAAGTCTGCCCGCCTCGGCCTGTCCAGTTGGTATGGAAGAATTCGCCCCTTGGTCTGTCTGTACGCTCGTAGGTGTGGGCGCCAAAATAGTCGCGTTGTGCCTGAAGCAGGTTAGCAGGGAGTCTCGCAGTACGGTAGCCGTCAAAATATGTCAGGGCCGACGCAAACGCAGGAATTGCAATTCCGTTTTCAATGGCTTGCCCAACTACTCTGCGCCACCCGGGGGAAGCCCCAAGGAGCTTCTCTCTGAAGTAGTCTTCGAGCATCAGATTGGTTAGGTCGGGATTGCGGTCGAAAGCTTCTTTTATTTTACCAAGGAATACAGACCTGATGATACATCCTCCGCGCCACATTAGTGCAATACCTCCATAATTTAGCTTCCAGCCATATTCTTCGGCAGCAGCGCGCATTAAAACATAACCCTGGGCATATGAAACGATTTTAGAAGCAAGCAAAGCTCTTCGAAGGTCTTCAATAAAGGCTTCCTTATTGCCCTTAAAAAGCGGCGCCGGGCCTTGAATAACCTTTGAGGCCACCACTCTTTCGTCCTTTTGAGCCGAAAGGCAACGGGCAAAAACTGATTCTCCAATAAGCGTCAGCGGAACCCCAAGTTCCAGAGCCGATATCCCAGTCCACTTCCCTGTTCCTTTTTGCCCGGCAGTGTCGAGAATTTTTTCTACAAGGGGTGTTCCGTCATCATCCTTAAAGGATAGAATATCGCGGGTTATTTCGATCAGGTACGAATCCAGTTCGCCTTCATTCCATTGTTTGAAAACCTGGTGCATTTTATCATGATCCAACCCAAGATAATCTTTCATGATCTGATAGGCTTCGCAAATCAGTTGCATGTCGCCATATTCAATCCCGTTGTGAACCATTTTGATAAAATGCCCTGCTCCACCTTCGCCCACCCAGTCGCAGCATGGCGAAACGTCGGCCACCTTGGCTGCAATATCCTGAAAAATTGGTTTTACCAGAGGCCATGCCTTTGCAGAGCCTCCGGGCATGATTGATGGGCCTTTGAGGGCTCCCTCCTCACCACCCGAAACCCCGGTGCCTATATACAGCAATCCCTTGCTTTCAACATAAGCTGCCCGCCGGCTTGTGTCGGGAAAGTGAGTGTTACCCCCATCGATAATGATATCGCCAGCCGAAAGCAATGGTATGAGCATCTCAATAAATTCATCAACAGGTTTGCCCGCTTTAACCATGAGCATGACCTTGCGCGGAGATTTTAAGGCTCCGACCAAATCGCCCAGCGATGTTGCGCCTATAATCTTTTTACCCTTGCCTCTGCCGCTAATAAAACTGGATACCTTATCGGCACTGCGGTTGTAAACAGCTACCGAATATCCTTTACTTTCCATGTTGAGCGCCAGGTTTTCGCCCATCACGGCTAGGCCAATCAGTCCTATGTCTGCTTTCTGTTTCATCCGTAAATAATTTTAAGATTAAGGTCTGATGGAACTCGCATGAAGAATTTTAGCCTCGCTGAACTTCTGTTCATCCGTGTTTGTGTTTTGCGAATCATGCTCGTTTCATCCGTATGATGTTTTAATTATTTCTTTCCTTGCTTTTGCAAGCTTTTTATAAAAAGAACCGCAACCATATTACCACGCTTATGAGGTGTGAGATTAATTTTTCTACTGCAGGGAACCATCATGGAAGAGGTTTTTTAAACATCAGCCTGCGGATAATATTGTATTTCTTTTTGAAATGTGAATGCTCCCAAAGCAGTTGGGCCGTATTTTTTATATACGCGGAATACAGGTCGCGGTGTTTAAGCGATATATGCTCTCTGATGGATGCAATGCTTTCGTTGGCGGTTTTGTTGTGCGACCTTTTGTGGGTACGGTAGAAAAAATGTACCTTTTCGATACGGAATACCTGTCCTCCGTCCTTGAGGAATTCTATCCAGAAATCCCAGTCCTCCCTTCCGGAGCGCATGGTTTCGTCGAAGCCCCGGGTTTTAGTGAAATCTGATTTTCGAAACATGGCCGTACAGAAAATCATATTATCCACCAAAAGCTTTTCAAACGAGTAGTCTGGCAATTTCCAGGCTTGGTTCTTCCTGCCAAATTTTCTGGCAAGGCAATACACCAACTTGATTTCCGGCCGGTTAGTCAGTATTTCTGCAGCTTCCTTTATGTAGTCTTTCGAAATTAAATCGTCGGCATCGAGAGGCAACACATACTCGCCTGTGCAATGTTTTATTGCCATGTTGCGCGCGGCCGAGGGGCCGGAATTTGCCTGCGTAACAAGCCTGAACCTGGAATCGTTTTTGCTGAATTCTGATACGATTATTTCCGAATTGTCGGTCGAACCGTCGTTTACAATCACACATTCCCAATTCGGGTAATCTGTTTTTGAAACGCATGATAGGGTTTCTGCAACAAACTTGCCAGAATTGTAGCAGGGTACAATTACCGAAACTTTTGGTTGAACAGCTTCCAATGACTTTTAATTTTAGCGGTATTTTATAGGCAGGAACCTAAGTCTGCGCGAAAACAACAACCTTTTGTGGTACTTCAGGCAAAGCGGATGAAAGATATAGCCCATTATGTAGGCCCACTTTATCGGATAACCGGCATTTGTTCCAAAGGCGTCGCCGGGGGCTTTCTTCAGCCCTGGCAAAAAATAATCCATCCGCGCATGCAACTCGTGGTACCATTCGGAGGTGAATGGCGTTTTGGGCTTGCATATAAAACTGCCGTTTCCAATAAGGATGTGCCAGTGTTTTTTCAGGTCAGCTTCAATATTGCCACCTGTTTTGGCCACTCCTCTTTTCCCTATTTCGCGATATCCCATAAGCCACTTATCTGGCGATTTTTCGAGCTTCTCAAAGGCAGGAACCCACGATTTTCCAAAATACTTAATATCCGAATAACCACCCCCATGGTGGTGCATCAGGTAGCACCTTAGGTAATCTGACTTCTGGATAAGCGACAAATATTCATACCCTTCATGAAGAGGATAACCCGGCACCAGGTATTGTTTGAGGTTCTCAGGAGTAATTAGCGCTACCTCCACACCAATCGTTTTTTTCAAGGAATTGAGGGCGGCAATCCGGTCAGCACTCATGGGGTTGCTCCCTGTCCAGCATACATACAGGATACGGGGAGCCTGGACATCAACATGCTGATCAACCGGTTCGCCTTTCAGGAAACTACCGGCGTAGCGCTCAGGCATGTAGCGGTATTTTGACGTTATGGCTGCTTTAAATATTTCCTTTAAAATACCCATCGTGAAGGATAAAATGTTTTTGACCAATTATTTTCATCCGAAAATAATTTTTATGTTAATGTCGGATGAACCCCGAAGGGCTCGCTGAAAGCAAACTCGCATTATGAATTTTCAATGGTGTTTGTGCTTTGCTAATCATGCTCGTTTCATCCGGAAAAAGGACCCTTTGTGCGACCATTGCCACCAAATGCCCACAAAACGCGCTTTAAGACACTTTTTAATCTAGCCATCCTTGCTTTAAGGTGATTTGTGTCAACCTCAACCGGCCCTAAAAATTTTTGACCCCTTCGAAGGTAGTATTTGCAAAACGAAGCTGAGGTTATTCCCCATTTATTTAGAAACTGCTTGCTCCCGTGGTTCATCTTTATCCGGTTGGTTGACCGTGAACCAAAGTGATAAACCCTGCTTTGGTCAACTCCTTTGAAATATCTGACACCTGCTTCGTACAACTTTACCGAAAAATCGGGATCGGAATAAAGACCTGGGAAGTATTCCACGCTGTAGCCACCGATAAGGTCCCAAATATCGCGGTGAACAATGTTTGGAGGCCAGGTAGCGCCGCTCCAATCGGTTGCTTTGATCTCCATGAACTGCTGCAAAAGGGCTTCTTCACGGAAACTACCGGACGTGTTTCCAAAATCATATGGAGACAAAATGCCCGGATGGGGCGATTTGCGTGGTTCGATAGTTGTTGATGAAAGGAAGAAATATTTATGCCCGATAGCTTCTATCTCATCCCATAAAGCGCTGTCCCAACCGGGCAACATGTACATGTCGTCGTTCAGAAAAGCAATGTAATCGGTTTTTACCAGCGCCCTGCAGGCATTTACCGCCCAGCAAACCCCTACATTGATCTTGCTGTAAGTGTAATCAAACCCCTTGCTTTGCACCCATTGTAATGTGCCGTCCGTACCTTCGTTTACATGAATGATTATTTGGTGTTTGAAGGATGAGTTCTTCTCTATACTTTCAACACACAGCTTTAGCAATGCCAGATTGTTCCAACTGGGAATAATAATTGAAAACTTATTATTGCCTGAATCGCTGCCTGAAAACCATTCCAGTATGCCCCCGTTTTGATTCATAGAGTAATTGAAAATTTTTTTAAACGGGTGTAAAATTAGGGTAATTTACATTGAATTTGCCAACAGGAAGGGAACATTTACTTTATTTCTGATCCGGATTAAATATTCCTCCACAAGCCTCGGTTTTCATTTTTTTATTGTCTGCAATTTTACTGAAAAAATCGTCGCTTTTGTAATCCAGGTAACAAAATAGATTTGAAGATTTAACCATTGACCAAATTACCGGATGCCTCGATCATAGTCAATTAAAAAACCGGCTTCTGCTTGCCCAAAGGCCAAGTGCCGGATTTGAAATAAAGAAAATTTCTTTTTCGCCCGGCAGGGTGTTAAAGCCATCGCGCAGATGTGCCGGATTGTACTTCTTAAGCATTTCCTCCAGTGGGGCGTATTGGAAATGTACTGACTCTATTTCGCTTCGGCTTAGATTTCCCGGACAATAAGTGATATGGAAACGGTTTTCGGAAGAACCGTGAATCAAATGTGCTGCGGCGCTCAGGTTGTTTTGCAGGTCGGGGTTGTCGCGGGTTAATTGCAGCACTTCGGGCGTGGTGCGGTATCCATACTTTCTGATAAGGCTGTCAATTTGCCTATCCTCGCCAAATTCCTTCAGCCCTGGCGCAAGGACGATGAGCTGGCCGCCGTCGGCAATGGCCATGCGGGTGCGGTAAATACTTTTGTTGCCCAGCCAGGTGCTTTTAAACTCGGCAGGGTCGAGGTAAACCACTATCTTTTGCAATGGTTTTTCGAGCATATTAAAATTTACTTTCAACGAAAGCTCTGCAGCCTGTGTAAAGCAGGTCGGGTCGTCGCCCATAAAAAGACCCCTTATACGAAGAATCCCTTGAGCATCCTTCGACACTACCGTATGGGCATATACAATGGGCAGATGACCGGCAAAGTGCTCCGATGCGTAATTTAGCACCCTGCGCACCGGGTTGTCGGCACGACCCATAATGCGTTCCATACCATAGGCGGCTCCCAGGAAATGACTTTTGTTAATGCCTTCTTGTCCGCCAGTGCCTACAAAAACATTTTTATTGTAATTGGCCATGCCAATC
Source organism: Bacteroidales bacterium (assembly GCA_035477635.1). Taxonomy (GTDB): domain Bacteria; phylum Bacteroidota; class Bacteroidia; order Bacteroidales; family UBA7960; genus UBA7960. Next base: position 5,451 of record DATIKK010000314.1, on the reverse strand, counting down.
ACTTCGTGGGGCACAACCTGGCCAAGGCTGAGAATCAGGTCGAATCCTTCCTCCACCAGCAGCCGGTTTACCTGTGCAGGCCAGGAGTAAGAGACCTTTCCTTCGGAAACCTCCTCAACAAAAGAAGCCGGAACCTCCCCCAGGGTTAAGATGTCGGTGCGCCATTTATGCTCCCGGAATAAGCCCAACGGAACCCCTTCGAACATTTTTTCAATCTCAGCCTTGCTCATGGGAGCGTGGGTGCCAAGTGCCGGTAAAATATGTGTCAGGGCATCTCCATAATAATCCCATGCCAGCCTCGTCAGAATGCCTGCCTGGGAGTGGTAGCGGGTGAAGTCGGGGGGAATAGCCAAAACCTTCTTTCTGTGGCCCAGCTTATCCAAACCTTCGAAAAAGGATTGTCGTAGTTGTGTTCTGTCGAACGAAGATGTTTCAGAACCTTCGGAAAAATAAAGCATGGCCTGCTTGGTTTTAAATTTTTGTTACCCCATTTCAAAAAATCCCATCGGTATCAGCGTTTCACCCTGGCATTGCCTTCCCAGATGCTCCAAACCATTTCTTCATCGGCAGGTTGTGCATAGTCGGTTTCGAAAGTGGTTGCAAGGGCGCCTGACGCCCATCCGAATTGAATCCATTTTTCGGGCTCCCAACCCTTCAATATCCCATAAAGCAAACCGCCTACAAATCCATCGCCTCCGCCAATCCGGTCAAAAATCTGAATTGGCCGCGGCTGAACCGTGTGCCATTGGTACCCGGCAAGCATCACTGCTCCCCACAGGTGCTCGTTTACACTCAGCACCTCGCGTAGTGTGGTGGCGAAAACCGAAACTCCCGGAAAAGAATTTTTGAGATCCACCATCATTTCCCTGAATGCTTCCAGTTCATGCTCAATGCTTTTGCCGCCTGCCTGTGGCCCTTTGATTCCAAGGCTCAACTGAAAATCCTCTTCGTTTCCGATGAGGATGTCGGAAAGGGAAGCAATTTCGGTAAATACTTTTCGTAGCTCTTCCTGGCGACCTTTCCAAAATGATGCCCTGTAGTTCAAATCGAACGAAATACGGGTTCCGAATTTTTTTGCAGTCCTTGCCAGTTCAACGCAAAAACGGCCGGTGTCGGGCGATAGCGCCGCAATAAGGCCCGATAGATGCATAATCTGCACGCCCTCTTTTCCGAAAATCCTCTCCAGGTCAAAGTCTTCTAGCCTTAGTGTCCGGCCAACCTCACCTGCGCGGTCGTTGTGCACCCGGGGTCCACGGGTTCCGCTGCCGCTGTCGGCAATATTAAACTGATGGCGGTATCCCCAGGGGCCGCCTTGTTCAACTTCCGGACCTTCGAACTGCATGTTGCGCATCCTGAGGTTGGACTTGATGAATTGGGCAACAGGGCTTCCTTTCACAAAGGTAGTCAGCACCTTTACCGGCAACCCCAGATACGACGATATGCTTGCAACATTGGTTTCGGCACTGGTGGCCTGCATGCGAAACATATCGGATGCGTGTACAGGTTGGCCGTTCAGTGGGGTGATTCGCACTCCCATGCTGGTAGGCACCAGGAGGGCAAATTGTGCTTCGCGTTTCAGTTCCATGGTTTTTGTATTAAAAAATCATTTCGGGAAAAATTCTGTACAATATCAGCGTGCAACCCTGCCCGATTCGTCGCCGCCCATCAGTTTCTCCACTTCGTCGATGCTTACAAGGTTGAAATCGCCGTAAATAGTGTGTTTCAAACAAGAGGCAGCTACGGCAAAATCCAGAGCCTGTTGGTCGCTGTCGTAGGTGAGCAATCCGTAAATAAGCCCTGCCATGAAGGAGTCGCCTCCACCCACGCGGTCAACGATATGGGTTATCTGGTACTGCCGCGATTCGAACAGTTGCGTGCCATTCCAGAGCACTCCTGCCCATGTGTTATGGTTGGCGTTGATGGAACCCCTCAGGGTTGTGATTACTTTTTTGCACCTGGGGAACCGTTCCATGATTTGTCTGGATACCGATTCGTAGGCTGCAGCTTCTACATGCCCCTTTTTTACATCCACTCCATCGGGGTGTATGCCCAGCACCATTGCTGCGTCTTCCTCATTTCCCAGCACAATGTCGGTGCCCGCAATCAACTCCGGCATTACCTCTCCGGCTTTCTTGCCGAATTTCCAGAGGTTTTTGCGGTAGTTCAGGTCGCAGGATACGGTTATTCCCAATTGATTGGCTGTTGTAATGGCTTCGAGGCACACCTCTGCCGCACCCTGCGATATGGCAGGTGTAATACCCGTCCAGTGAAACCAGCCGGCTCCTTCGAAAACTTTTTTCCAGTCCACCATTCCTTTTTGGATTTGGGCAATGGCCGATCCCTCGCGGTCGTAAATTACCTTGCTTCCGCGACTCACGGCGCCTGTTTCGAGAAAATAGATTCCCATGCGCGAACCCCCTTTGAGAATGCGCTCAACACCCACACCGTAGCGTTTCAAATCCATGATGCAAGCCTGTGCAATATCGTTTGCCGGAAGCCTGGTGATAAAATCAACGGGTACTCCAAAATTGGCCAGCGATACAGCCACATTGGCCTCGCCGCCGCCAAAAGTGGCGTTTAAACTGCTGGTTTGGCTGAATCTTAAAAAACCCGGAGTTGCCAGCCTTAACATAATCTCTCCAAAGGTTACCACTTTCTTGCTCATGCGTTCCTTGCTATTTTGTTTTTAATTAACCTGACAATTTTTTATAATGCCCAATTCAAGACCTCTCAGTTCGGCCATTCCTTTCAAAAGGCCTATTGCCGAATATCCCGGATTGGTTTTCTTCTTCTGGTCGTCGAGTATGGCGTGGCCATGGTCGGCACGCATGGGTATGCGGCAATCCTGCCGATGCGTGGCCATGCGTTTATTCTGCTCCTGATGGATGGCTTTTATTACTGCGAACATATCCACATCGCCCTTTAGGTGGCCTGCCTCAAAGAAACTGCCCCCATTCAGCCGCTGCACGCTGCGCAAATGTAAAAAATGAATGCGGCTGCCCAACTTTTCAACAAATTCAACTAAGTTATTTTTGCTGCATGCTCCAAGCGAACCGGTGCAGAGCGTGAATCCGTTGGATGGGGAATCCACGGCGTTAAGAATGTTGGTAAAATCAGCCAGAGTGCTGGCAATGCGCGGCAATCCAAAAAAGGAGCGGGGAGGGTCATCAGGATGGATAGCCATCCTGATTCCGTATTTTTCTGCAACAGGAATAACCTTTTGGAGAAAATATTTCAAGTTGTCAAAGTATTTTTCTGAAGTCATTCCCTTGTATTGAGCCAGCTTTTCTTTGAACGCCTCAAGGCTGTACCCTTCCTGCGAGCCTGGCAGTCCTGCAATTATGGTGTTGGTGAGTGTTTGTCGCTGCGTTTCATCCATTCTGTTGTAGCGTGCGAGGGCCTTTTCAAAAAGCTCAGGGGTATAATCCTTTTCGGCATCTTTTCTTTGCAGGATATACAAATCAAAAACAATGAGTTCTTCTATGTCGAACGAAAGGGCAATAGATTTGTCTTCGAGTTCCATATTGAGGTTGGTACGCGTCCAATCTACCACCGGCATGAAGTTGTAAACAACGGTTTTTATTCCGATGGCATGCAGGTTGCGCAGAGTGTTCTGATAATTTTCGATGTACAGGTCGCGGTTGTCAGTTCCCAGTTTTATGCTTTCGTGTACCGGAACACTTTCTACAACCAGCCACTCAAGACCGGTTTCCCTTGGCTGAATCAACGAACCGTCCCATTCAATCATCCTTTTGCGCTCGATCAGATTATCCATAGGCCATACCTCGCCAATGGGAACCTCGTGAAGCGCCGATACAATTCCTGTGGCTCCTGCTTGCCTGATATCCCAAAGCGAAACAGGATCGTGAGGTCCAAACCACCTCCAGGTTTCAATCATTCTCATTCTGTGCTTAAAGATTTTAGTTTTATAAGACTTTTTCGTTTTCGAATCAGATGTCAAACCTTGCCAAAAGCATTAAAACCCCCGTCAACGGGAATCACAACTCCGGTAACAAATGCAGACAAGTCAGAAAGCAAATACAGCAGAGTTCCGTTGAGGTCGTCGGGGTTGCCGAATTTGCCCATTGGCGTGCTGTTGATAATTTTTTTGCCTCTTTCGGTCAATGCCCCTGTTTGCTCGTTAGTGAGTAAAAACCGGTTTTGGTTGGTAAGGAAAAATCCGGGTGCAATTGCATTAACCCGCACTCCTGTTTTTCCAAAATGCACTGCCAGCCATTCGGTAAAATTGTTGACAGCCGACTTGGCTGCTGAATAGGCAGGGATTTTGGTGAGGGGTTTTAAAGCATTCATTGACGAGATGTTGATAATCACCCCTGAACCCCGTTCGACCATTTGACGGCCAAAAACCATCGTAGGCAGCAGTGTTCCCGTAAAGTTGAGGTCGAAGACATGCTTAAACCCTTCCTCTTCGAGGCCAAAAAATGTGTTTTCCCAGATAATGTCCATCGATGGGTCAATTTGTTCGGCTTTGGTGGTGGCCTTTGGCGAATTACCACCGGCCCCGTTGATTAGAAAATCCACATTTCCCAGATATTGGGCAATGTGATCCCTGGCTGTTTCCAGTGATGCCTTGTCGAGCACATTGGCCGAAACGCCTGTGGCTTTTACCTTGTAGGCATCTGCTATCTCTTGTGCCAATTTGAAGGCAGCCTCAGGGTTCAGGTCTATTATGGCCAGGTTTACGCCTGCAGAGGCCAATGCTTTTGCCATTTCCGAACCCAATATTCCGGCTCCCCCGGTTATAACGCAATTCTTGCCTTTCATATCGTCGAAGCATACTCTATTCATGGACTGGCTGATTTAAGTAATAATCAATATTCTCGCGGGTAATAATGTCTATGGACAGGTACTGGAATTTTTCAACTTCCTTCTTCAGCACTAAGGTGTCGAACAGAGCCATAAAACTGTTGTAACCCTGTGCTGCCGGATTCTGGCTGATTAGAAAATCAATATTTCCATTGTGCAAATGGGTTATGCTCCGCTCGAGCAAATCGTATCCTATGAGCCTTGTATTTCCTTTGCCAACCTCTTCCAGAAAACCGGCAACATGGTACACCCGTGAATTGGTAACAAAAATTCCTTTTGCGCGTAGTTTTCCATTTTTTTCCAACAAACCCTGTCTTAATGCCTCCCTTATTTCAGGGGAGGAATTTTCCTGCACATTCAGCGATACAATGGAGGGTTGATGGGCGCTTTTTTGGGAAAAATAGCTTCTGAAGCCCTCCTCGCGGCTCATCAGATGGGCACTGCCGCCCTTTTCGCTCATTATGTTTACCACCACAATTTCGGTTTCGTCGGGGCAGCAGGCACACAAATCGAGCAATTGGGCCGCAACCAAACCACTCCTGAAAGCATCCTGACCTACAAAAGCCAAGTTGGGAAGGTTGGGCACATGGGTGTTGATGAATACGACTGCAATCCCCAATTCCT
>DATIKK010000313.1:0-3356 GCA_035477635.1 Bacteroidales bacterium | reverse complement strand
ATAATTTTGCTTATGAAGCCTTTCTACACTTTCTTGAAAAGTTTTTTTGTCTTTCTGGTTTTAAAATCCCTGCTCCTTGTCAACGCTGAAGCGCAATTGTCAGGAGGAGGACTCCCGGCAAGCATTTTGCATAACCTTGATGGAAGTGCCGTCCCTTTTTTGACTTTTGAGTTGACACAAGATCAGGCACAAATTAAAGCAACCCGTTTAGATGAGCCCAAGGCAGGCATACCAATGCATGCAGGATTTGCCTTGCCGGCTAATATTTTTCCAGAAAGGAAGGCAAAGTGGGAAGTCGTTGAAAATAAAAAACACGTGTGGAGGTTGAAAATTAAGGCGCCGGGGGCTCTTGGTATCGGACTAAACTTCGATGCCTTTGAATTGCAGGAAGGTGCAAAGTTGTTCTTTTATACTCCTGACAGATCGGAAATTCTGGGAAGCTTTACTCATTTAAATAACAATGAATTTCAAATTTTCTCGACAAGAATAGTACCGGGAGATGCCATAGTCATCGAATACGAGGAACCCTATTATCCGGGGAAACCTGCAACTGCAGAACAAAGCCTCCTGCGGCTCGAAAGCGTTACCTTTATTAGTTCCGGACGGGGTCTGGTATCGCCTGTTGTTGAAAAGGACCTTGGAGCGTCGGGCACATGTAATGTAAACATTAACTGCCCCGAAGGCATCAACTGGCAGACCCAAAAAAGAGGGGTTGCATTACTTCTGTTGAGGTCTGGAAACAACTGGTTTTATTGCTCCGGATCGCTGGTGAATAATACACGGCATAATGGAGATATGTTGTTTTTGACTGCGGCTCACTGCGGAGATGGAGCTTCGGCCCGCGACAGGCTTTTCTGGCATTTTTACTTTAATTTCGAGCGATCAGGATGTTTAACTACAGACATTCCCCCCCATCATTTGCTTGTTGGAGCCGACCTTGTTGCAAGCGGCCCTTTGAATGGCGGTTCAGATTTCAGCCTGTTGCGACTTAAACAAACCCCTCCAACACATTGGCGACTGGTTTGGAACGGATGGGATAGGTCTGGTTTACCCAGCGCTTCTGGAGTCGGGATACACCACCCTGCCGGTGATGCCAAAAAGATTTCAACCTTTAATCAACCGGTTGTAACTTCTAATCCTACGATCAGCGGCAATCGCATGGCAACCAACTCAGCCTGGACTGTAGTGTGGGCACAAACCCTTGACGGTCGTCATGGAATTGTGGAGCCAGGATCGTCAGGCTCACCTTTATTTAATTCCGAAGGGCTTATTTTTGGAACACTTGCCGGAGGTTTATCATCCTGCGCTACTCCATTTGAAGCTGATTTTTACGGCAGGATGTTTCACCACTGGGATCTAAACGGTATCAATCCATCGCAAAGACTGGCGCCCCACCTCGACCCGCTGGGTACTGGTGTAACGCAACTACAGGGACTTGATCCCCATTTCGAACAATTTCCTCCCCCGGGACATATTACTGCTACTTTGCAAACGGCAAGCCGGGCTACAGTTCGCTGGTGGGCTCCGGGTTCGTTTCCCCACCAACAGGGATGGTATGCCAAGGCCACCACTCCACAATATTTAAGTTGGTCGAGACCCGAAAGGGCTGTAATATTTGAGGCTCCGGCATTGAATCTGAGTTATCCGGTTATTCTTTCAATGGTACGTCATCATTTTCATGAAAGCGCCCAACACCCATGGCCGGACAACCGCTTTACTTTCAAAATTTATGGAAAAGACGGAACAACACTGCTACATGAATCACCTATCATTGCTGCATCAAAAACCGGGTGGACGACTTATTCGTTGCCCCAGCCCATTACCTTGCCAGGCCCGTTTTATGTAGCCGTAAGGCCCATTGACCTTAGCGGCCATCCTTCAACCGTAGCTATGCGGGTTAATTACGGCCAGGGATATTCTTTTGTGGGTACTGCAGGTAACTGGGAAATGCCGTTATATTTTGACAATTTTTCCGGTTCATTAAGTTACATTACGCAGATTTATGTTCTCTCTGCCCAATCAAACCAGGCCGGTTCGACAGCCATTCAGTCTTTTTCGGGACATGCAGGAAAGACTACCACAGCCCCAAATGAGGGCACAGTTCCCCTTCAGGCGCTCCCTGCGGCAAATCCGACAGGGTATAAGGTTTTTCGCAACGGTAGCCTTTTGCATACGGTTTCAGCAACCGAACCGTTAAGTTTTACCGACACTGTTGTTCCGGTTGGCCTCGTTGAATATGAGGTTACCGCAACGTATGCAACAAGTGAATCGGATCCCGGGGCCCGGGCCTTTTTGCTGAATCCCCAGGCTTGTGCAGTAACTATCAGCACATTTCCGTACGTCCAAAATTTTCCGGCAGAATTTGATTCCACCTGCTGGCTCAATATGGGAATATCGCCCTGGATGCTGGCCTCCTCTGTAACAATAAACGGAACAACGATCAATCCTGTTCAGAGCGTTCAGTTTTACAACCTGCAAACCACTGCCATTTCGCAAACCAATCAATGGTTAATTCTTCCGCAGATAGATATGAGCAACCTGGCGGATCCTGCACTTCGGTTCAGTTTCAACGGGATTTACCGCCCGGAAGGGCAGCGTCTAAAGGTTTGGGCAAGCAAAGGCAACGAGGCGTTTACCCTGGTGTGGGATAGTCATGCGCATCCGGTTTTTGCTGCCGGCGAAAGAAATTTGCAATGGATAAGCAATACTGTGAACTTATTTGAGATGAGAAATCAGAGCAATGTGCGTATTGCCTTTCAGATGGAAGGCACCGGTGAGGGCTTTTTCGCCATTGATCTTATTGAACTGTTAAGTGGAGCAACTATTTCGAGAAATATTTCTATTGTGGTTAACCCTGAGTTTAGCGGGATGGTTTCTGGTGGTGGTAATTTTCTTGCAGGACAGGCCGTAACTCTTCAAGCCAGACCAAATACGGGCTACCTGTTTTCGGGGTGGTTCAGGGAAGGTATTCAACAAAGCTCCCAACCTTTGTATTCTTTTATTATGCCTGACGCGCACCTGGCCATGACTGCCTCCTTTTTATCAGACCCAACCACAGTTCCAAGTTTACCAGAGGAAAAACCCGCGTTTGAAGTTTACCCCAATCCGGCGAAAAATTATGTAATGATCCGGTTTAACGAAAATCATCCAAATACCTTACTAAGGCTTTACAATGCCCTGGGCAGGCTGGTACTGGCAAGGGAACCCGGCAATTTATTTACAGGCCATGTTGAGCAAATTATTACTTCAGGGCTGCCAAGGGGTGTGTATTTTTTAAATGTGCAAAGCGCCAAAGGGGTTTGGGTAAGGACGATAATTTTGATGAACTAACCTCAGGTTCAGTCCAAAACTTAACA
>DATIKK010000312.1:0-7028 GCA_035477635.1 Bacteroidales bacterium | reverse complement strand
AAACATGGATGAGAGTAAGAATATGAGCAAGTGTCCGGTAACCGGGGCAACAAGCAAGCAAAGTGTTGGATCAGGCGGCACCAAAAATCCCGATTGGTGGCCAAATCAGTTACGGCTGAATGTTTTGCGTCAGCACTCCTCCAAATCCAACCCAATGGGTTCGGATTTTAATTATGCAGAAGAATTCAAAAGTCTTGATTTTGCGGCATTAAAAAAAGACCTTCAGCAGTTGATGACCAGCTCCCAGGAATGGTGGCCTGCAGATTTCGGGCATTATGGGCCGTTTTTTATCCGTATGGCCTGGCATAGCGCCGGAACTTATCGCACAGGGGATGGCCGGGGTGGTGGTGGCTCCGGGCAACAACGTTTTGCCCCGCTCAACAGTTGGCCCGATAATATCAACCTCGACAAGGCTCGCAGGTTGCTTTGGCCGATAAAGCAGAAATACGGCAGGAAAATATCCTGGGCCGACCTAATGATCCTTACGGGCAATGTGGCTCTGGAATCTATGGGGTTTAAAACTTTTGGATTTGCTGGAGGACGCGAGGATGTTTGGGAACCAGAAGAGGATGTGTATTGGGGTTCGGAAGCGAAATGGCTGGAGGGCGACAAACGCTACTCTGGTGAAAGGAAACTTGAAAATCCTCTTGCGGCCGTGCAAATGGGGTTAATTTATGTAAATCCTGAAGGCCCCGATGGTAACCCTGATCCCATTGCTGCAGCAAAGGATATCAGGACAACATTTGGCCGTATGGCCATGAATGATGAGGAAACCGTGGCTTTGATTGCAGGGGGGCATACTTTTGGAAAAGCTCATGGAGCAGGCGATGCTGCGTTGCTGGGGCCTGAACCCGAAGCAGCCGGCATCGAAGAGCAGGGGCTGGGATGGATAAGCCGGCACGGTTCGGGAAAAGGCGCCGATACCATTACAAGCGGCCTGGAGGTTACCTGGACCAGCACCCCGATAAAATGGAGCAATAACTTCTTCTGGAACCTGTTTGGTTACGACTGGGAGCTGACAAAAAGCCCTGCCGGAGCCCACCAATGGAGGCCTAAACATGGAGCCGGAGCCAACTCTGTTCCCGATGCACACGAGCCTTCAAAACGTCATGCACCGGGCATGCTGACAACTGACCTTGCATTGAAATTCGACCCGGAATACGAAAAAATTTCCCGACGGTTTTACGAAAATCCCGACCTTTTTGCCGATGCCTTTGCCCGTGCATGGTTCAAACTAACACATCGCGATATGGGCCCTCGCCCAAGATATTTAGGACCCGAAGTGCCAGGCGAGGAACTTATTTGGCAGGATCCTATTCCACAAGTAAACCATCCTGTAATTGATGAGAAGGATATTGCCGAATTAAAGTCAAGGTTACTGAATTCGGGACTTTCGGTGAGCCAGTTGGTTTCCACAGCCTGGGCATCAGCTTCAACATTCCGCGGTTCTGACAAGAGAGGAGGAGCCAACGGAGCAAGAATTCGCTTTGAGCCGCAAAGAAACTGGATTGTAAATAACCCGGCTCAGCTAAATAAAGTATTGGAGGTAATAGAAAAAATTCAGATTGAATTTAATAAAGCCCAGAAAACAGGAAAAAAGGTTTCAATTGCCGACCTCATTGTACTTGGCGGTTGCGCGGCCATCGAACAAGCCGCAAAAAATGCCGGCCATCCGGTTAAGGTTCCATTCGTGCCCGGCAGGGGTGATGCTTTAGCGGAGCAAACCGACTCTGAGTCTTTTGCTGTTCTCGAACCTGCCGCAGATGGTTTTCGCAATTATTTAAAAACAAAATACACTGTTCCAACTGAAGAACTGTTGATTGACAAAGCACATCTGCTCACCCTTACCGTGCCCGAAATGACAGTTCTTGTTGGTGGGATGCGCGTTTTAAACACAAATTTTGATCATTCAAAACATGGTGTTTTTACTGAACGCCCCGAAGTACTAACCAACGACTTCTTCCTAAACCTGCTTGGGATAGGCACTCTATGGAAGCCTGTTTCTGAAGAAAAAGAACTTTTTGAGGGTTGCGATCGCAAAACCGGAAAGTTGAAATGGACCGCAACGCGTGCCGATCTTATCTTCGGGTCTAACTCAGAACTCAGGGCTATTGCCGAGGTTTATGCAAGCGCTGATGGCCAGCAAAAATTTATTATTGATTTTGTTGCGGCATGGAACAAGGTAATGAATCTCGACCGCTTTGACCTAAATTGAGCTACGACTAACAGGCACTAAAACAGAGCCTCGCACTAAATTTTTACCAACAACAAGGGGTGGCCCGGATTCAGGCTGCCTCTTGTTTTTACTCCGGTAAAACCCCCAATGAACCGGGCATGATTCGTAAAACACAAACATGGATGAAAAAATCAGCAGGGAGATAAATTCGGTTTACGATATTTTCATTATTTTTGCACCTCGTTTACCGAAAGCAAAACCTTTAGTAAATCAAACCTTTAAAAAAAAATTAACAAATGGTAAAACAGTACGAAACCGTTTTCATTATGACTCCCGTTTTGTCTGATGAACAGATGAAGGAAGCGGTAAGTAAATTTCAGGACTACCTGAAAAAGAAGGGCGCCGAAATTGTCTATGAAGATCACTGGGGACTTCGAAAGCTCGCCTATCCCATACAGAAAAAATCGACGGGGTTCTATCATCTGATAGAATTTAAGGCAGAGCCTTCGTTAATTGCCGACCTTGAAATTGAATTTAAAAGGGACGAACGGATAATCCGGTTTCTAACCCTTGCTCTCGACAAATTTGCTCTGGCATATAACGAGAAAAGGCGGTCAGACAAAGACATTTCGAAAGTGAAGGAAACACAGGTTGCAGGTAGTTAATCAAAAAAACATTAAAACATGGCAAATCCGCAAAATAGCGAAATAAGATATCTGGCTCCCATAGCTGTCGATATCAAGAAAAAGAAATACTGCCGCTTCAAAAAAGCTGGTATTAAGTACATCGATTATAAGGATGCGAATTTTCTTTTGAAGTTTGTGAATGAACAGGGTAAAATCCTTCCAAGGCGTATTACAGGAACATCTGTAAAATATCAGCGCAAAGTGTCGAGAGCCATCAAACGGGCCCGCCACCTGGCCTTGTTACCCTATGTTGCCGATCTTTTAAAATAAGGAGAAAAGAAAATGGAAATAATTCTGCTTCAAGATGTTCCCAAGCTGGGATTTAAAGACGACATAGTAACCGTGAAAGACGGATATGCCGCCAACTATTTGATTCCAAAAAGGTTGGCCATACTGGCTATTCCTTCCGAAAAAAAGAAGCTGGCCGAAACTCTCAGGCAAAGAGCTTATAAAGAAACAAAAATCAAAAAAGAAGCCGAGAAGCTTGCAGAAAAACTAACTGATATTCACGTTAAAATAGGCGCCAAAGTAGGCTCTTCCGGTAAAATCTATGGGTCGGTAAATGCTATGCAGATTGCCGAAGCTATAAAAGACCAATTCGACATTGAAGTTGATCGCAAACGTATTGTTGTTGACGGTGATTCGGTCAGGGAGCTTGGCGTTTATTCTGCAAAAATTAATCTTCACAAAGAAGTACGTATCGATATTAAATTTGAGGTTATTGAAGAGTAACTCTGTACGCTACGTAAAATAAGTGTATGCCTGTCCTGACATGTTCGGGACAGGTTTTTTTACCGCAACCAAAATCTGTGGTATGAAGCTAAGCGCCGCTGATATTAAATACGTTAAAACCCTTCAACAGAAAAAGTTCAGAAAGCAGTATGGGGTATTTTTAGCCGAAGGCGAAAAGGTTGTAAATGAGCTTGTGAGTAGCGAATTCGAGATTGAGGGCATTTATGGACTTGGGGGATGGGTTGAGCAGTTTGGGCACCAGATCAGAAAGGGTGTTCCTTTATTTACGGTTAGCGAAAGTGAACTGACCCGTATAAGCGGGCTGAAAACGCCAAACCGGGTTTTGGCCGTGGTGAAAACGCCAAACTTGCAGGTTGTACCTGATCCAACCAGCGAAGGATTAATTCTTGCGCTCGACACCATTCAGGATCCTGGCAACCTGGGTACGATAATACGAACTGCTGATTGGTTTAATATCCGGCAGGTGGTTTGTTCGCCTGACACTGCCGAAGTGTTCAGTCCGAAGGTGATACAAGCTACTATGGGCTCCTTTCTGAGGGTAAAGGTGTTTTATACAGATCTGGCAGCCTTTCTAAAAAAAGCATGGCTTAAAGTGCCTGTATATGGGGCATTTCTCCAAGGCGACGACGTTTTTGAAGTTTCGTCAGGAAAAGGTTGTATTCTGGTTGTCGGAAATGAATCGGCTGGAATATCGGCCGAGGTTGCAAAATATGTTAGCAAACGGTTAAAAATTCCTGGCGGCGCCCCCCCGGTTGAAGGGTTTCAGGCCGATTCGCTCAATGCATCGGTTGCTGCAGGTATATTGATGGCCATATTGACTCGATCCTGATGGTAATTTTAGAATAGGAAATCTGAACAATTGCCTTGTATTCGGGTTTCACTCAAATAAAAGTTACAAAAATGAATGTTTTTCTTTTAGCCATATTACTTGTTGCCATAGCGATTTTAGGTATTGCCATCAAAATGTTTCTTAAGCCTGGCGAAAACTTTACCAGAGTGTGCGGGAGCAAGTTCGACCCAAAGTCAGGTAAAGCGATTGCCTGCACATGCCATTCGCAAATTCCGGAAGACTGCAACAATACAGAAGAGTTACCCGGTCAAAAATAGCCCGTTGCAAGTAATTATCCCTTTGGTTAATTCATGCAAGAATGCTTTACTTGCGTGGTGATTTATTATTATTTTGTAACTTTAAAGGTCAAACAAAATATGACTTTAAAGGGTTCGGGTAGCTCAAACGGGCTAAGGATGTAAACCAGCGCAAAAATAGCAAGTTGAGATTGGAAAATTATGAGAACAGACCAAATTATTGAGAGATTCGGGGGGGTTACCAAGGAGGAGCCTTTGACCACCCTGCCCAAAGATATGGTTCTTAGCAATACTCAGGTGCTTGAATCGGTCAATCCATTTTTTGGGTATTATAATGATGGGCCGCAGGTAAAAAAGAAACTATACGTTTATCTGGTGTTGGAAAGCCACCATCCTTACGAATTGGTGGTCAGGGCAACAGAGCAGGTAAAGAAACGATTTCGTCACTCGTTTGATGCTGTTCCTGGTTGTGCAACCCGTGGTAATATTACATGTCAGGTAATCAGGGTGAAAGACATAAAAAATTTTGGACAGGTAATTCAGTTGCAGGAATTGTATCAGGCCGAAGGAATCAAATTCAAAAAAAACGTCGCCCCGTTGAAAAAGGAGATGACTTTGATACGCCTGCTAAAATTCTTTTTACTTGAGCCGAATGAGGGCGGGCTGTATATGGATCATTTACAGAAAAACGTCGGCTATTTCCGCATACCTGAATTCATTGATTGGGAAGATTTCAAAAAACTTACTACTCAGGTAAAATTCGAAACAAGTCTGCTTTTTTTCGATGCAGCAACAGCCTTTTTTAGCGAAAATTGTCAGTTGGTAAGTTTGGTCAGGATTTACAAGGAAAACATAACTCCTACGCAAGTAATTCCAATAAAAGACCGCTACCTTCGGTTACTTGGGTGAGCTGTTTACTTTAAGGTCTTCTCTTTCTAAAATTGTAAGGCCTGGTGTGGCAAAGGTTCCGTAGGTTTCCAGGCCTGTGGAATACACAAAAAAAGCCTCCAGCTCCGGATGGTTTTCAACAAAAGCCTTTGAGTTTTCAAACCCCATTACCATAAAAGCTGTTGCATAGGCATCGGCAGTTATGGCATCTCTGGCAAATACCGATGCGCTTAAAAGATTGTGAGTAACCGGATATCCGCTTGCGGGGTCGATTGTATGTGAAAACCTTTGGCCATTCACTTCGTAATAGCGGCGGTAATTGCCCGATGTAGCCACGGCTTCATTTTCCATTTCAACGTACAGATACCATTTCTGAGGATCATCGTATTGCTCGGCTGGCTTTTCGAGGGCAATTCGCCAGGGAGTGCCATCGGGCTTCAGATCACCTACGATGAGGTCACCCCCAAGCTCGACCAGGTAGGAAGTAACTCCTTTCGACTCCAGCCAGCGGGCTATCACATCGGCTGCATAACCCTTGGCAATAGCGTTAAAATCGAACTGAATACGCGGGTCCTCCTTAATAATCCGGTTGCCTTGCAGTTGAGTGCGGTTAAGACCTACCAATCCCTTAAGACTGTCAACCAATTTGGGATTCAATTGCATTCGTTCTGCAAACCCAAACCCCCAGGCATTGACCAGGGGGGAGACGGTAGGATCAAATGCGCCTTGTGTTGCTTCAAAAATTTCGTACGACCGCAGGTAAACCACACGGAAAAGGTCATCGACCGTATCTGTCAGGTTGTTGTTAATCCGGGTAATCAGTGAATGGGATACAAAATAAGAAAGCGACTCATTAAAGGCCCTGAAAATACTGTCGATCTGGGGCTGAAAATCCTGGCCATTTTCCACAAAATATGTTATGGTGTAGTAGGTTCCGAATACCGAACCTCTAAGGTTCATCTGAACTTTTTCGTCGTTGCGCGGAGCGCAGGATGACATAAAAAGTAAAACCAACAAAGGAACGAGAATTAAGCAGACTTTTTTTGCAGTCACCGGAAGAGTATTTGTTGAAAGGCAGGACATTTTTAAAAAAATTGGATGTATAATGTTATTTAGGTGTTTTCGAAATTATTCAGAGGTTCTGTATGAATCGAAACATGAGTATCTTCTCCATATTTTTTACAGATGCATTGTTCAACCTCTGATGTAATCCTGTGTGCCTGTTCTATATTAAGGTGGGGGTAAACACAAATATGCATGTCAACTGCAATATCATTTCCCACCCACCGGGTTTTGATGTCGTGGGGAAAGTGTACACCGTCAACGCTGGCAGCTAAGTCAAAAATTTCCCTTTCATATTGTTTTGGCAGTGATGTTTCAATCAGCTCGGAAAGCGATTCCCAGGTTATTGAAATAGCGACCCTGAAAATAAAGAAACT
>DATIKK010000311.1:0-1927 GCA_035477635.1 Bacteroidales bacterium | reverse complement strand
TGCTCCATGCCCCTGAAAAATATCTGAAAACCTCTTGGGTCAAAACTCCCCACAGGCACTCCCGCACTTTGCAGTACATCGTAGCTCAGGCGATAAATCCCATTTTCGTGAATCTTTATGGCAAAGTATTGTTGATCGTAATGGATCCATTCATTACCAAAAGGTTGACTTTTTGCCGTTGAAAGCCCCGACAAAATCAAAACCAGAATGTAAAATACCTTTTTCAATACTTTTTGTTTTTGTTGAAATGGCTTATCAGTCTTGTTCTTGCCGCTCACGCCTTTCTATGCTATATCTTAATGAGAAAATATTGGAATACAACGCAACATTTTGATTTCCTGCATTGGCCAGGGCATAGTCGATGCTGAGCCTGTCGCCCAGATTCACGCCCAGGCCCATGTTGAATTGCACAGAGGTTCCAAAATTCAAATCATTTAATGTATGCCTTTGGATATTGCCTGCCCCTGCCCGAAAAAAAATCAGGTTGTTGTACGTAAGCTCGATTCCTAAGTTGGGCTCCACGCTAAACGGATCGCCCTGAATAAGCACGTTACGGCGGCCGTCGGTGGTAATCACCATATCGACAGAAGCAAGCATCCGGATGGATTCGGTAATATTTACCCGGCGTGCCACTCCAAGGATAAATCTTGGCAAAGTAATTTCGAGACTGCTTTCGGGGATGCGGTTACCTGTCAGGGTTAAGACTTCACGCATTCTTGAATCAAACTGATAGCTCCACGCATTAAAGGTTGTGGTAATATCGCGGCCTACCGCTGCAAAACTCCAGTTTCCAAGCTGATACTGCAAGCCCAAATCGAGACCGAAACCCCAGGCGCTTGCAAAAGTTCCTGCAGTGCGCCGGATTACTTTGGCGCTGGCGCCAAAACGCAGATTGTCGAGGGTTGGGAAGGTGCGGGCAAAAGAAAACAGGAAGGCATTATCAGAAGCAGAAAACGATCGGATACGGTCGTAATTGATGTTGCCTTCTGCGTCGATAAGTTCTGAGGTGTCGGGTATATCGTCAACACCAAACCGAATTACGGTAAGCGAAAAAAACTGATCTTCGCCCGATCGAAACGCCAGGGAGCCAAAATCGTAACGGGCAATTCCTGCAAAGTATTGCGCGTGCATAAGTGAAAGCTGCAGGTTTGCCCTCATGCGGGTAAGACCGGCAGGATTCCAGTACCCAGCTGTGCCATCATCAACTATGGCCGTGAAGGCATTCGACATGCCCAATGCCCGGGCGCCAACACCAATGGATAAAAATTCGTTGCTGTATTTTGGAGCCTGGCCTTGCACCTGCAACACAACAAGGGCTGCCACAACCGCCAGGCATGAAATTCGGAGCAACTGCATCGAAAAAAAGATTTGAACAACACCAATTTTATGGCTGTTCAAAAATACGTAAATCAGCCTTAGCTTGTTACGTGTATTTACTGATTGTAATATATGGAAATCCGGGTGCTATCCTACCAGCGAACTGGCTGAGCCAAATTTGCCTGCGAAAACCAATTCCGATGCTTTTTTCCGGCTCCTTTCGGCCGACTCAAGCTTTCTGAAAGCTTCTGACAGGTTTTCGGCAGGCCCCTGGTACCCCAGGGCTGTTACTGTAAGGGGGTCGTAATCATCGGGTATCTCAAATAACCCTTTGGCCTCCTGAGCTGAGAACCCACCCATCTGGTGCGCCACCAACCCCTCATGCACCGCCTGAACCGTTAGCCAGGCTATTGCCTGCCCTGTGTCGTACCGGTAGGCATTATTCGGTTCGCCGTTTTTTGTTGAAGTTTTTTTGCCCAGGGCCAGGATGAGTACCGGAGCTTCTCGAGCCCAAAGGCGGTTCCATTCTACAAGGCTTTGAAGAATTTTTTCCCAGGTGCTGTCGGCCTTCAACCCGGCAAAAAACCGCCAGGGTTGCTCATTGTGGCTG
>DATIKK010000310.1:0-1600 GCA_035477635.1 Bacteroidales bacterium | reverse complement strand
AAGCGATTTTTTTTGTATTAACTTTGTTTTTTGTTAAGGGAACTTCTATAAATTAAAACTTTGATATTCAGATAAATATCTGTATATTTACTGAATAAAACACACAGCGATGCAAAAATACAAAATCAAAGGGAATAGAGGTTTATTTGACGAAGAAATGACCTGCGACCAACTTTCAGAAATAGGGAATCCATTAGAAAAGATAGATTTAATTATTGATTTTGAGATATTTAGGAAATCCTTGGAGGCCGGTGTTTTAAACCATGAGAAGAAAAGCAAAGCGGGAGCCAAGCCTTTTGATGTTGTAATGATGTTCAAGATATTGATATTACAAAGATATTACGGGTTGGGTGACACTTGGTTATTCCGGTCATATTGACCCCCATTCCGGGATATTGACCCCCCTTAAGGTTGTAGTGGTCTAATAAATTTGGACAGGAATTTATAAACAATTAAATTTCTGTCATGAAAAATTCAAGAAGAAAATTCAGTGCTGCCTTCAAGACGAAGGTGGTTCTTGAGGCGCTTAAAGAGCGTTACACCATGAGCGAGCTATCTGAGAAGTTCGAAGTTCACCCTAATCAAATTGCAGCATGGAAAGGGGAATTTCTTAAAAATGCCGAGAATGCCTTTTCTGGCGGCAAGGACAAATCTGCCGAGATTCAGCTTCAAAAAGAAAGAGAAGATCTTTTCAAGCAAATTGGTCAATTAAAGGTTGAGAACGATTGGTTAAAAAAAAAGTTTCTTTGATTTCCACTCAGCAGCGTAAAGGAATGGTTGATAAAAATGATAAGCAGTTCAGCATCAGCGACCAATGTTCGTTGCTTGGCATGGCTCGAAGTACCCTGTATTATACACCATCAGTAAGCACCCCAGAGAATTTGACCATTATGCGCCAGATGGACGAATTATACCTGGAAGATCCAACGCGTGGCACCCGAAGGATGTCCAAGGCTTTGTTGCGTCGGGGGTTCAAGGTTGGTCGACACAAAGTGCGCACACTGATGCGCATTATGCGAATGAAAACGATATACTGTAAACCACGCACAACGGTGATAGATCCAGCAAAGTATAAGTACCCTTACTTGTTGCGAAACCTGAAGATTGAAAAACCCAACCAGGTCTGGGCCTTGGACATAACCTATGTTCCAATGCCCCGGGGTTTTATGTATCTGGTTGCTATTATCGATCTGTATAGCCGGTATATAGTAGGCTGGAGTTTGTCAAACACGATGGAGGCTGAGTGGGTGGTAAATACGCTCAATACAGCCGTATTAAAACATGGCAAGCCTGAGATCATTAATTCCGACCAGGGTACCCAGTTCACTTCAGAGGAATATATTGGGTATGTAAAAGGCTTGGAAACGGTACAAATATCCATGGATGGCAAAGGCAGAGCCACGGATAATGCGTATGTTGAGCGTTTCTTCAGAACCATCAAATATGATAAGCTGTACCTGGAGATGCCAAATAATGGAACGGAGTTACACAGGATTTGTGAACAATTTATTCACTTTTATAACGAAAAAAAGGAACATTCAGAGGTGGGCTACAATCCGCCAGCAGAGCGGTATCTGGCTGCGGCATGACAAAATAATTA
>DATIKK010000309.1:0-24776 GCA_035477635.1 Bacteroidales bacterium | reverse complement strand
CGAACCTGAGCTCAGGGCAGTCTTTGAGGAATTTGAAATGATAAAATGCTCAGACTCCGGCGCTGTTTCCTGTATCTTCAAAGACCGCCTCAAACGGGGGGTTATTACCGAGCATAACTTCGAATGGTACTTCGCAGCATACCTTGAGGGTGACCTTGATTTAGGAGAACGAAAAATGGTGGAAGCATTTGCATCTGCCAGCCCCAGCATGAGGCAGGAACTTGACCATATGCTTAAAACAAGACTTCAGCCTGATGTAACATTGGTTTTTGAAAACAAAGAACTCCTAAAAAGGCCTGTGATTTTGCCCCTTTACAAAACACTTGTACGCTATTCAGGGGCTGCAGCGGCAGTATTGGTGTTGTTTTTTGTAGGGTTTCTCCTAATGCGCCAGTCAGAACCATCCGGCAATCTGGGCAATCAAACACCCCCCCAACAAGTGATAAACGTGGTGGCACCAAACAACCTGGCTGTTGGAACCCTGCCAGATCCATTGACTGTACCTGAGTCTCAGGAAAATCACTTGCCCGCAGATTTCACCCCATCGAAACCCGATGCAAGCACCCTTGCTCGATCTACGGTTGAAGAATTATATCTGGCATACTTTCCCATGCCATTTACAGCAATCAGGTTGGCCCCTATTTCCGGAGAAATAGCCCATTCCAACCCGGTGGCAGACTTAATTAAAGAACCCCGCAATGAAATTGCTCTTCTCCAAATTAGCCCACTCCAGTACGGGCTGCTTTTGCCAGATCAAGATCCGGAACAAGCCTTGCCGGGTAATGTGAGAAATACCTTTCAGAGAACATTGGCCGAAGACATTAGCCGTATTGAAGACAGGTTATCTGCCAACAGGCCTCACTCAATTCTTGCGCTTGCAGGCGCTTCCCTTCTTGAATTGAACAGATTGGTTGGTTCCCCTATACAAGTTCAAACACAGTTTGACGAGAACGGAAAAACAGTTCAGTTATTTGTTGGAAACATTGAGTTTTCGCGAAGGACAAGGTAATCTTTTCGTCAGCATGCTGTTTTTTCTGTAGCCGGTCTTTGCCATTTCCACCTTCTGTGCGACCAAAGCCAATGCTGGGGAGTTTTTTTTATTTCCTCTTCCAAAAGCATTGCATATTTACGGGTTATTTCCTGATCAGGCTCAGACTGGGGATTTTCGGTAATTGTCTGAACATTAATCTGGTAGAATCCCCTTTTTTGCTTGCGGATGGAACAAAACAAAACAGGCATATTGAGTTTTTTTGAAAGTTTTTCAGGGCCTGTAAAAAAAGGGGTGTCGCGACCCATAAAATCCATCCAGTATGCAGTACCCGGCGGAGGCCATTGATCAGCAAGAAGAGCAAAAACAGCAGGCTTCCCTTCTGATTTCATAGCCGCCATTTTTCTGAAGAGTTGCTCAGACGTAACAAGCATGTTGTAAAATCTCATCCTGGCCCGAAAAAGGAGTTCGTCGAACACATCAATATGCAGTCTTTTGTATGCCGCTACCAACTGCCCCGGATGTGCAAGGTTTATTCCGGCACCCATCCACTCCCAGTTACCATAGTGACCTAAGGTCATAATGGCGCTTTTCTTTTCAAGGTAATAACGTTCCAGAAGAATTTTGCTCTCAGGATCGAGCATAATCCTGCGGGCAATGCTTCGCTTAGAAACAGTCAAAACAGCAACTGCTTCCATTATTATATCGGCAAGGTGTTTGTAAAATTCTCTTGCTATCTTTTGGTTTTCTGAGGGGCTGTTTCCAGGAAATGCTTTTTTGAGATTATCAAGGGTTTCTCTTTTACGGTAAGGAACAACCACCCACATCAGTACAAACAACACGTCAGATAAAAAGTATAGAACCCTAAATGGTAAAGCAGACAAAAAAACAACCATAAGCGCCGGCACAATGCACAACAGGTTAGTAACCCATTTCTTAAAAGCCTTCATCTTAGTTCAGTAAAGAAAATTGTCAAACGGATATCGTTCTTTGTGAATGACTTCTACCTGGTGGTAAAGCAACCTGCGAAAACTTTCAATATTTAGCTTTTCCAATGCAGAAATAAATATGCTCGGCGAATGGTTTTTGCTCATCCATGTACTTTTCATCTGTTCAAGACTAATGTTTTTATCTGATGTGGGCAGCAGATCGTCCACTTCTTGTTGCACGTAAACATACTTGTCAATTTTGTTGAACGCTATTATGGTTGGTTTTTCCTTTCCCCCTGTTAGTTCGGCAAGGGTTTCCTTAACAACGGCCATTTGTTCTTCAAAGTTAGGGTGTGAGAGGTCAACCACATGTACTATCAGGTCTGCCTCGCGTACTTCATCGAGAGTCGATTTGAATGACTCAATGAGGTGGTGGGGGAGTTTACGGATGAATCCTACTGTATCGCTAAGCAAAAAGGGCAGGTTTCCGATCACCACTTTTCTTACAGTGGTATCGAGGGTAGCGAAAAGCTTGTCTTCAGCAAAAACCTCCGATTTGCTCAGAAGGTTCATGATGGTCGATTTCCCAACATTAGTGTAGCCAACGAGTGCTACGCGTACAAGGCTTCCGCGGTTCGACCTCTGTGTGGTTTTTTGTTTGTCGATTAGCCTGAGTTTTTCTTTCAGCAGGCTAATTTTATATCGGACGATCCGCCGGTCGGTTTCAATCTCCTTTTCACCAGGGCCTTTAAGGCCAATACCCCCTTTCTGGCGTTCGAGGTGTGTCCACATACCGGCCAGCCTTGGAAGCAAGTATTGATATTGAGCTAGTTCAACCTGCGATCTTGCATGTGCTGTTCGGGCACGTTGGGCAAAAATGTCGAGTATCAGGTTGCTGCGATCAATTACACGGCACTTGAAGGTTCTTTCAAGGTTGCGGTGCTGGGTTGGGCTAAGTTCATCGTCGAAAACCACCAGGTTAATTTTGTTGTCGGCCACAAAAAGACTCAATTCTTCGATCTTGCCTTTGCCAAGAAATGTCGCTGCCAGCGGCCGGTCTATCTTTTGCGTAAAGCGTGCCAGTGTTTCTCCTCCGGCTGTTTCTACCAGAAATTCGAGTTCGTCGAGGTGGTCAGACACAATTGCCTCATCAGTCCTCCCAGGTATTACTCCCACAAGTATGGTTCGCTCTTTCTTTTTGGAAGTTTCGATCAATTTTGGCATGCCCTCAGAATGAACTTACTTGTTTCCGTTTACAAAAAAATGAAAACCTACTGCCCCCATGAGCAAATATGAGGCAAATGGAAGGTTTAAAATGTTAAATTCTCCGCCTGCGTAAGCATGCCAGCCAGCAAGAAGCATCAGGAGTACTCCAGAAAGCATAGTAAGAGTATTTTTTTTCACGAATCCTCCAACTACCAGCAATAAAGCCGAAAGGGCAAATGCTGCTGAGAAAATATCGTTAATACTTGCGAAGCTAAAGTTGTTTAGAACCGGAAACATGTGCGATACTACTACTATGAGAAGGCTAATTCGTAGTATCCAGGCTGCCAAGGGTGAAATTGATTTCATGGTCTTGAACTTATGTTAAATTTTTGCGGAAAAATTTTTAAATGACCGGGCAGAAAAAATCTGTTATGCGGTTAAATGGATTTAAAACCAATTAATTCTCTTACCTCCCTGATAGTTTTCCGGGCGCTTTCACGGGCCTTTTCGGCTCCCAGACCGGCAACCTGGCTTATATAGGCCTGGTTGGAAGCAAGTTCATGAATCCGCTCGCGAATCGGGGTTGTAAAAGCAATCACATCTTCAGCAAGTTGTTTCTTCATATCCCCGTATCTAATGGTACCTTTCTGGTAATTTTCAATGAAATAGCCGTAGGTGTCGGTTGAGCTAATAACTTTAATCAGGTTGAAAAGGTTTTCAATCCCCTGCGACATTGGCTGTCCAGGCCCGGAAGGACCGCTGTCGGTTACTGCGCGCATCACTTTTTTGCGTATTACCTCAGGCTCATCGATCAACAATACTGCATTGCCTTCGCTTTCTGATTTGCCCATTTTGGTGCTGCCATCGAGCCCGGGAATCTTAACAAGTTCTCCTTCAAAATTATAGGCAAAGGGTTCCGGAAAGTATGACGTTTTATAAAGTCGGTTAAAGCGGTTTGCGAAGGTCCGGGCCATTTCCAGGTGCTGTTCCTGATCTTTGCCCACCGGCACTTTGGTTGCGCGGTGTAAAAGGATGTCGGCGGCCATAAGAACCGGATAGGTCAGCAGACCGGCATTAATATTGTCGGGGTGTTTTCGAACTTTTTCTTTAAAGGATGTACAGCGCTCAAGCTCTCCAAGGTAGGCATTCATATTTAACAGCAGGTACAACTCCGCTACCTCGGGCACATCGCTCTGTAGGTATAAAGTGGCTGCCTCAGGATCAATTCCCGAGGCAAGGTATTCAATCAAAACCTGCCTGGCATTTTTGTATAGGTTGTCGGGCGTTGGTTGAGTAGTTAGGGAATGGTAATCGGCAATGAAAAAAAAGCACCTGTGCTCATATTGCATAGCGACAAAATTTTTTATGGCGCCAAAATAATTGCCAAGGTGTAAATTTCCCGTCGATCGGATTCCACTTAGTACAGTTTCCATTGCGCAAAATTAATTAAAAGCTTGATGAATGTTTGGAGACCTGTGGTTATTCAACTTTGAAACTAAGGTCTTTTACATTTAGCTGGAGGGAGCTTTTGCCGTTCCACTCGTTTTCTTCGATCTGATAGACCACATCAAAAGGTTTCCAGGGCTGGAGCGATTCCAGATGTTGTCCTTGCTGAAAAGCTATTGCATTAAGCTCAACATTGCCCTTTTCAGGTTGAGTTATTGTGAACCTCAAATGGTTGCTCCCTACAATACGGGGATTGCCTTTTAGCATGCAACCCTCTGAAAGGAAATACGGGTTTTGATTGCCAGGTCCGAATGGAGCAAATTGTTTCAAGACGCGGTAAAACTTGCCTCCGATCATGGGCAGATCAAGTATGGAATCGATTTCAATTTCAGGGATCATCATTTCTTCGCTAACTTCCCTTTCGGCTACCTTGTGGAAGGCTTCCATGAAACCTTCAAGGTTTTCGGGCTTTAGACTGAGTCCTGCAGCATATTTATGTCCGCCGAAATGATCCAAAAATTCGCTGCATGAGTCAATTGCATTATAAATATCGAAATCCTTGATAGATCGCGCCGACCCTGTTATTACCCCGTTGTTTTGGGTTAGTATAATGGTGGGGCGATAATAATATTCCATCAGACGGGAAGCAACGATACCAATTACCCCCTTACTCCATTCGGGATCAAACAGCACGGTGGCCTTAGTTTGGGCGAGGCGTGCATCAAGGCTCATCATTTTAAGGGCTTGCTTTGTAATTTGGGCATCGAGGCTGCGCCGTTCAGTATTGTTTTCGTTGATTGTTTGGCTTAATTGATGAGTGTCGGCCATTTTATCGCAAAGCAACAGGTCAACGGCTGTTTTGCCGTTTTCTATCCTGCCTGCAGCGTTCAGGCGGGGGCCTATAAGGTACATCAGGTCATTGATGGTTATTTCGCGGGTAAAAACAGTTTTTTCACAACTCTGGCTCTTCTTGAAAACATTGTTGTAAAATATAATGGACTCAAGGCCTGACCTGGGGTTTAAGTTGAGCCTTTTCAATCCGAAATAAGCAAGTATTCGGTTTTCACCGGTAATAGGAACGATGTCGGCAGCTATGCTTACCACAACCAAGTCGAGAAACCTCTCCAATTCCTGAAAAGGAATCCTTCGTTTTTCATAAAATGCCTGGGCAAGTTTAAATCCAAGTCCGCATCCCGAGAGTTCCTTGTAAGGGTAGTTACACTCCTGACGCTTTGGGTCTAAAATTGCTAAAGCTTTAGGCAATTGTTCACCTGGCCTGTGATGATCAACAACAATAAAATCTATTCCCTGGTTCTGTGCGTACTCAATCTGGCTAAAAGCTTTAATGCCGCAATCGAGCGAAATTATTAGCCCAACTCCTCTACTTTTTGCATGGTCAATTCCCTCAAAAGATATTCCGTAACCTTCTTTATACCGGTCGGGGATATAATATTCCAGTTCGCTGTGAAAATCCCTGAGCAACGAATACACCAACGCCACCGATGTGGTTCCGTCAACATCGTAGTCACCATAAACCATTATTCGTTCCTTTTTTTCGATGGCTTGTTCAATGCGGCGAATGGCTACATCCATATCTTTTATCAGAAATGGATCATGCAGGTTATCCAGCGAAGGCCTGAAAAAATCCCTTGCCTCCGAAAAGGTTATAATCTCACGCTGTACAAGCAAGTGCGAAAGTACCGGATCAATAGTTAAAGATGCAGCCAGTTTTTCTACCAGGTTTTGATCGGTCATTTTACTGACGGCCCATCTTTTCTGCATAATATATATTTTTCTGTAAAAATAATAAAACATCCAATTGGTTGAAGCCAATCTTCCCTTAAATGCAACGGCAGGATTTTTAAGATAAAAGAATTAGCTGGTAAGAATTACAATGTGGTTGTTTTTTACCTCTATCACTCCCCCCTTAATAGGGATATCCAACCTGTTCCTTTCAAGGTCAATTATTTTAATGTTGCCTTCCTGGAGTGTCGAAACAAGTGGAGCGTGGTTATACAGGATTTCAAACGGCCCTAATGTTCCAGGCAATCGAACTAAAACCACCCGCCCTTTATAAAGGCTTTTCTCAGGAGTTAAGATTTCAAGAAGTAGCGAACGCTCGGCCATATCATTTAGGTTCTAACCTTCTTTAGTACGCTCCAGGACATCTTCAATGCTTCCTGCCATAACAAAGGCTGATTCGTGACAGTGATCGGTTTCTCCATTGAGAATCATTTTAAAGCCTCGTATGGTGTCCTTTAAATCGACCGAAACCCCCTTCCTTCCCGTGAATTGTTCAGCTACATGAAAAGGTTGGCTAAGGAAACGTTGAATTTTTCGCGCCCTTGTCACCATTAGCCGGTCTTCTTCCGAAAGTTCGTCAATCCCTAAGATGGCTATAATATCCTGAAGTTCCTTCAATCTTTGAAGAATAATTTTAACCTGTTTTGCGGTTTGGTAGTGTTCGTCGCCTACAATTTCGGGCGAAAGGATACGGGAGGTAGAGTCAAGCGGGTCAACTGCCGGATAAATCCCAAGCTCAAATATTTTGCGACTCAATACGGTGGTAGCATCGAGGTGGGTAAAGGTAGTTGCAGGAGCCGGGTCAGTCAGGTCGTCGGCAGGCACATAAACTGCCTGTACCGATGTTATGGAGCCACGATTGGTAGAAGTAATGCGTTCCTGCATCAGTCCCATTTCTGAGGCAAGAGTTGGCTGGTATCCAACCGCCGAAGGCATACGTCCCAACAAAGCCGATACCTCTGAACCCGCCTGGGTGAAACGAAAAATGTTATCAATAAAAAAAAGTATATCACTTCCTGACCCCTGATCAGCTCCATCGCGAAAATACTCTGCTACTGCCAATCCCGAAAGCGCCACTCTGGCCCTAGCTCCGGGTGGTTCATTCATCTGTCCGAAAATCAAGGTTGCCTGCGAATGAAGAAGTTCTTTCATGTTCACTTTACTGAGGTCCCAGTTTCCTTGCTTCATCGATTCAATAAAAACATCACCATATCTGATGACTCCCGACTCAATCATTTCGCGCAAAAGGTCATTCCCTTCACGCGTTCGCTCTCCAACGCCTGCAAAAACACTTGTTCCCTGATAACCTTTAGCAATGTTGTTGATAAGCTCCATGATAATTACGGTTTTGCCTACTCCGGCGCCTCCGAAAAGACCTATTTTTCCACCCTTCGGATAGGGAGCAAGCAAATCAATAACCTTAATGCCAGTATAAAGAATCTCGGTTTCAGTTTTAAGGTCTTCGAACCGAGGAGCTTCCCGGTGGATTGGATAACGTTCGGTGGTATCCACCGGCCCCATCCCGTCAATTGGTTCACCTATAACATTAAACAATCTGCCTCGTATAGCCTGCCCCACCGGCATAGTAATCGGCGACCCTGTGCAAATCACCTCCATTTCCCGGGCCAACCCGTCGGTCGAGTCCATGGCAATCGTACGTACCGTATCCTCACCCATATGTTGCTGAACCTCCAACACCAGACGGTTGCTGGCGCCTGTTACTACTTCAATTGCCTCGTGAATATTGGGCAATGCCCCTGTGGTTTCAAAAATGACATCAACAACCGGACCTATGACCTGCAAAATTTTTCCAGAGCGATTCTCCATGTTTCACCTATAAATTATTTGACTATTAAGGTCGAATGAACCCCGAAGGGCTCGCTGAAAGCATACTCGCATGATGAATGTTCATTCGTGTTTGTGTTTCAGGAATCATGCTCGTTTCATGTTGTTTTTTCAAGCTTCTGTTACGGGAAGCCTTATTTTTTTGTTTAACATACGAAAATAAACAATTTTGAATTTGCAGGTTCTTTTTCACCAAAATTTCTTAATACCTTTAATTCTTGCTGCAATGTTCAAACATAAAGGATCGGAGAATGATAAAAACTGGCAGGGAGGAGTTGATGGCAAACCTGATGGAGTTGGTTGAGAGGGGTTTGGTTTTTAAGGCAGGGCGCCTTCAGGGTTGTGCCGTTTATGTGAAAGGCGTAGTGGTGGAGGGCAACCGTATAGGTCGTACAATGGGTTATCCGACTGCAAATCTTAAATTGTTCGCAGGTCTGATAGTTCCGGCTCAGGGTGTTTATGCTGCATTTGTAAGGCTGGACGGGCGCTGGATCGAAAGCATGGTAAACATAGGGATAAGGCCAACCCTCGACCTGCATAATGTAACGGTCGAAGCCCACCTTTTTGAATTTGATGAAGATATTTATGGCCAGACTATTGAAATCCACTTTATTGACAGGATTCGCGATGAAATGAGGTTTCCCACACTTGATTCCCTTAAAAAACAGCTTCATGCAGATCGTTATAAAAGCATCGCCATCCTAAAAAACCTTGACAGAAAACCCACTACGCAGGACAGGTTTGTTTATTTTAAGGAACAGCTTCAAATTGATGATGATAAGGCAAATGGTTAGACTTGATGTTTCTTCCCGGCCGCAATTTCTTCCCCCTTCAGCAAATTAAGGTAATGGTTACAATAACAATTTGATGCTTAGCGGAAATGGTATTCAGATACCGGAATTTTTTGTTCGATCTGTTTCGGCTCTTGTCCCGTATTAATTCTGCCAGGGCGGTAAACCTTGTTTTGATTTATGCCGGCTTTTGGCTGAGCGCTCTCACACGGAGGCTAATTGTATGGGGTAATCCATTTTCACTTTCGGTCGAAGTGTCGTCCCTGTGCAACTTGTCGTGTCCGCAATGCATAAAGGGGAAAGGCTCAATTAAAAGAGATTGCAGCAATTTGTCTTTGTTGTCTTTTGAGAAGCTGGCAGGGAATTACCGGCGCAGTGTATTTTATGCTAATCTGTATTTTCAGGGCGAACCTTTTTTAAACCCCGAATTATCTCAAATAATTCAAGTTGCTTCAAAAAATGGCTTTTACACCTGTGTCTCGACTAACGGGCATTTTCTTGATGAAGCAAGCTGCAACGGGATTATTACATCCGGGCTCGACAGGATCATAGTTTCGCTCGACGGACTCAATCAGGCCTCTTATTCCTTTTACCGCAAAGGAGGAAGCTGGCAAAAGGTTGTCGATGGCATTTCAACCTTAGTGCGAGTACGAAAACAGCGTAGAGCAACAAACCCATTGCTGGTTTTGCAGTTTTTGGTGAACCGTGAAAATGAAAAGGAAATTATTTCGATTAAAAAATTTGCCCGCACACTGGGAGTAGATATGGTTCAACTTAAATCAATGCAAATTTACGGAAACAGCGATTACAACTCCATGCTCCCTTTAAACAAGCGTTACAACCGTTATTATGCCTCTGGCTCAAAAAGAATTCTGAATTCAAAAAGTGGCGGGGCACCTTGCTTCAGGCTTTGGAGTCATGCTGTTTATACTTCCGACGGAATAGCTGTTCCATGCTGTTACGATAAAATTCCCGAATATCCTTTAAATAACAAAACAGGCGAAAACCTATGGTTCTCGCCCGAAATGAATGCGTTTCGAAGGAAGTTAATGTTTCAGCGTAATCAGGTTGGAATTTGCTGTAATTGTGCCTTTTGACAGTCTAAACCGTCATAATGTCGGCCTCCTTTGCCTCAAAAAGCTTATCCACCTTTGCAATGAACTTGTTGGTGAGCTCCTGAATATCGTTCTCGAATTTTTTCACCTCATCTTCGGGAACACCTTCCTTTTGTAGTTTTTTCGCAGCCTCAATAGCCTCGCGCCTGGCGCCGCGAATGCCAACCTTGCTGTTTTCAACTTCCTCTTTGGCTTTTTTCACCAGGTCGCGTCGGCGCTCTTCGGTAAGTGGAGGAACTATAACCCGAATTATAACCCCATCGTTTTGTGGGTTAAACCCCAGATTAGCGGCCATGATCGCTTTTTCAATAGGGGTAACCATGTTTTTTTCCCAGGGTTGAATTACTATGGAGCGCGGGTCGGGAGTGTTGATATTCGAAACCTGCGAAAGTTTTGTTGGAGTTCCGTAATAGTCAACTTTCACACTTTCGAGCATCTGTGGGTTGGCTTTGCCAGCCCTGAGTTTTTGGAGTTCCCGCTCCAGATGGCCAACGGCTTTATTCATTCCTTCTATGGCAGCCTCTGTTAAGAAATCCAATTCTTCGTTCATGATCTTAATAATTAAGTCGGCAGCATTTTTGAACTTAAGCAAAAATAAGAATTAATTTGAAACTATGGTTCCCGAAGACCTTCCTTCAACCAGGATTTGTTTAAGAATGCCTTTTTTATGGACATTAAAGACAATTATAGGCAGGTTGTTTTCCTGGCAAAGGGTAAAAGCAGTCTGATCGAGTATTCTTAGATTCTGCTTTAAAGCCTGTTCAAATGTAAGTTTTTTAATAAGGATAGCCTCAGGGTCTTTTTCCGGGTCGGCAGTAAAAACACCATCAACCCGGGTGCCTTTTAAAAACACCTCCGCCTCAATTTCTACTGCCCGAAGGGCCGCAGCAGAATCGGTTGTGAAAAATGGATTACCTGTTCCGCCTGCCATAATAACTGCTTGTCCCTGGTTCAAAAGGGATATGGCTGCCTGGCGGCTCATTTTTTCGCAAACCGGCTCGACCGGCATGCCCGAAAGAACGGTAGCTTTGATATTAATTGTGGCAAGGGATGCCTGAAGGGCAATGCTGTTTATAATAGTGGCCAGCATTCCCATATAATCGCCCTGTACCCGGTCAATTCCTTTCCCAAATCCCTGTTCTCCCCTGAAAATGTTGCCACCCCCCAAAACAACTCCTACCTGAATCCCGCTTCGAATTAAAATGGCAATTTCTTCGGCATACATCGACAACATAGCCGGGTCGATGATTTGCCCGCCTTTTCCTGCAAGTGATTCACCGCTAAGTTTTAGCAGTATTCTTTTAAATTTTGGCATAAGGGATGCGTTGATTAACTATGCAAGTTTAGCGTAATTTTATTAAAAAGCGCCGTTGTTGGTCAAAAAAAAGGAGCACGCAAATTCGCACTCCCTCTTTTTAATGAATCCTTGGTTTATCTTATCTGCCAAGCGCCAGCCTTTTGAAGGCAACAACGGTTAGATCCTTGTCGGCTTCTGTAAGTATCTGGCGGACACTTTTTTTCGAATCGAGAAGCGACTCCTGGTTAAGAAGGGTGCTTTCTTTGAAAAATTTATTTAGCTTGCCCATTGCAATTTTCTCGATCATTTCTTCTGGTTTGCCCTCCTGGCGCGCCAGTTCCTTACCTATTTCAATTTCTTTCTCGATAACTTTTGGGTCAACATCATCCTTGTCGATAGCTACAGGCGACATTGCTGCGATCTGCATCACCACTTCCTTGCCAAGTTGGGCAATATCCTGCGCCTGAGCTTTGTTGAAGGCAGCTATTGAGGCAATGCGGTTTCCGGGATGTGTGTAAGCAAACGTTCTTTGCCCGCTGATAACGTCGAAGTGAGCCAACTGAAGTTTTTCGCCGGTTTTGCCGATAAGGTCGGTAAGGTTTTCTTCCACTGTCCTACCATTCATATTAGTATTCAGCAATTCAGCCACATTGTTGCACCCTTTCTCTAGGCCAAGGTTGAGAATGCTTCTGGTAAAATCAATGATTTCCTGATTCTTGGCTACGAAATCGGTTTCACAATTTAACATTATTATGGCGGCTTTTGTAGAATCTGAATTGACCCTTGCTAAAACTACGCCCTCGTTGGCTTCGCGATCGGCCCGGTTACTTGCAACTTTTTGTCCTTTCTTACGAAGGACCTCAATGGCTTTTTCAAAATCACCTTCGGCTTCCACCAAGGCTTTTTTGCAGTCCATCATGCCTGCTCCTGTTTGTTGACGAAGTTTGTTTACTTCTGAAGCGGTTATGTTTGCCATATTTTTTTTTGACTTAGCTGGTTTTTTTAAATTCTTGGTCTTTTGGCAAGGGGTTTTTTAAGAGGCGCCCCTTTGGGAAGCTTTGGTGTTATTATTGCCTCTTCTTCTTCCGGGCTGCCTTGGTGTTTTTTGATTATTGGGCTTTTTATTGCAACTTCCTGAGCGATCTGTTCCTCACCCACCAAAATGCTTTCAGGTGTAAATTCTATGTCAGCATCTGGTTCTTCATCCTCGTCAATAGTTTTATCTTTTTCAAGTTTACGCTCTGCCAGGCCTTCCTGTATTGCCTCAACCATATGGCGGGTAATAATCTGAATCGACTTGGAGGCATCGTCGTTTGCCGGTATAGGAAAATCTATTTCGTTAGGATTGGCGTTTGTATCGACAATAGCAAACGTAGGGATATTCAGTTTTCGGGCTTCTGCCACAGCAATGTGTTCTTTGCATGTATCCACCACAAAGACTGCGGCAGGTAATCTGTTAAGCTCAGCGATACTGCCCAGTTGTTTTTCAAGTTTTGCTCTTTCGCGCATAACCTGCAAGCGCTCCCTTTTCGACATATTGCCAAAAGTGCCGTCGGTGGCCATTTTGTCGATAGTAGTCATCTTTTTGACTGCCTTGCGAATAGTCGCAAAATTGGTTAGCATACCACCTGGCCAGCGCTCTGTAACATACGGCATATTTACTTGCTTAACCAGCGAGGAAACTACTTCTTTAGCTTGCTTCTTGGTTGCCACAAAAAGGATTTTCTTCCCCGACTTTGCTATTTGCTTCATTGCGGCAGATGCTTCATCAATTTTAGCAATAGTTTTATTCAGATCGATTATGTGAATGCCGTTACGCTCCATGAAGATATATGGAGCCATATTGGGGTTCCATTTTCTTCTTAAATGGCCAAAATGCACCCCTGCCTCCAAAAGTTCGTTATAATTGGTTCTTGCCATGATATAGGATAAAATGTCCGAAAAAATGATTAACGTTTACTGAACTGGAATCTCTTACGAGCCTTTTTCTGGCCGGGTTTTTTACGCTCAACCATTCGGGGGTCGCGGCGAAGAAGGCCTTTTTCTTTGAGTGAAGGCCGAAGGTCAGAAGAAATTTCAACAAGAGCTTTTGAAATAGCAAGCCTAAGAGCTTCTGCCTGGCCTTTAATACCGCCCCCTGCCAGATTAACGTTTACATCGTATTTGCCCTCATTTTGAGTAATACTGAAGGGCTGGTTTACCATGTATTGAAGAATGCCAGTGGTAAAATATTCCTTGAATTCTTTTTTATTTACTATGATCTGGCCATTGCCGGGTTTCATATAAATGCGGGCAATAGCGGTTTTTCTTCTTCCAGAGGTGTTTATTACTTCCATGATTTACTTAATAGCGTTAAGGTTAACTTGCTGAGGTTGCTGGGCTTGATGCGGATGCCCGCTTCCGGCATATACATGAAGATTGCGAAAAAGTGCGCGACCCAACCTGTTTTTTGGAAGCATTCCTTTTACAGCTATTTCAATCATGGCAGAAGGTTTTTTAGCCATCATTAGCCGCGCCCCGGCAAACCGTTGCCCACCCGGATAACCAGTGTGCCTGACGTATTCCTTTTGATCCCACTTCGATCCGCTCAATTGTACCTTCTCAGCGTTGATAATGATCACATTGTCGCCGCAATCAACATGTGGGGTATAATTAACTTTGTGCTTGCCGCGAATGATCTTGGCAACCTTCGAGGCCAAACGGCCAAGTATTTGGTTTTCTGCATCAACAAGCACCCACTCCTTGTTTGCTGTCTTTTGGTTGGCAGATATGGTTTTGTAACTTAATGTGTTCATTAGGTTTACTTAATTTGCTGAATCTGTTTTTATACTCATATTTCCCGCATATTGCGGGGTGCAAAGCTAAAACTATTTTTCGTTTCCGGCAAATTTATCAACAATTAACTGTTTATAAATCTCTGCAGGCATGTTTTTGGATAATGAAACGGGCTAAATTTCAGGGTGCAAAGATAAAAATTTTTACTCACTGCACTACGTGCTGTATAAAAAGAATTTCCAAAGCCAAAACGTGCCTGAAAACCTTATTACAATTTTAGAATCGCTCAGCGCTCCATATGTAAATACCAAAGTAGGCCACATTTTTTTAAACCAAAAGCGAATTTTTATTTTTTAGAATTAACTTTGCTTAAACTTTTAGACATGAAGAAGTTATTGACATTTTTGTTCTTTGTGTTGTTTTTTAAGCAAGCCGCTGTATCTGTGAACCAGATACAATCCTTATCTCCTGATGCGCGCATATCGATGCTAACCGCTTCTCCCGGACCTGCTCTTTACTCTGCCTTCGGACACAGCGCCATGCGGGTAACTGACCCTTTTACCGGACTTGACGAAGTATATAATTTCGGAACCTTTGATTTCGACACTCCCAACTTTTACATAAAATTTCTTCAGGGGAGGCTTCTCTATAAACTCACCGTCGGTTCATTCAATCAGTTTTTTTTTGAGTACCATAGTGAAGGAAGGGGCGTGGTGGAACAGGTTTTAAACTTGAATCAGGAAGAAAAGCAGCGCATTTTCGAATTTCTTCAGTTCAACCGCCTGCCCGAAAACGCATATTATCGTTACGATTTTTTCTTCGATAATTGCGCTACACGGATACGGGATATTGTGCAAAACAAGCTAACCCCTGTATGGCCGGATGACCCAACCCCCCCGGATATGACATTTCGACAACTGCTGGTGCCTTATATCCTACATATTCCCTGGATTAGAGCCGGGATTGACCTGATCCTCGGACTTCCGTCAGATCGTAAAGCAACTCCCTGGGAGTATATGTACCTGCCCGACCATATGTATTATGCCTTCAAACATGCTTCGCTTCCCGACGGAAGGCCTTTGGTTGTTGATAGTGAGCAGATTATCGAACAGGTTTATTTCCCTACACGAACAGGATTTTTGTCACCCGGCGTGGCCGGATGGATACTTTTTGTGATAGGGCTTTTTTTGTTGACAAAACCGAGGATAGCAAGGATTTTCGACAGGTTTTTCTTTTCCATCTTAGGAATAGCCGGCATTATCATTGCATTTATGTGGTTTATTTCTGAACATGCTCCTGCCGATTTCAATCTTAATCTTCTCTGGACATTCCCTGCACATCTCTATTTTATTTTTAGAAGTGACCTTAGCAAACCCAAAGTGCTTACGCAGATCTATTTTGTTTTGGTTTTCCTGATAGGTTTTTGTTTTGTCGCCGGCTGGTTGTTTTTTCCACAGCAGCTTAACGCGGCTTTTCTTCCGCTTATCCTCTATTCTGCCATCAAAGGCGGTGTTTATGGATTTGGCAGGGTTTTACCGAAGCGAATACAACCTTAACCAGGAAAAGAAAAACACAAATCAATATCTGAGAGAACGTATTTTGCCAAACAAATCATAAATCACAATGATTCGAGGAATTCACCATGTAACTGCCCTTACTGGCAATATCCGCAAAAACATTCGATTTTACACAGAAATACTTGGATTGTGCTTTGTAAAGAAAACAATAAACTTCGACAGCCCCGATACCTGGCATTTTTTCTACGGAGACAAAACAGGGAGTCCTGGCACTGTAATCTCATTTATGCCCCAGGTAAATTTACAAAGAGGGCAGGTGGGTGTGGGATCAACTAAAGTAACAGGCTTTTCGGTTTGCGACTCCTCCCTGGTTTTCTGGAAGAAGCGTTTAAGAGAATACCAGGTTGACTTCCGCGGCCCCTTCCAGCGTTTTAACGAAAGTTACTATGCATTTTTCGACCCCGATGGCTTGGAACTGGAATTGGTAGGCACAAATAACGATCAGAGAATGGGTGCCGAAACGCCAGGGATCAGCAGCGAAAATGCAATAAAAGGATTATATCAGGTAGAACTTACCTGTAGCGTTTCCGATAAAACTGCTTATTTTCTGACCAGTGTCCTGAGTTTGTCGCGATTTAAGGAAGAAAACCACCGTATTAGATTATACTCAGCAGCAGCCCTTCCCGGGTGCTTTGTTGATCTGGTGTCGCGTCCCACCTTACCCCTTCACAAAAGTGGGGTTGGCACGGTCCATTATCTGGGATTATCAGTATCGGGCGAGGAAAGTCTCAGGCAGGTTAAAGAGCGCGTTGGAAAGACCGGCATTCAGGTGTCGTCGGTAGTTGACCGCCATTACTTCAAATCAATATTTTTTCGCGAGCCGGGTGGAGTAATGTTAGAAATCTCAACTTCAGATCCGGGGTTCCTGATCGATGAAGACCCAGGAAGCCTTGGGCAAAGCCTTAAGTTACCACCCTGGATGGAAACTGAGAAGCAAAGGATCGAATCTGCATTACCTTCGCTTGACTAAGCAGAAAAAAACATTTTAGGTTTTAATAAAAAAGCACCCTGTTGTCGGTAATTCTGGAGCTTTCTTTTAGGGCATTGAATGTCTCATTCAGCATCCGGTTTACAAATGCCCCCCTGAGTTGGTTCGAAAGGGTTGTAAATTCGTCAGGCTCAACCGCCAACTCGCGACCTGTTACTTCCAGAAGAAAAACCCCTGCGTTCCCTTTTATCGGCTCCGAAATAGTGTTTGGCTCCAACCCGAATGCAGCACCCACCAACATAGGTTCTGCTCCCATTCCTGGAAGGTTAAGCATAGCAAAACGCAATTCGTTAACCTGAACCGGCTCAAGTTGAAGTGTTTCGGCAATCTGGTCAAAAGACCCTCCTGATTTGGCTTCCTGCAAAACTGCCGAAAGGTTTGCGAATTTCTTTTCGCGAATTGCCTCTGTCCTCATTTCTTCCCTGATCTCCTCGAATTCAGGTATTCCTTCTTCGCGTTTTTGTGTTACGTAAGCTATGATAAACCGGTTTTCGATATCGAATATTGAAGAATGTGAACCAACCCTGGTTTCTTCTGCAAACGCCCATCGAATTATTTCTCTGGGTGTTTCTATGCCAGGAAGACTTACATCCATTTCAAGGATATTCTCTGCCACCCGGAGGCTAAGCCCTTTTTCGTCGGCTGCGGCTTCGAACTCCTTGTTGTTTCTGACGATATTGGCAAATTCGCTGGCTTCAGCAAACGCACTCTGAAAACTTCTGGTACTTGGCTCAATAATACGGGTAAGCCTGCCTACCTGAATCTTTTTGGTTAATGGCGATTTTCCGGTAACGTGAATTACATGCACCCCAAAGGCTGTTTCGGCGGTAGTAAAATTGTTAAGTGGGGCATTCATTACGGCTTCGGCAAATTCAGGTACCATTTCCTCAGATCTGAACCAGTCAAGATTCCCCTGGTTGGCCTGGGCCGTAGGATCGTCAGAAAACATCGAGGCTAACTGCCCAAAAGCTACCGGATTCCTCCTTGCGACATTAAGCAGGCTGTCGGCCAGCAGGCGTGCCTGATCAAGGGTTCGGGAAGTACCCTCAGCACCCTGGGCTCTTTCGTGTGCAATCAAAATATGACTTGCACGCAGGCTGTCGGGGCGAAATTGCACATCAACCAGCATGGTTACCACAAAAGCATTGTTGTCTTCGACCGGGCCAATAACAGTACCAACAGGAGCATTAAAAAGTATTTGTTCAAGGTCAGGCATAAGTTCTCCCGTGCCAATAAACGCCGGATTGAATCGTTCATCAGAATTGGCGTTAATAAACGCAGGAATATCTGTGGCTGTTTGTAATTCCTCTTTTAACTGTAAAATTTCTTTTTCAATTTCCTGACGGTCCTCTTCGCTGGCAAAAACAGGAAATACTACATATTGCAGGTTCACTGAAGCCTCGCGCTTGTGAAGATGGCGCTTTTTCTTGTACATAGCGCGCATTTCGCTCTCAGATACTTCTATCTGGCTTTCGTCAATTGACTCGTAGGGTTTAAGAATATAGCGGATGTTTGCAATGGCATGCCGGTTTTGATATTCGCGGCTTAACAGAACCCCGGGCATATAAAATCCCGACTGGATTAGTTGATGATATTTGGTTTCCTTGCGGTCACGCTTTATGAAGTCCTCAAGCATCACCCATTGCTGTTGAGTGCTGGCGTCGAGCCTTTCGAAGTTATTTAGAAAATTAAGTACCAGGCTTGGGTTGAAACTGCCGTCAGCAGGGTTCATAAAATTTCTAAGAATAATCGGATGAGGATTAGGTCCTTGAATGAAATAAAAAAGTTCCTCGCTCGATATCTCCAGGCCAAGATTATCAATTTCCCTCCCTAATAAGATTTCCCGAACCATTGTGTTCCATACTTGCTGTCTGATATGAAAGGCTTCGTTTACGCCCACCGTTTGCATGCCGGTTTGCATTTTCCATCCTTCAATCTGGTCGTTTACCCTCTGTTCGAACTCCTGAAAAGGAATTTCGGTTCGACCTATTTGCCCCACCTTAAAAGTTGGTGCCCGCATTGGGCCGTGACCAAAAAAATCTCCCAGCACAAATGCAATCAGGGCAATACCTACCACAGCAATGAGTAAACCTGAATAGCTTCTTATCTTAGAAATAACAGCCATACAAAAAATCGTTTTTGGAATTAAATAGTTTGCAAAGGTATAACAGAAAATCCAAAATTTGGTTAATTATAGTATCATCAAAAATGTTGTATTGCAAATTGCAATTGCAACTAATTTTGCGATTGAGCGGTGCCGGTTTCCACCCTAAAGGTTCCTCTGGGTTGTTTAATTTCCCATTGGATGAAACGCTCATCTGATTCAAAACCTACACCAAATAGAACCTCATCCTGAGTAGTAATTTTGACAAATTTTTCGGTATAAAT
Organism: Bacteroidales bacterium; assembly: GCA_035477635.1. Taxonomy (GTDB): domain Bacteria; phylum Bacteroidota; class Bacteroidia; order Bacteroidales; family UBA7960; genus UBA7960. The sequence continues at coordinate 5,628 of DATIKK010000309.1, read as the reverse complement.
GATGCCTCGAGATTGATCCCAGATGAGAAGTTCGGTATTGAGGGTCTCGTTCTGCTCATTAACGACCACCACATCGTTGCGGGCCTCAAAAATTTGCCTGTCAAGAAAATTTATAGCATATCTTGCGCTTAGAGTGGCAGTTTGATTCATCAGGGTATCGAAAAAAACCACCTTGATGCCTTCGGGCATTTCCACTCGATTTTCAGGAGTATTGAACCGAATCATTCGGGGAGCTGAAAGAGTCATTCTGATGTTGGCGAAGCTACTGTAAACTACCTCCACATTCCTGGCCTCATCAACAGGCAATGGCTGTTCGTTTTGAGTGATTGTCCTGATTGTATCAAGGTCTCCCTGGCATGAAAAAAGCATTGCCACTCCAAACAGAATGGCAATACTAAAAGGCTTATGAAAAAAGGGTAGGAGTTTATTCCTCATTTTAACTTGTTACGGCCTTGGCCTAGCAACGGTAACCTCGTTTATCCAGCAACCTGCCCTGACTGTTTTCCCACCGTCAAGTCCATGGAAGAACAAAGTTTCGTTGTTGGGGAAATGCTGCGAAATTGAAGAAATAAGCTTATTGGCTGTTTCTACAACCTGCGGATCAGAATCAATATTGCGGGCACGAATGAAACGGTCAACGGCTGCCCAATAAACGGCTGCAATTGAAATTTCGTCAGTTCCACAGGTTTTGGCGCTCATGGCATACATCTGGCCAATTAAAATATGCGGGCGTCCGTCATTATGTCTGAGTTCGGCGGCAGCCAGAGCCGAATTGCGGGCCTGGGGCAAACGATTCAGATTACGGAAGAGAATGTCGGCTATGATCATATGAGTAGTAAAAAGGTCCACTCCGTTTCCGTTCTGACTAAGGGCAACGGCATGCTCAAAGTACTGTAAAGCCATTTGATAATTTTCCTGGTTGGAATATAGGCGCCCCATCAGAAATGCCGATTGAGCATTGGGCTTGATCTGATGTAGATTTTTTGTAGCCAGATAAAACAAATTTTCGTTAGTACAACCCGACCTGTCGAGCATGGTGGTAATCCTTTCGAGTAGTTGTGGATCGCGGGGAGTTGCATCAAACCGTGGTTGGTAAATGCGAACCAGATTCTCGCAACTTGCAAACGGGTCGAACATCGTTTGAATCTGGTCTTTGGTATTCCTGAAGGCAACAGAATCCCTATGATTGTTTGCTAAATTAAATTCGATGATCGACGAAGCACGGTCATACATTTCCACAAGCCGTTCGGGTTGCAATACGCCTGCCTCAACAAGCGTTTTGCCCGACAAAAAATTAATCCTTATTACTTCATGTAGTGATGCCTTGTCCTGGAGCTTTATTGCACGCTCTGAAATTTCAAAATGATCTCTGGTGGCTAAAGGTCTGTATGCAAACAAATCCAGAGTTTTACGCTCCAGGACTAAACCTTCGTGGCCGAAGTATTTTATGCGCTGGTTATGGATCATCATAAGAGTGTCAATCAGGGCTTCCCTCCTTTGAGCCACTGTTTCACGATCAATAAATGATCTAAACATACTTGCCCCCATAATGTAAATGTTTGGGGAGGCTAAAGGGCAATTAAAAAACAACCACCTCCAGGGATCCAGAGACATAGAGAAATTACGATGCCTGATACTCTCCGAAAACAATGACAAGTTTTTTACACATATCACGCTATCCTGCCCCGTCCCAAAGCTACGGGGTTGGGTTTGCTTTACCCGGGCTGGTTCAAGGTTGCTTTCTTCAAAGGAAATTTCGGTTTCAACAACCGAAGCATCAGTTGACAGAGTGGTTGAACGGGCTTTCACCTGGCAACTTGTTGTTCCAAGCAGGAGCAGCAGGGCTAAGGTTAAGACAAAATCCTTTTTCATTTGTTGGTTTCTGTTTATTTGTCGGTTTTAAAAAAATCTTCTTCTTATGAACCACCTTTCGTAAATATTAACCCCGAAATTAATCCTGTAAATGTTTTCCTTAATCAGGTTATGTTCTGTTGTGCCACGCTGCCCAAATTCAAAACCCAGGTTAATTCCATTATTTGTTCTTCGAATTGGAATGTGCAGTCCAAAACTTATGCCAAACTCATCAATTGGATAATTGTTAAGATTCAGATAGGTTTGTCCGTATCGAAATCCGGCACGGTATTCGAGTCTGTTCCAGAGTCCGCCAAAAGCTTGTAAGGTTGGCCGGAACTTAACTCCAACAGCATATTGGTTGGTGTTGATAAGGTTTCCGGGGGTATTGTTTACATTAAAATTTTCCCAGTTTTGCCAGATAAAGTCGAACCCCCCGGCCCAATGCTCGTTAAGCCTTGCAAAAACACCAACCCCAAAGTATGCCGGCATATTCATGTGCCCTCCGACCCTTTCAACATAACTCGTGGTGTCGTATATCGTAAAACCCGGAAGCCTGGTTCGTATCATTTCCGATTCCAAAGTTTTGATTGTTGTTTCAGGTGCAAATATTACCCCTATGTTCAGATAACTTTCGGGCGATATCCGGTGCTCATATTGCGCCCCAAAACCAAAATGCCAGTCGTTGACCCTTTGAGACTTAATCTGATTTGCCAGGAAAAACCCAATTGAATCTGACGATACCGAAGCGCTGCGATCAAGGCTTCCAAAGAGATAAGATGCGTTTATCCCTACCGACAAACCTTTAAAAACGCTGAAAGCATTTCCTATGAATAATTGGTTGATGCCTCCGCTGCCTTCATAAATAAAATTAACAACCCCGAATTGTTCGTCAATCAAATTGTTCGACACTTTATAGCCCATTGCGCTGAATGGTTTCAAACCCATGCCGACACCCCACCATCTGGTTAAAGGAAATGAAAACGAAAGATTGCCCAATGATGTAAAGTTTCCTATCTGTGATTTTGCAACAGTCTGATGTTGGTAGAAATGCGAAAGAAGTGTTGCTTCAAAAATAAAGGAAGTTGAGTCGGTGGCTGTATAGGAAGCGGGATTCAGGTTATTAATCGTTAGATTTGACCGGTATGCCACACCAATGCCTCCAAGTCCTAAATTCCGGAAGGTTTGGTTAAACATAAGCTCTCCAACTCCAAAACGAGAATATGGCGAGGTTATGCGCGTCTGGGCGATCGCCGGAAATGAAGCCAGCGCCATGGCAATAATGCCAAGCAGTATTACCCGGTTTACGTAAGTTGGGATTTTAAGCATTAGAGTCTGAGATTAAATTACCTTGTATCAAAATTTTTTAGCCTGCAAATATCCAAATTTTTAGGTCTTTGACAAAATTAAAAACAGAAAATTCGCAAAGGCGCAGGCACTTAGCCCGGCGATTGCAAATGACAGAGTGGTAATAAATCGGGGATAATTTTCAGGAATTTCACTATTTGAAAGAAAAAATACCAACAGATTATTCCCTGAAAATGAGCTACAAAATTAATAAAAAATTGAGAATACTTTACGCTTTGAAAAAAAACCCCGCAAATTCGAAATGAATGGTTAAATTTGCAGCGTCAAATCAAAAATTTGGTACCATAGCTCAGTAGGTAGAGCAACGGACTGAAAATCCGTGTGTCCCTGGTTCGATTCCGGGTGGTACCACAAGCAATAATACAGCCGATGTGGCTGTTTTTTTTTAAATAAAGTGCTTATCATTTCCTGCCAAAATCGGCAGGTATTTCCCCCCAGAATTCAGTTTCCCACTTTAGAACCTTGTTTTTCCAGGTGTTTTCCTTCAACCATTTTTGGGCCCGGTCAACAAGTTGAAATAAAGTTTCATTCAGATCGTTCTGCTCCACCTTTGTTTTTGCATGTTTGTTCCGCAGCCAGGCTATTGCGGTTTTTGAATCAGAATAAATTGGAAGTTCAAGGCTTTTTTGTTTACACAAGGCAAGGGCATGTACCAGGGCAAGGAATTCACCAATATTGTTCGATGCTTTTGGAAATGGCCCCTGCCTGAAAAGCACTTCTTTGTTATGTGTGTAAACTCCCTGGTATTCCATTTGTCCGGTAACCATATTACAGGCTGCATCAACAGAAATGCTGTTAAGAATTGGTTTGTTTTCTTTTTGAGGCTCGGAGCCTTTTGGCTTGGACGCTGTTGAGTTTCGACCTATAAACAGGTATGGGTTTTGGTTAAAAGCTTTTTCAGCCAATTGAAGTGTCCCAAACGATTTGTATAATGCCCCTTCAAACCCAGAAACAGCCTCGCGACAGGCTTCCCACGAATTGAACACCCCGGTTTTATGGCCAGCCCAAACAGTATAGAATTTTGGTTTAGTCACTATAGAAAAAAGTTTTCAGGATACAGTTCCTCTTGTTTGTTTCAGGCCATCCCATCCCTGCGCAGTTAGCCCAATCCATTGACCTGAGGTGGTAACAAGGTTGGTGCCCGTCGAAACATCTGCCATGTGCCCTATAACATTAATTCCCTCTATGCTTTTTACCTTTTCGTAATCGGCCTGCTTTATGGTAAAAAGCAATTCATAGTCTTCGCCTCCACTCAGGGCGCAGGTTGTCGGGTCGATATTGAATTCATGTGCAACGGTGGCCATGCGTCCGTCGATAGGAAGTTGCTCTTCATAAATCACAGCCCCGTTTCCTGAATTCCTGCAGAGGTGCAAAATCTCCGAGGCAAGTCCATCAGATATGTCAATCATGGAAGTAGGCAAAACGCCTGCTATGTCCAATTTTTCGATTATGTCGCGGCGTGGTTCAGGCTTGAGTTGCCTCTCCACCACATAGGCATAATCCTCAAGGTAGGGCTGCATGTTTGGATTAGCCAGAAATGCTGCTTTTTCGCGCTGTAGAACTAACAGTCCGCAATAAGCTGCCCCAAGACTTCCGGTTACACAAATCAGTTCGTTGGCCGATGATCCGCTGCGGTAAACTACCTTATGCTTTGGAGCCTGACCGAGAACCGTTATTGAAAGAAATAACCCCGACGGGCTTGCAGTCGTATCGCCTCCAACCATATCAACCTGGTAGTTTGAACATGCTTTGAGCATCCCGTCGTATAGTTCCTCAAGAGCCTCAACAGTATAACGACTCGATACTGCCAACCCGACAATGATCTGCTTTGGAATGCCGTTCATGGCATAAATGTCCGATAGATTAACCGCAACAGCTTTGTAACCAAGATGTTTCATGGGAGTAAACACTGCATCGAAATGAATGCCCTCGATCAGAAGATCTTTCGTTGCAAGCAGTATTTCATCACTGGCAGAAATAACTGCGGCATCGTCGCCAGCGCCTTTCAACGTTTCTTTGTTAAAAATCCTGATGTTTTTTGTAAGGCGGTCAATCAGGCCGAATTCACCCAGGCTCGCCACGTCGGTCAGGGATTGTTTTCGATTCTCGCTCATTAAAGCTTGGGTATTATTTTTTATGCAAAATGCGTAATTGAATCTCAATGGATTGTTGGTGTACCATTTCCAACAGATTTCGTAAAAATGCCGGATCGAGACCAAGGGTTTGCCCACGTTTCATGCGGTCTTTGTAGATATTGTTCCAACGTCGTATTTGAAGAATGGTTATATTGTTTTCTTTTTTCAACTCACCGATTTTTTCGACCATTTCCATTCGTTTCGACAAAAAATAAAGTATGTTACGATCTATTTCATCGATATGCCTTCTGTACGTTTCAAGCTGGCGGGTAGG
>DATIKK010000308.1:0-5089 GCA_035477635.1 Bacteroidales bacterium | reverse complement strand
TGTGAAAACTCTATTTTATTAATTTTGCCTACTATTTAAAAAAGTAATTCAACTGACCTGAACTTTTTTTCTCAAAGTAACTCACTTACTTTTTTTATTTACCATTTATGCAGTTTTAATGAAGTGAAAAACAAGTACATCGACCTGATTGAACAAACTTTCGAATTCCCTCAGGAGGAGTTCAAGGTAATTGACAACGAGCTTTATTTTCACGATATCTGCCTGACGGATATCATTAAGCAATACGGAACCCCATTAAAAATAAGTTACCTGCCAAAGATCAGCCAGCAGATTCAGAAGGCAAAACGAATGTTCAACGTAGCAATGGCAAGAGTTGACTATAAGGGCGGGTATCATTATTGTTACTGCACAAAAAGCTCCCATTTCAGTTTTGTGCTTGAGGAGGCTTTGAAAAACGACATTCATATCGAAACTTCCTCTGCTTTTGATCTTTACATCGTTGAAGAGTTGTACAATTTGGGCCTGATAGATAAGTCGAGGTATATTGTATGTAATGGCTTTAAAAAGCCACTTTATACCCAAAAAATAAGTGAGTTGATCAATAATGGGTTTGTAAACACCATACCTGTACTCGACAATAAAAATGAAATAAAGGAGTACGACGCACTAATTGAAAAAACCCGGGCTGTTCAACTGGGCATACGTATTGCAGCAGAAGAAGAACCTAAGTTCGAGTTTTACACTTCGAGGTTAGGCATAAGGTACAACGACATTGTTCCCTACTACCGCGAGAATATTGAAAATGATCCTCGTTTTACCCTAAAAATGCTGCATTTTTTCATCAACACAGGCATAAAAGACAATGCCTATTATTGGAACGAGCTTTCGAAATGCGTAAATATTTATTGCGAATTAAAAAAGATATGCCCTGAACTTGACAGTTTGAATATTGGAGGAGGGTTTCCCATTAAAAACTCCCTTGGATTTGATTATGATTACGAATACATGACCGAGGAAATAGTGGCCCAGATAAAAAACATCTGTAATCAAAATGGGGTTAAGGAGCCCGATATATTCACTGAGTTTGGCGCATTTACGGTAGGTGAAAGCGGAGCGGTTCTTTATTCGATACTTGACCAGAAGCAGCAAAACGACCGCGAACACTGGAACATGATCGACAGCAGTTTTATGACTACTTTGCCCGATATCTGGGCTGCCAATCAACGTTTCATTTTACTGGCAATAAATAACTGGGATAGCGAATACCAGCGTGTTAACCTGGGAGGCCTTACCTGCGACAGTCAGGATTACTACAATGCCGAAGCCCATGCTAATGCAATTTTTTTACCAAAAATCCGCGAAGGGATAACCCAATACATAGGAATGTTTCACACAGGCGCATACCAGGAAAGCCTTGGAGGGTTTGGTGGAATTCAGCATTGTCTTATTCCTTCCCCAAAGCTGGTTATCATTGATAAGGATGATGAGGGTGAGCTAACAACAAAATTGTTCGCAAAGGAGCAAAGTTACAAATCGATGTTGAAAACCCTGGGGTTTTAACCACAAAGTGATGTTGGTTTTCCTAACTGCCAAACTGTATTATGGCATAAAACCATGCAGTTAGAAATTTTGAGATTGCTGCGAAAGAGACAAGCAATAGTTTTTTTAATTTTGGACACAGCAATATAAAGCAGATACCTGATGCAGAACAAGGCCCGAAACTTTAAAAGGAATACTTACAAAGAAAAAAGTGAGAAAAAGAGCGAACTCTCAGGCAATGAACTATCCTGGAGTTCGGTGGGCAATTTTTTTCGAAGTAAGCGGCTCCGGAAGACCATAGGTTTGTTTTTTGCGCTGCTTTCCGTTTTTCTGATACTATCGTTTGTTTCATACCTTTTCACATGGCAGGCAGATGACGATCTGCTCAACGGCCGCACGTTTAATTGGGCACTTCTGGTTGATGCAAGCGTTATGCCCGAAAACCTCATGGGGAGGCTCGGAGCTATTGTTGCACATTTTTTTATAAAACAAGGGTTTGGCATTTCCTCGTTTTTGTTTGTGCTAATATTTTTTTTAACTGGTTTCCGACTGCTTTTTGGATTTGGTATTTTGCCTTTCTGGAGGACTTTCGTTCATTGTGTTTTCTTTCTGTTATGGGTTTCAATTTTTTTCGGGTCCATTATCAGAACTGGGCCGGAACTGATGTTGGCAGGCGTTTTTGGCTTCCAGGCCTATGTTTGGCTTAACGGAATTATTGGAGGTTTGGGCCTGGCCATCCTGCTTTTGTTCTCAATGGGAAGCTACATTTTATTGGTTTTTGATCCCAATCTGTCGTACATCGGACAACAAATTGCAGGAGCCTTTTCACGCAAATCCTCCAGAGAAGATACCACGCAATGGCAAGAAGAGGAAACAGAAGAATACTCAGAGGAAACAGAAGACGGTGATTATCAGGAAAAAAACAATGCACCTTCATCGGTTGAATTTCTTGTAGAGGGAACTGAAGACGAGTTGAATAAGTCCGACAATACTTCTATAGTCTCAGGTGTTCCTCCCCTCGACGTTGAAATTGCCTCAGGTAAAATAACGGACCATAATTACCAAAGTATAGATGATCCGGCACGTTTCGGAACGGAAACCGATATGCCAGATTTGTCGCATCTTGGCCCCTACGATCCAAAACTTAGTCTGCCCCATTACCAGATACCTGAATTAAGGCTTCTCGATGAGCGGGGCAGTTCTTCCATTCAGGTAAACAAAGCAGAGCTTGAGGCCAATAAAAACAAAATCATTGAAACGCTCAACAACTATTCAATACAGATTGACCGGATAAAGGCCACCATTGGGCCAACGGTAACACTGTACGAGATCATTCCGGCTCCGGGAGTAAGGATTTCGCGTATTCGCAGTCTTGAGAACGACATTGCACTGAGCCTTTCGGCTTTAGGTATTCGTATTATTGCTCCCATTCCCGGGCGTGGGACAATTGGAATTGAAGTGCCTAACAGTAACCCGGAAATAGTTTCGATGCGTTCAATTCTATCAAGTGAGAGGTTTCAGCTTTCCACACTTGAGCTTCCTATCGGGCTAGGCAAAACCATTGCCAACGAAACCTATATTGCCGATCTTACCAAAATGCCGCACCTTTTGATGGCCGGGGCTACCGGACAGGGAAAATCAGTTGGACTGAATGCCATTCTTGCTTCAATTCTTTTTAAAAAGCATCCTGCTTTCGTCAAGTTTGTTTTGGTAGATCCAAAGAAAGTTGAACTCACACTTTTTTCGAAGATTGAGCGTCATTTTCTTGCCAAATTGCCCGATGCTGAGGAGGCCATTGTTACGGAAACCCGCCAGGTAGTGCGGACATTGAATTCATTGTGTGTTGAAATGGACAACCGGTACGACCTGCTTAAGGATGCCCAGACAAGAAATATAAAAGAGTATAATGCCAAATTTCAGGAGAGGAAACTCAATCCAAACCACGGTCACCGGTTCCTGCCATACATAATATTACTAATCGATGAGTTTGCCGACCTGATTATGACCGCAGGTAAGGAGGTCGAGTTGCCCATTGCGCGTTTAGCGCAGCTTTCACGTGCCGTGGGATTGCACCTTATCATTGCAACCCAGCGCCCTTCGGTAAATATCATTACAGGAACAATCAAGGCAAATTTCCCTGCGAGGATGGCTTTCAGGGTAACTTCAAAAATAGACTCCAGGACAATTCTGGACACCGGAGGAGCAGAACAACTTATCGGTCGTGGCGACATGCTCCTCTCTACCGGTTCCGAGTTGATACGACTGCAATGCGCATTCATCGACACTCCCGAAATTGAGCGCATCACCGATTTCATAGGATCTCAGAGAGCCTATCCCCAACCGTTTCTTTTACCTGAATACTTTGATGAAGGTGAAAGCGAAATAGGTCCGATTGACCCAGCCGAGCGTGACGAACTTTTTGAGGAGGCCGCCCGCATTGTTGTTTCTACCCAGCAAGGCTCCACCTCCCTGCTGCAAAGGAAACTAAAATTAGGATACAACAGGGCAGGACGGATCATCGACCAACTTGAGGCTGCCGGAATTGTCGGACCATTCGAAGGAAGTAAGGCCCGGGAGGTAAGAATTAGAGACGAAGTAACTTTGGAACAGATTTTGAAGCAGGTATAACAAACCCAAATTAGTTCGAGATGATAAATAAACTAATTATTTTCATGTTACTCATAGTTGGTAGTATCCAGAGTTTTTATGCGCAGGCTACTCCTGAAAGGCAGGCCGAAACCCGCGGACAGCAAATGCTCCGTGCCACAAGAGACCAAATCAGGTCTTTCGATGCGCTAAGAATTTTCTTTACTTTTCACATGGAAAATACAGCCCTGAACAGTTCCGAAACCCAAACAGGGGAACTGCTTTTACGCGGAGACCGTTATAATATGAAACTAGGCGACAATCGGTTTATTTCTGATGGAGTCACCACATGGTCGTATGTAGCCGAGCTAAATGAGGTTTATATTAACAATATTGGAGACAGTGAGGAGGCTTTAACTCCGACAGCCCTTCTTGACGATTTTGAAAACAGGTTCAGGGCGAGGCATATGCGCAGGGAAACTCATCAGGGAAAACCGGTAGAGATTATCGACCTGCTTCCAAAAACTCCACATACTTTTCACATGTACCGCGTGGCAATAGATCCAGATACCCACATGCTGGTCTATACAATTGCCTTCGACCGCGAAGGTGGTACATTCAAACATTCCATTGATCGGTTTGAAGCTAACCCAAGAATTCCAGCAAACGCTTTTACTTTCGATGCTACCAGATTTCCGGGGCTGGAGGTTATAGACCTTCGCTAATAAAATTAAATTTCAAGGATTTTTATGAAGATCAGGCCGCATAACATTTGTGCGTCTGAATCCCTCTTGTTTAAACAAAACAAATTCACGGTTTTCCCACCCATCATTTTCGGTGTGTGATCTCTGGAAGTAGAATGGATTTTGAATACCAGGAGTATTAAGGCTTACGATGCATCGTGCAAAATTTTTACCATATTTGCCAAGAGCACTGAAAAAATAAAAGGCCGTTTGAACACCTAACATCGCCCCTTCATCGGGTTCGATATTGGACGTATTAC
>DATIKK010000307.1:0-15928 GCA_035477635.1 Bacteroidales bacterium | reverse complement strand
AAATACCCGCTGATATTACATGCAGCCTTGATTTTTTTGTAACTTTTTGCATCAAGGCAAAAAGTTAAGGTAAAAAAAGCAATTGTTTTTACTGTCCCGGCCCCTGCTGAGCGGTCTTGATAATTACAAAATATCCGTTGCGGCGATCGGCTGCGTTATCCATGGCACCGTTGTCCATGCTGTGTAGGTAACATACCCCGTACCCTTCTAATGATCCCGACATGGTCATACCAGAAAAGTGACGATGCCATATATGTCAACCTCTTTATTGGGGGTTCAGTCAACATTAATGAAGTTGCGGGAACCGATGTGGAGATGGTACAAGTTACCGATTACCCCTGGAGCGGGAATATTACAATCATCGTAAATCCGGAAAGGTCTGCCGAATTCACGGTTTATGTCCGTGTACCAGACCGTACTACCAGCAAGCTATATGCTCCTGAACCTATTGTTAGTGGGTTAAACTCTTTCAGGATAAACAACCAGCCCTATCAGCCTAAAGTTGAAAAGGGATACGCCGTTATCACGCGAAGGTGGGAAAAGGGTGACAAGATTGAAATGGAGTTGCCAATGAAGCCCCAGAGGTTGATTTCAGATGAGAGAGTGGAAGCCAATAGAAATATGGTGGCATTGCGTTACGGTCCACTTATTTATAATGTTGAACGGTACGACAACAAAAATATTGACAGGCCAATCGGGAATGCGCCCCTATCGGCAGAGTGGAGAGGGGAAATGCTGAACGGGATTGTCGTATTAAAAGGCGAATGGGCTGACGGTTCTCCCCTGCTGGCGATCCCCAACTATGCTCGAGCAAACCGCGTTGACGGAGGTGAAGGCGAAAGCCCGGTATATTCGAGGGTCTGGATACAACGAAAATATCCGGATTAATTCATAAAGATCAGGCCATCCGGGCCAAGAGGAATACCAAGATGCATCCAGATTATCAGCAGGCAAATCCAGAAAATTCCAAGCACGATTGAATATGGTAACATGATTGAAATGATTGTCCCAATACCATATTTTTCATCGTATTTCTGGGCAAATGTCAGAATCAATGCAAAATAACACATCATGGGGGTAATAATATTGGTCAGGGAGTCCCCAATGCGAAATGCCACCTGGGTCAGGGCCGGATGATACGACGGATCTACCAGCATAAACATAGGTACGAAAACCGGGGCCATGATTGCCCACTTGGCCGAGGAACTAGCCATAAACAAATTGAGAAAACCCGAGAAGAATACAAAGGCCACAATCAGCGTAATTCCCGTTAGGCCAATGTGTTGCAGAAACTGTGCCCCATTTATTGCCAAAATAATACCCAGATTGCTATGGCCAAAAAGGAATATAAACTGGGAAGCAAAGAATACCAGGACAATGTAACTACTCAACCCTGCCATGGACTGGCCGATAAGTTTAGCAACGTGCTTGTCGCTCTTTATTGTTCCTACAACAATACCATAAATCAATGCCGGAACAAAAAACATCAGCAAAATGCCAATGATAATTCCCTGAAAGAACGGTGAGTGGAGTATTGATCCGGTATCGGGATTGCGGAAAATACCCCATTCGGGTATAACCGAAATAGCCAGAATCGCCAAAACAACCAGCAAACCTAAGGCTGCCAACCTTAATCCTTTCTTTTCAATGGTATTTGGTTTATCAATAGGAAGTCTTTCAGCGGTTCCCAAATATTCTCCAAGGCGGGGTTCAACTATTCGTTCGGTAACCCAAACCCCTACAAGAATCACCACGAAACTCGAAACTACCATAAAGTAATAGTTCACCGCCGGGTTAATCACCATACCGGGGATAATCATCCTTGCCGCCGACTCGGTAATACCAGCAAGTATCATATCAATTGAGCCGAGAAATATGTTTGCTCCAAATCCACCGCTAACTCCGCAAAAAGCCGCTGCCAGCCCGGCCAGTGGGTGCCTGCCAAGACCGTGAAAAATCATGGCGCTCAAAGGAATAAGGACAACATAACCGGCCTCAGGAGCCATAGAAGAGAACACCCCGGCGGCAACAACTGCGCCCGTAACAAGTTTTGGTGGTGAATTAAGGACAAGCGAGCGTATCAATACCTTAAAAAGACCAGTACCATCTGCAAGACCTATACCAATCATTCCCACAATTACAAATCCCAAAGGAGGAAAGTTGAGAAAGTTGCTTAGTATATTGGTATAAATCCAGCGAAAACCATCAGCGCTGATAAGATTGTTTACTTCAATAATGTTACCGTTAACAGGGTGGTAGGCATGTAATAAAAATAATGAACCAACCCACGATACCAGCATTACTGCTACTGCCAAAAGAAAAAACAGAGTTGCAGGGTGAGGGAGTTTGTTGCCAATTTTCTCAATCCAATCAAGCGATGTGAAAAAAACTTTTGAGGAAAAACGTTTGATGGCATTAATAAAATCTTTCATTTTAAGGTGTATTTTGTTAAACTTTAAAAAAAAATTTAAAAAACTTGCTTACAAAACAAAAAAGTGTTACATTTACACTTATTAAAAGGTGTATTTTTTACGCTTAAAATTAAACATAATTGTTGGATGGAATACATTCCCAATATAATTCTTCCAACTTTCTATTAATCATTTAATTTTTAACTAACCAAACACTTTTATCAGATGAAGCAAAAAGCAATCAGAAACATCAAGTGCAGGCAAACTCTCAGGCACCCTGAAAGGAAGTTTGTATTTGTTATGCCTGCAATCGTGCTGGTATTTTTTTTGGCTTTTTTCGCCTGGCCGGGTCAGGTTTTTGGCAATGCTGGAAAAAGCGAATCAGCCTTGGATGAACAACCCACGATTCCTGTTACCGGAATTGTAACCGATGCAACCAATGGCCAGCCCATGCCCGGGGTAACCATTGTAATTGCAGGTACAACGCTGGGCACAGCTACCGATGCAGGTGGAGCCTTTAGAATTGAGGTGCCCAGTTCCACTAATATTTTGCGTTTTACCATGGTAGGCTATGAAACTCATGAGCTAATGGTAGGTTTAAGGCGGACAATAAACATAGCACTTTCTCCAACGATAACCGCGCTCGACGAAGTGGTAGTTATCGGCTTTGGAACACAGCGGCGAGGTGAAATCACAGGCGCTGTTTCAAATGTTGACCGTGAGGATTTCCAAATCGGAACCGTAAGGGACGCAGCACAACTTATTCAAGGTCGCTCTGCCGGATTACGCGTTGGAGTTGTCAGCGGAGACCCAACGGCTGGTTCCCAGATTTCCTTAAGGGGTATTTCTACTATAATGGCCAGCGCAGCACCTCTGGTAATCGTAGATGGGGTACCCGGCAGTCTGGCGACCGTAGCTCCGGAGGATATTGAATCAATAGATATTTTAAAAGATGGCGCTGCTGCAGCTATATACGGAACCAGGGCAACCAACGGTGTAATTCTTATTACTACAAGGAGGCCAAGAGGAGAGGCATTGTTTATGGAATACAGCGCCAGCGTTGCTGCCCAAACCATTTCTAATTCGCTTGATTTCCTTACAGCCGAAGACTACCGCAGGCATATAGCAGAGGGTGTAAATTTTATTGACCATGGATACACTACTGACTGGCTTGCTGAAGTAAAAAGAGAACTTCCATTGAGTCATGTCCATAATTTATTGATGCAAGGTACTTCGGGAAGGTCCACCTTTACGGCATCATTAAATTACAGGTTTTTCGAAGGACTGTTTCGTAAATCGGATAACGAAGACCTGAGGTTGAGGCTCGAAACAAACCATTCGTTTCTTGACGACAGGTTAAGGTTAAATATGAGCCTGATTTCCAGAAATCAGAACTTCTGGACGGGGGGAGATGGATTTTCTTTTAACACCTATGTGTATCGTCAGGCGCTTATCAGAAATCCAACCGATCGTATTTTTAATGAAACGGGTGGCTGGCAGGAGAGGCCCAATTATTATTATGATAACCCTGTTGGCATTATAGAGGAAACTCATGGAGAGAATCGTATCAGAACAAATATTTTTACAGGCACCCTTCATTTTATGCCGGTAGAAAATCTGAACATCAGGTTTCTTGCATCCACAACAGCCTTAGATGAATCCAGAGGATATTATGAAACAAGACGGCATTTCACTACCACAAGGCTTGGACGCAATGGATACGCGTCGCGTGGGGCAAGTAATTCCGAAACCCAATTATTCGACTTCACCGCCGACTACAACCTCACCATAGGTAACCACAGGCTCACTGCCTTAGCCGGCTATTCATGGCAAAACTCTGTTTGGGAGAACTACTGGATGCAGAACTGGGATTTCCCAACCGACGCGTTTCACTATAACCACATGTCGATGGGAGCAGCCTTAGCGCGGGGAGAAGCAGTACAGAGCAGTAACAAATCCATGTCACGCCTTATTGGTTTCTTTGGCCGCCTAAACTACAATCTTCTCGATAGATACCTTCTTATGGCCAGTGCAAGGTACGAAGGCTCGTCAAGATTTGGTGCAGGAAACAAATGGGGTCTTTTTCCGGCAGTTTCCGTAGGATGGCGTCTTAGTCATGAACCATTTATCCAGGATGCCATAGGAGGAGTTGTTGATAATATAATGTTGCGTGTAGGTTATGGGGTTACCGGGGTAGAGCCGGGCAGTCCGTATTTATCCTTAACCACCCTGGCATTTGGCGCCAGGTTCCTTTACGAAGGACAATGGATTAGAGGATTGGCTCCAAATCAAAACCCAAATCCATATTTACGCTGGGAACGGAAAGAAGAAACCAATATCGGACTTGATTTTTCTTTGTTTGAGCATAGGATTAATGCAAGTATTGACCTTTATCGCCGGTTTACATCCGATATGCTTTATGATTTTCCCGTGCCGGTTCCTCCCAATCTGTTTTCTAGAATGCTTGCCAATGTCGGGGAAATGGAAAATTACGGTATTGAGGCATTTCTTGAATTTGTTCCATTGAGAAGGGATAATTTTGAATGGAGAACCAATGTAAGTTACAGTACCAATTCGAACCGTCTGGTAAGACTTACAGATGAACATTTCAGGCTTCCTACAGACTTCTTTTGGGCTGGGTTTACAGGTGAACCGATACAACAAGCCACTCACCGAATAACCATAGGAGGCCCAATCGGCGATTTTTGGGGATTAAGAAGCGTAGATATTGATGACCAGGGCAGATGGTTGATTGAGCGCCCTGCTGATGGTACGATAATTCCAATTGCTCAGGCCACACCTGATGATAATCAAGTGATTGGAAACGGGATACCGGATCATGTTCTGGGATGGAATCACCAGTTCCGTTTTGGGAGATTTGACATGAACGTTTCAATGAGGGGCGCCTTTGGGTTCCAGATATTGAATTTTGGCAGACTTTTTTACGAAAACCCATTGAATACGCATTATAACATGCTTCAGTCGGCATTTGACAATAGATTTGGCAAAAGACGACTCAACAACCCACTCGCTCTTGTCAGCTATTACATCGAGGATGGAGATTACTGGAAAATTGACAATGTAGCCTTGGGTTATAACTTCCATACTCCATTTTTTTCCCGTGCAAGGGTATTTTTTGCAGTGCAGAATTTTCTCACAATCACAGGCTACAAGGGCCTTGATCCGGAAGTTCCATTTGTGGGTTTAAGTCCTGGTAACGATCACCGCGACTGGTACCCAACAACAAGGACATTTACTCTTGGATTGGTTGTGAATTTGTAAAATAACCTAATTTTTTAACATATGAAGAAGTTTAAAATATTCTTATTGACCCTTGTAGTATCACTTGGCATAACATCAAGCTGTACCGACCTGGAGGAAACAATGTATTCAGGGCTTGCTGCCAAGGATTTTGTTCCAACCCCGGGGGACGTTGCAATGTTGTTAGGGCCGGTTTATACCCCTTTGAGGCCAATGTTTATGGGTTGGCAAGGTATTTTTGATGTTATGGAAGAATCGGCAGATATTAAAGTAACTCCGGTACGACCTCATGGCTGGTTTGATGGTGGAACCTACCAGCGGATGCACAGACATGAATGGCCTGCGACTCAGTGGCAACCTCACAATCTTTGGAACCATTGTTTTTTGATAATTAACGCTGCAAACAGGGTTATTTTCCAGATTGAATCAGGCGATATTCCAATTACGGGTGATGTAAAAAATAAAACTTTGGCCGAACTAAGAGGAATGAGGGCATGGGCATATTCTGTACTGCTTGATAGCCATGGAAATGTGCCAATTGTTACTGATTTTGCTGATCCAAGTCTCCCGCAACAAAATACCCGGAGCGAAGTTTTTAATTTTGTGGAAAGAGAATTGCTGGCAATATTACCATATATCGACGACAGAGTAATACCGGCAACTTACGGGAGATTTACAAAATGGGCAGCTCTGATGACCTTGAGCAGGATCTACCTGAATGCCGAAGTTTATATTGGAACTCCAAAATGGCAGCAGGTAATTAATGTTTCCGATTCAATTATTAATTCAGGATTGTTCCGCCTGCAGGATAGTTATAAAAGTAACTTCATTACCCGAAATGAAGGTTCGAGGGAGATAATCTGGGCTATTCCATATGACGAGATTCTGGCAACCGGGTGGACTCAACACAATAAAACTCTAGCTCCAGATCATAGGCTTGTATTAGGTTTGTTGGCCACCCCATGGGGAGGTTCTGCAGGAATTCCCCAATTTATCGACACCTATCATCCCGACGATACCCGGAAGCAGGATACCTGGATAATGGGGCCACAGCGACACCAGACTACCGGTGCAGTGCTGTTTACATATGACAATTTCCTGCCCGGGATAGGGGTTCCAATTACCAGCAGAAATTCAACAATGTTCAATGGATATCGACTCGGTAAATATGAGGTTGCCGTGGGGGCACGAGGGAGTTTAAGCAACGATTTTTTAATTTTCCGCTATGCCGAAGTATTGATGAATAAAGCTGAGGCATTGCTAAGGCTTGGGCAAAACGATGCTTTAGCAGCTCAACTTGTTACCCAGGTAAGGGAAAGGGCTTTCAGGACTACTAACCCTGCAGCCGCCACAGTAACTGCCCACCAACTCAGGGGAGGCAGCGTCTATAATTATGGCTGGTATGAAGAAGGGGTTGTAACCATACCCGAAGGCGGCGGTGATATCGTGTTTGGACGTTTTCTGGATGAACTTGGATGGGAATTTGCACAAGAAGCCAGACGCAGGACAGATTTAATCAGGTTTGGGGTTTTCACAACCAAATCATGGTTTAATAGAGGTCCTGCGAGTCCTCACGAAATAATTTTTCCAATTCCTGAGGCTGTTTTAAGAGCAAATCCAAACTTAAGGCAAAACCCCGGTTATTAACCACTTCATGTAGTTGGTTTGTTAGTTAGTTTGTTTTTTGGTTTGGTTTGGTTTGTTTTGGTTTCTTTAATGGTTAAAAGGAGGAGGGTGGTTACACCCTTCTCCTTTAAAAATCTGTTTAAAACCGTGTGTATAATTCCAAAATGCAAAGTCTTTTCCAGGCGAGTATTATTTTTAAGAGAGAAATAATTAGTTTTGAGAACAATTCTAAATTAGTGTTACTTTTACACCAAAATTTAAAATACCCTTATTTAAGGCGAGTTAACAAGCCTTTTTAATTTTAATAAAAGCATTTGTGAAGTTGGCGTTTTAGTTTAAAACCTTAATTTTAATTCTATGACTTTAGTTGATTGGTTGGTTTTGGGGGCATATTTTGCTATAATGATAATGATTATTTGGTGGGTAACCAGGCAAAAAGATGAAACATCAACTGATTATTTTCTTGCAGGAAGAAACGCCGGCTGGATTGCAATTGGTGCTTCCATTTTTGCTTCCAATATAGGCTCCGAACATTTAGTGGGCCTGGCGGGGGCCGGGGCTAAATCCGGGATGGCAATGGCGCATTGGGAAATGCATGGGTGGCTTATTTTGGTTTTGGGCTGGGTTTTTGTTCCCTTTTATGCACGAAGCAGAGTTTTTACAATGCCCGAATTTCTTGAAAGGCGTTATAATACAGCTTCAAGAAATTTTCTGTCAATAATTTCCCTGGTCAGTTATGTTCTCACCAAGGTAGCTGTTACGGTATATGCAGGTGGAATAGTGTTCCAGGAAGTTTTTGGAATTACCGAATGGCAGGGGATAGATTTCTTCTGGATAAGTGCAGTTGGCCTTGTATTGGTTACCGGCATATATACGGTTTTGGGAGGTATGAAGGCAATACTATATACTTCAATTATTCAGGTTCCGGTTATGCTGCTCGGCTGCCTTTTTATCCTGGTGTTTGGGTTGCGTGAATTGGGTGGCTGGAATGAGCTGATGGAGATTGCCGGAGCTACTGTAACTCCATATGGCGATTCAATGACCAGCCTTATACGTTCGCACAACGATCCGGAATTCCCCTGGACGGGAGTGCTTCTTGGATCAGCCATTATTGGCTTTTGGTACTGGTGTACCGACCAGTATATAGTTCAGAGGGTGCTTTCGGGCCAGAGCCAAAAACAGGCCCGCCGTGGTACAATTCTTGGGGCTTATCTGAAACTTACACCTGTATTTCTGTTTCTCATTCCGGGCATGATTGCTTTTGCATTGAACCAGAAAGGTCTTCTTGAGTTAAGCAACCCTGATGCAGCGTTTTCATCGCTGGTTACTCATATCCTTCCAGTAGGTTTAAGGGGGTTAGTTGTCGGAGGTTTGATTGCTGCCTTAATGAGTTCACTGGCCTCACTTTTCAACTCTTCAGCCATCTTATTTACCAAAGACTTTTATGAGAAGCTGCGGCCTGGTTGTTCCGAAAAACACTTAGTGAAAGTAGGCCGCATTGCTACTGCCGTAATTGTTATCTTAGGAATCCTCTGGATACCGGTTATGCAGGGAATCGGAAAAGTGTTATATGCTTATCTTCAGAGCGTTCAGTCATTATTGGCTCCAGGAATTGCTTCGGTATTCCTGATCGGGATATTCTGGAAAAGGGCTACCCCAAAGGCCGGTTTTGCAGGCTTACTTGCTGGTTTTATCCTTGGCATGACCAGGCTGGCAGGAAATGTCTTTGAACCCCATATTAACCCCGACAGCCTCTTTTACACGATAATTCTGCAGCATAACTGGCTGCATTATTCTATATATTTGTTCTTTTTATGTATTTGCGTCATTGTGATAGTTTCGCTTCTGACGAAGAGACCGGATGCTTCCAAAATCGCATCAATAACTTACGGTTCGGCCACTCCTGAACAGGTTGCAGAAACCAGAGCAAGTTGGGATAAGTGGGATGTTTTGAATTCAGTAATAATTTTGACAATTATTGTGTTGTTTTATATATTTTTCTGGTAAAAAAGCGGGATGATTAATAACAGGTATCAGTTTCATGACAAGAATTATGTAGCTGTTGACAGTATAATTTTTGGCTTCAACAGCGATAATGTACTAATGTTGCTTTTGATTAAAAGAAAGTTTGAGCCATGCAAGGGATGCTATTCATTGATGGGTGGTTTTGTTCGTAAGGACGAAGGCCTCGATAATGCCGCCTGCCGTATCCTTGATGAGCTTACTGGTCTCAAATCCATTTATCTTGAACAACTATACACTTACGGTGATTTGAACAGGGATACTGAAGCAAGAGTTATTTCAGTAGCTTACTACGCCCTGATTAAAATGGAAGACTATGATGAGGAGCTTGGCCAAAGATACGATGCTCAATGGTTTCCCATTGATAAATTGCCTCCTTTGATATTTGACCATGAAACAATGGTTGAGAAGGCCATCCGCCGGCTGAGACGCAAAACCATTATTCAACCCATTGGATTCGAATTGCTTCCGGAAAAATTCACTATGTTTCAACTTCAAAAACTTTATGAGTCTATCCATCACCAAAATTTTGACAAAAGGAATTTCCGGAAAAAGATTCTTTCTATGAATGTTCTGACTATGCTAAATGAGAAAGACAAAATTGGCTCCAAACGGGGTGCTGCGCTTTTCAAATTCGATAAGGATAAGTACGATCACCTTATGGAAAACGGGTATTCAATGCAATTCGTTTAATAAAAATTCAGAAAGATGGTACCTTATAAAAATGAACACAGTGTTTGGTTTGTTGTTGGCAGTCAGCACTTGTACGGTCAGGAAACCTTAAAGAAAGTAGAGGAAAATGCAACGGAAATTGCAGTGTTCTTTAATCAGACTCTAAGTGTTCCGGTCAATATCGTTTTGAAATCAATAATAACCACAGCCGAATCTGTCAGGGAAGTTTGTCAATCAGCCATGGCCGACAAATCCTGTATTGGAATGATTTTCTGGATGCATACCTTTTCTCCGGCACAGATGTGGATAACAGGCCTGAGTATTCTTAAAAAGCCATTCCTGCATCTACACACCCAATACAATCTTGACATCCCGTGGAAGGTAATAGATATGGATTTCATGAATCTTAATCAATCAGCCCATGGCGACCGGGAGTTCGGGTTTATTTGCAGCAGGATGGGATTGAATCGTGCTGTTGTTGTAGGGCATTGGAAGGATAAGCAGGTAATTCGCGAAATTGAGGATTGGAGCAGGGCAGCGATTGGTTGGAATGAGTCGAAAAATCTCAGGATTGCCCGTTTTGGAGATAATATGCGCGATGTTGCTGTAACCGAAGGAGACAAGGTAGCGGGACGTATTAAGTTCGGGTGGACTGTCGCCGGTTACGGGGTAGGTGAACTTGTTGCAATAGTTAAGGCTGTTTCTGAAATAGACTGCCATCGGCGAATGGAAGAATATAATGAAACCTATAAAATGGATGCGCTGTTCAAAAAAGATGAATCGCGTAGGCAAAAACTGATTGAAGCAGCCAGGATAGAAATTGGACTTGAACAATTTCTTGAAAATGGAAATTTCAAGGCTTTTACAACAACCTTTGAAGACCTGCATGGTTTGAAGCAGCTTCCGGGGCTCTCAGTACAACGCCTAATGGCAAAGGGATACGGATTTGGGGCAGAGGGAGACTGGAAAACAGCAGCCCTCATCAGGTGCATGAAAGTGATGACGAAGGACCTCTCCGGCGGCACTTCCTTTATGGAAGATTATACCTACCACCTCAATTCTTCCGGGATGAAGGTGCTTGGCGCGCACATGCTCGAAATTTGTCCTTCTATTGCATCCGGAACTCCAACCCTTGAAGTTCACCCATTATCTATTGGCGGAAAGGATGATCCGGCGCGTTTGGTTTTCTCGGCTAAAGAGGGCGATGCTCTTAATGCCTCATTGATTGACCTGGGCGACCGGTTTCGGCTGATAGTAAACACTGTAAAAGCAGTTAAACCCGAAAACCTGCCAAAGCTGCCTGTTGCCAGGGCATTGTGGATTCCTAATCCTGACCTGAAGGTCGCAGCGCATGCCTGGATACTTGCAGGTGGAGCACACCATACTGGATTCAGTTATG
The DNA here is from genome assembly GCA_035477635.1 of Bacteroidales bacterium. Taxonomy (GTDB): domain Bacteria; phylum Bacteroidota; class Bacteroidia; order Bacteroidales; family UBA7960; genus UBA7960. Next base: position 4,537 of record DATIKK010000307.1, on the reverse strand, counting down.
ATGTTAAACCCGAGCATTTACGGCATTTTGCCGAAATGGCCGGAATAGAGTTTCTTCTGATAGACGAAAATTCGCAAATTGAAGAGTTTAAGAAGGAAATCCGCTGGAACAACCGCATTTTTTCTTAAACTCGAAAATCTCCCTCCATTCATGCTTTTAGAATTACGGAAGTCGGTTTTAGAAGCCAACCTGCTACTGTTTAAGCAAGGCCTGGCGATATTTACATGGGGCAATGTGAGCGGTATTGACCGCGAAAATGGCTTGGTTGCCATTAAACCCAGTGGTGTAAATTATGATAGTCTTACAGTTGACGATATTCCTATTGTTGACCTGGAAGGAACCATAGTCTTTGGTCAACTGAAGCCCTCAAGCGATACTGCCACCCATTTGGTACTGTACAACAATTTTACCGGAATTGGGGGAATTGTGCATACTCACTCTACTTGGGCAACATCATGGGCTCAGGCCGGAAAGGGTATTCCGGTTTATGGAACAACCCACGCCGATTATTTTTACGGAGAAATACCCTGTACAAGAAAATTAAGATACGATGAGGTATCAGGTAATTATGAAAAGAACACCGGAAAAGTAATTGTGGAATGCTTACATGGAATAGATCCAAAATCAATGCCTGCTGTATTGGTAAATGACCACGGGCCCTTCTCGTGGGGCAACAATCCGGTTGAGGCTGTAAATAATGCATTGATTCTTGAAGAAACTGCAAGAATGGCCTTTTATACCGAAATACTCGGCACTAAGACTCCAATTGAAAAGTATTTACTTGACAAACATTTTCTCAGGAAACACGGTTCGAGAGCTTATTACGGACAAAAGTAGAGTTCAAACTTTAATGCCACTGAAAATTATGGATAAATATGTTGTAGGCCTTGATTTTGGAACTGACTCGGTAAGGGCATTGATAGTTGACCCACTCACAGGGAAAGAAGCAGGTTCAGGAATTAGCTACTATAAAAGGTGGAAAAATAATGCATTCTGCGATGAAATGCGTAACTGTTTCCGGCAACATCCCCTTGATTATATCGAAAGCCTTGAGGAAGCCTTAAAGGAGGCGCTCGCTCAATCACCCGGAATAGCTTCAAAAATAGCCGGGCTTTCGGTTGACACCACCGGCTCTACTCCTGTAGCAGTGGATAAGACGGGAACTCCCTTAGCTCTTCTGCCAGGCTTTGAGAATAACCCGAACGCCATGTTTATTTTGTGGAAAGACCATACTGCAGTAACTGAAGCTGAAGAAATTAACCAACTTGCAGCAAACTGGGGGGGGCCCGATTATACAAAATATTCTGGCGGAATATATTCGTCGGAATGGTTTTGGGCAAAAATACTTAATGTGTTACGAAATGACCAGCAGGTGCGCGGGGCTGCTTTTTCATGGCTTGAGCATTGCGATTGGATTCCAGCCTTGCTTACAGGTGTCAGGGATGTATTCGCAATAAAAAGAAGCAGGTGTGCGGCTGGGCACAAAGCCATGTGGCATGAGGAATGGAATGGGTTACCGTCTGATGAATTTCTTATAAAACTTGACCCCCTCCTTGCAGGTTTACGCAAAAGGCTTTACACAAATACATATACAAGCGACCAGGAATTCGGAGTTATTTCGCAGCATTGGGCTGATCGGCTAGGGCTGCCCGAAAATGTTGTTATAGGCGTTGGGGCTTTTGATGCCCACCTCGGAGCTGTAGGGGGTGAAATAAAGCCGTTTTACCTAAGCAAGGTGATGGGAACCTCCACTTGCGATATGGTTGTTGTTCCCGAAGAATCAATTGAAGATAAACTCATAAAAGGAATTTGTGGCCAGGTTGAAGGCTCAATAATTCCAGGCATGATTGGCCTGGAGGCGGGCCAGTCTGGATTTGGCGATATCTTTGCCTGGTTCAGGGAGCTTCTGATTTGGCCCATCCGATATTCTACCTCCATTACAGGAAGTATGCAAGAGGAAGAGCGCTCAAAACTGGAAAATTTGCTTACCGAATCCTTATTATCTGAACTTTCTGAAGCTGCCTTGGAGATTGACCCTGAAGAGTCAGGTGTTATAGCTCTGGACTGGCTTAACGGGCGCCGCACCCCCGACTCAAACCACAGTTTAAAAGGCGCAATTGCCGGTATTACTATTGGCACTTCTGCTCCTGCCCTTTTCAGGGCACTGGTGGAAGGCGCAGCCTTTGGCTCTAAAAAAATTGTTGAGAGGTTTCGCGACGAAGGCATCCGAATAGATGGAATAATTGCTCTCGGAGGAATACCGAAAAAATCTCCATTTATCATGCAAATCGTAACCGATGTACTAAATATGCCAATACAGGTTGCGCGCCACGAACAAGCATGCGCGCTTGGCTCGGCTATGGCTGCTTCGGTGGCGGCCAGGATTAACCCTGACTTTCTTTCAGCCCAGAAAAATATGGGTCATGGCTTTGAGAAGACTTATTATCCGCGCGAATCATTCGTGAAGATATATCACCGGTTATATGAAAAATATTGCGGTTTAGGCAATAAAATTGAACAGTTTGAAAAATAAATCCTAATTGCAATTTAATAGCAACTGACATGAATATTAAAGCGCTTTGTATCATTTTAGCGGGAGTTTTTTTGCTGGGTAATTTTAACAGTTGCCGTCCAAAAACTCCAAGAATATTAGCCGAAGGAGTGGTTTACCCTGTAACGGAAAATTTTGTTACCACAATTGATGGCAGGCAAACAGGTCTTTTTACCCTTGAAAACAAACATGGCTTGAGGGTTGATATCACCAACTTCGGAGGAAGGATAGTGAGCCTTCTCGTACCCGATAATAATGGTGTATTCGACGATATTGTTACCGGTTATCATACCATAGAAGAATTTTTGCAATCGGAGGAAGTCTATTTCGGGGCGTTAATTGGCCGCTATGCCAACAGAATTGGAAATGCTTCCTTCGAAATAGATGGAGTGATATATAATCTGCCGGCAAATAATGGTCCAAACCACCTGCATGGAGGCCCAAAGGGATTTCACATGGTTGTGTGGGATGCAGTGCAGGAGGGCAAACAAAAACTTAGACTTTCGTACCATTCGCCTCACCTGGAAGAAGGTTACCCCGGAAACCTTTCTGTGGAAGTCGTTTATGAGCTGACAGATGACAACGAATTGATAATTACCTATCATGCAACCACTGATCAAAAAACGCATGTTAATCTGACAAACCATGCCTTTTTTAATCTTGCTGGTGAGGGAAACAGGTCTATTTATGACCATTACCTTAAAATTAATGCCAATTACATAACTCCAATTGATGAAGGACTTATACCAACAGGCGAGTTTTCACCGGTATCAGAGACCGCTTTTGATTTCAGGGAATTCAGAAGGATTGGCGAAAGGATAAATGCGTCTGACATTCAACTGCTATACGGAAAAGGTTATGACCATAATTTTGTCCTGAACAGAATTTCCTTATCTGACTCCCTAGAATTTGCTGCAGCAGTTTATGAACCCGTTTCAGGGCGCAAAATGGAAATCTTTACAACAAAACCTGGTCTCCAGTTTTATTCAGGGAATTTTCTTACCGGAAGAGAGGTTGGTAAACGGGGAGAGCCTTATGAGTTTCGGACATCGTTTTGCCTCGAAACACAGTTTTTTCCGGATTCGCCCAACAAACCGCATTTCCCTTCTACCTTGCTTGAGCCTGGTGAGGTTTACCATTTTAAAACTATTCACCGTTTCTCGGTATTTGAATAAAAACGTTGCTTGATTATTAAGGCTCAAAGTCAAAACCAGGAAAACAAACGGAACTCCGTTTTATTTTCCTGGTTCTATGTGTTTTGGAAATACAGGGTTTGCGAAATTTTACTTAACCACTATCTCATCTACAAATAGCCATGCCGGCAGCCCTGCTCCCGAATGACCGGGCGGACAGACTCCCTGGCTTTTGGCAGTTACTCTCACAAAGCGCACATTAGTGGCCGGTATGCTGGTGGAGAAACGTTTCACCTTGCGCTCCATTTCCAAAATACTTGTTTCGTTTATAATCTTTTCGAGCAACGAAAACTCCCCTCCATCGGCCGATACTTCGAAAGTAACCCATTGAGGCAAGAAAATCCAGGCGCCATAACTTTGCAAAGAGCCAATTTCGATGGATTCTACTGAGGTAATTTTGCCCAGATCAATGGTTGCAACCATGTCGTTTCCACGAAATCCTTTCCAGTTGCCATCCTGAAAGCTTCTTGTTCCCTTAATTCCGTCAACCAGACTAAATTTGCCCTGTGCCTGGTATTGCTGGCTTGCCGGATAAAGCAATTCCGTTTCTGCAGCGAAGGCTTTATGAAGATTGTATTCCCGGCTCAATACCTGGTTTGTTGACTTTCCGTTAACAAAAACTGCAGCTTTTATAGTTGAAGTTTCAGCAATCTTGAATGGTTCTGAGTATAATTGCGATCTGCGGGTTGGAACAGTACCATCAGTAGTAAAACGGATTTCGGGTTCAAATGCTTCCGATTGAAGTGTGATCTTCAAAGTCCGGTCTGTGATGTCCACTTCGGGGAGCGCCCTA
>DATIKK010000306.1:0-14346 GCA_035477635.1 Bacteroidales bacterium | reverse complement strand
TCTGACAGAAAGCCGGGTTTTGCAATAATGATTTCTGAAAACCTTGTGGAGGAACGCAAACTGCATGCCGGAAACATGGTGCGTTCACTTGCCGTTCATATACAAGGAGGTGGGGGAGGACAAGCATTCTTCGCCACTGCTGGTGGCAAGAAACCTGAAGGCCTGATACGTATTATTGAAGAAGCCAGGAAGTATATTTCCTGAACAAACCAAAGGCAATCCTAATCAAAACGCCCGCAAACTGCAGCAAACGGGCAAAAAGCACAATTATCTTTGTCCGGGGTTTGATCAAAGGGGGCATTTGGGTCAAATATTTTGCCAAGCAATTCTTCAAGTTTGTTACCGTATGCTTTCAAAATATCACTCCCCGACTCGTCAATCATTTCGGTTTTAACTTTCATAAAACCCTTTTTAAGATTCCTTAAAGAGTAAATGCCCGACTCAATGCTGTTTTCGCTTTGGTTCTGGCTATACATCCAGGTGTATGTGAGCAACTGAAATACTTTGTCGAGGGCCTTTTTTTCAATCAGGTCGTCGGGAGATTTCAGCGACAGGTCGTTAGGATCTACGTGGCCTGTTTTATAATCTATAATCCTAATGGTTTGTTCAAGGCGGTCGATCCGGTCGGCTTTCCCCGCGATGTTAATTTTTAATGGCTGACCATTAACAAAAATCTGTATGCTACCATGTAGGGAGGTTTCGGTGTTTAAAACCGTAATGTGGCTGTTTTCTTTACTTAGGGCTGCAATCAATTCTTTTTGGTGATGCAAAAACCTATTGATCTGGTATTTGGCTAAGGTTGCAAGCAAAAGGTTTTTGCCACGGGTAATTTCGCCTTGCGGATAATGTCTTGAAAAATGGTTTAAACAATATGACTCGACTTTTGAAAACATGCTTTCCACATTGTCGGCTATCAGCACTTTACCCTCAAATGGTTTGTAAAGATCTTCCAGCACGCCGTGAATCACGCTTCCCATGGTACTGGATTCGATGGTTTCCTCTATTTCGCGCGTTTCGTCAAGGCGGGCAACTTTCTGAAAATAGAATTTTAAAGGACAGCAAATAAATGTATTAAGCGACGATACCGAAAGGCCTGTTTCGGCCATTTGTGAAAGTCTCTCCAGAATATCCTGCGTTTTTTCGATACTAATTGCACTGTGCTTGTTTGTCAGGCCCAGCTCAAGACTCACAATTTGCTCAGTTAAGATTATACCGGCATTTTTCTCTTTCAACTCAAATTGAAGTTGAGTTATGTAGCGGCTTTTTTCGCTTCCACCAAGGCCTCCCGGTTCGGTATTATAAATCAGAAATATATTTTCGGCTCTTTGTAAAAGTCTGTAAAAATGGTAAGCATAAATGGCGTCTTTGTCGGTATGCACCAATAATCCATATTTTCGCTTTACATCAAATGGAATAAATGATTCAAAGGTTTTTGCTTTCGGAAGTATTTTTTCGTTTACCGAGAGCATGATAATATTTTTAAAGTCGAGGTTGCGGGTTTCGAGCATTCCCATAACCTGCAGTCCTTCGACCGGTTCTCCTGAGAAAGCAATGCTGATATCGTCAAGTGATTGTTTTAGAATCAGCCAAAGGGAAGCGGGGTGGTCGATTACCTGATTTTTTTTCAGCATGGTTTCCAGATTGCCCAGGAAACTGTAAACATAAAACAGACCTTCGTAGTCGGCCAGATAAGAACTTACCTGAAGAATATCCGGGTCGCAGGCAAATTTTTCCCGGATGGAATTCTTAATAATTTTAGAGATTTTTCTAAGCTCCGGGACTATGTCAGAAACATTTTCGCTCCAATTCCTTGAAAGAAATGAAAAAGCCTCTGCAAACCCTGAATCCTTTCCGAAAAGTAACTCCAACTCGCCAAAGTTGTAAAATGTCCGGTTTGAGTTCCCGGTCTTTTGCAAAAAGGTTTCGGCCAGTACGTTTTTTCCGACCTCCGGCCAAAGAAGTGAGGTGCATGGATTTGAAAAAAAACGGATCAAATCCTTATAGTGAAAATTATGGTTATTACTTCCCTGAAGCGATTCGAATTGACCTGCAGAAACCTGAAGTTGAAAAAGGGCCTCATAAAAACCGTAGAGATTTGTCCGCTTTAGCGGAAAACCCATGGTTACGTTTAGCGAGTTGATCTTTTGTGGAATGGCGTTTAGCACAGGTTCCAACAAATTTTCATTGGCGAGTACAACAGCAGTACTGAGATCATGTGTTATTTCAGAACATTGATCGAGCAGGTTACCTGCAAGCTGGGCTTGAGCTACATTGCGTGCAATGCCAAAAACCCTGATTTTTTTTGGAGTGTTAAAACCTGAGTTTCCGGTTGAAAGTGTGGGAATATTCCATTTTTTACGGTATTTCCTTATAAAATGCCCTGCTTCGTGGTGGTTATCATTTTCGTAAAAAGGATCGGAGTCAAGATAAATTTCTGCAAGGCCATCTCCAAGCATTTTGTCGATAATGCACTCTTCCGACCGGTTAAGAGCGTTGAAGCCTGCAAAAATTACCTTATGCCATGGCAGATAAGCCTTGTTTGTACTTACCAGATGAGCCGCCTTGCTGAACGACATTCCCTGAAAGGCTTCGTTTCTGGCCTCGAGTTTTTCTTTTAATGTGGTGTGCCAAAGGCTGAATTTCCCGAAAAAGGCCAGATGTCTTTTTTGAAATCCGGTAAGTTCGGTCCCGTCAGGGTTCCAGTTTTCGAGTCGTTTAGCATCGTTAAGGTATTCATATAAATTTTGTGGATTTTCAAGCGAAGCCTCAATTTCGTCGAAATCGCGCAGCAACACATTTCCCCAGTTCATAAAATCAGAAAAACTATCGCTTTTATCTTTTTCAAAAGAGCTGTAAACTTCGTAAAACTCAAACAAAAGGCTTATCGGGTCGAGTACTTTGTATCCGCTGATTCGGTTTATAAAATCTTCGATGCTCAGAAATTCCGGCGCCCAAATCGGCTTACTTACTTTTTTTGAAAAATGTTTTTGAAGAAAAAACCCTGCACGCCGGTTAGGTGTTACCACACATAAACTGCTTGTTTTATCAGGATAATTTTTGAGTATCAAACCAGTAATAGTATCGAGGAAACTATCCATAAACCCATAGTTGTTTAAACCTTAAATGTAGGAGTTTTCGAGCAATTTTACGGTTTCTGTAAATCGGTAGTGAGTCAAAAAGCGTTTGGGTATTGTTCTATTAGCATTTGGGCTGCTTGAATTTTTCCGGGTGTGCCAATGTCGATCCATCGCTCAGGGTTGTGTTCAAAAGGAATTATTTGTTCCTCCTTTGCCAAACGGAGGTAAAGCGGTGTAAGTGAGAATATCCCTGTTTCGGTAATCAATGAGAAGATTTTCGGGCTGATAATGTGTATGCCGCTGAAAGCCATTGGTTTCAACAATTCGTCATCGCTTGTGGTGCAAAGGATTTTCTGACCTGTTCCGGTGTTTTCCCAACCAGCCAGTTGCTGTCCATTCCACAGGAACACGCGATCGGAATCCCTGTTGCATACAGCCAGCGTAGCAAGGGGATTGCATTTCAAATGATGGCGAAGCATTGCTGCGAGGTCAACATCAGACAAAATATCGACGTTGTGCAAAATAACCGGTTCTTTGCCCTCAAGCAAGTGCCTGGCCTTTAGCAATCCCCCGCCGGTGTCGAGCAGCATGTTCGATTCGTCAGAAATTGAAAAGGTTACCCCCGGATATCTTAACCCACTTACAAAATTCAGGACTTTTTCGTGATGATGATGTATGTTTATTACAATATTGTTTACTCCGGCTTTGATAAGCTTTTCTGCAATCAGTTGCAGCATAGGCTTTCCGGCTGGAGCTATCAGCGCCTTGGGAGTGTGGTTACTTAACGGTTGAAGCCTGGTACCTAACCCTGCTGCAAAAATCATTGCCTTCATTACTGCGTGGTTGTTTTTGGCCATTGTTTTTCCTGACAATGAATCAGGTCAATGTTAACCTTATTTAAGCTTGCTAATCGCCGGGCAAGCGCTTCGGCGCAGTAAACAGAGCGGTGTTGGCCGCCGGTGCATCCGAAACTTATCATAAGGTGATTAAAACCCCGATCAATGTAATTTTTTATTGCACTAAGGCTCATATTGGTTGCCTGCTCAAGAAACACTCTTACGGCTTCCTGCTTTTCAAGAAATTCTCCTATGGCTGTGTCTTTGCCCGTTAGTGGTTTGTATTCGGGCAACCGCCCGGGGTTTATGAGCGACCGGCAGTCAAATACAAATCCTCCCCCGTGCCCCCACTCATCAGGCGGAATGCCGTTTTTGTAAGAGAAACTTCTGATATGAACACTTAGACCCTGTAGAGATGGGACAGACTGGATCTCCGCCGGAGCCTGCTCGGCCAGCCTTTCGATAATAAGATTAAGATATGGTGTTGATTCGGGCAGAAAATTATTTGTGGTCAGCCACCGCAAATTCTGCAGGGCATACGGAACACTTTGCAAAAACAGGGTTTTTCTCTCAACCCCGCCTCTAAAACCGTAGGCTCCCAGAGCCTGCAATATTCGCATCAGGGCAAAATCGAAAAAATCTTTCCTGAATTTTTTTTCATCCACTTTCATCCAATTCCCAAGGTTTTCGATGTAAAAATCAAGAAGCTCCAACCGCTGAACCGGCGGAATATTGGCCTTGGCATCAAAAATCAATGAGGCTACATCGTAATGCAACGCCCCTCGACGGCCTCCCTGAAAATCTATGAATTGAGGTTCGCCTTCGACAACCATAATATTGCGCGACTGAAAATCGCGGTAAAGGAAGAAATCAGCCGGAACCCTCATTAAACTTCCTGCAAACCTTTCGAAGTCATCTTCCAGTTTTTGCTCATCGAAAGCAACATCCGAAATTTTTAAAAAATAATACTTGAAATAGTTTAGATCCCACATCATACTGTGGCGGTCGAAAGCATGTCGGGGATAGCAAATGCTGAAATCCAGTCCTTTGGCGCCATTTATCTGAAATTGAGCGAGCCACTCAAGCGATGTTTTGTACAACCCAATTACTTGTTTGCTAAAAACCTTAACTGCCGGGTCGTGAGGGAGTAAGGAAAACAAAGTGGTATCGCCAAGGTCGGTAATAAGGTAGCATAAACCATCAGTATCTGTTGCAATTATTTTGGGTACGGGAAGTCCAAGTGAAACAAAGTGGTTTGAGAGGGTTATAAATGCCCTGTTTTCGCGAAGGTCGGGGTTAAAGGCAGCAATACAACTTTGCTTACCGTAGTTGAGCCTGAAATACATCCGGTTCGAACCCGAGGCAGGCAGTTCTGAGATTGAATCGGGTTCCTTCCCCTGCCAGCTTGTAAAAAGGTTGACCAAAGACTTTTCGATTTGCCACTGCATGAACCTAATAGATTTATTGCGTATGCTTGCAAAATTACATTTTTTCCAGGGGCAGCCGCTGCTTCTGCAAAATCGAAGTCATGTATTATCTTATGAAGCTTTTGGCAAAATTCCCGTATATTTGGGTAAACGGATTTTTTACAAACCTTAAACCAAACCTATGAAACCAACCGAAGACCGGGTACAAGATATCCTAAAGCAGGCCATTATTATGGAAAGCCGGGCAAAGGCCCTTTATTCAAAAGTAGCTGACCAAACTTCAAGTGAGGAAGTAAAAAGAATCTTTGGAATTATGGCAAAGGAAGAGCAGATGCACATCGATTTTTTGAAGAAGCAATATTCGAATTATCAAAATAAACAGCAGTTTGCAATTTTGGACAAAGGCGCTGCAACAGCATCACCGCAGGTGGCTGATTTAATTTTAACTGAGTCGGTAAAAAATGAAATATCCGGGGCCGGTTTTGAGGCAGCGGCCATTTCGGCAGCCATTGATATGGAAAACAAATCTATTGAGGCATATACGGCCAGGGCCAATGAGGCTTCAGACCCTAATGAAAAGGCGTTCTATGAATGGCTGGTCAACTGGGAGAAAGACCACCATAAGCTGTTAATCAGCCTTAACCGCGAGCTTACCGAAAAAATTTGGTACGACAACCAATTTTGGCCTTTCTGACAAAGGTTGCGTAATTGAAGGAAAGTAAATTATTGATTTTAAAATGAAAAGTTCAACAACTGCTATAGATCAGCGCATCCTCTACGAAGACAATCATTTGCTTATAGTAAATAAAATGCCTTCAGAAATTGTGCAGGGCGATAAAACGGGCGATGTTCCGTTGGTTGAAGTATTGAAAAACTATATTGGCAAAAAGTATGAAAAGCCCGGCAATGTTTTTTTGGGCGTGGTTCACCGTATTGACCGGCCTACCAGTGGTCTGGTAATATTTGCACGAACATCGAAAGCGCTGACAAGGTTAAACAAAATGCTAAAGGACCGTGAACTGAAAAAAAAGTATTGGGCCGTCGTTAAAGAAGAACTTCCCGAAAGCGAAGGAGAACTTGAACATTTTCTTTTGAAGAACGAGAAGCAAAACAAATCATACGTAGTCAACGAAGGGATTATGGGTTCAAAGAAAGCCGTACTTCATTACAAAACGCTACTAAAATCTGACCATTATTCCCTTGTTGAAGTTGAACTGATTACAGGCCGGCATCATCAGATAAGAGCTCAATTTGCGGCTATGGGTTGCCCGATAAAAGGTGATTTGAAGTATGGCTTCGATAGAAGCAATGCCGACGGCAGTATCCATCTGCATGCCAGACAGGTTGAATTTCCACACCCTGTAAAGGGGAATCCGGTCGCAGTGAGTGCCCCGGTTCCTGATGAAACGCTTTGGCATTATTTCGAATCCACTTTGCATGTTTAGCATTTGGATCAGAATAATAAACTTTATAAACTCAACATATGACCAAGAAATTTCGGTTGCTGATTCTTGTCTCGCTGGCAATTTTGGGTTTACATAGTAATGCTGCCGGCCAGTTTTTTATCTGGGGTCAGTCGCCAGGTTCAATCCGTTGGCAGCAGATAAATACGGAAAATTTCCAGGTTATTTTTCCTGAAGGTTTCGAGTATCATGGCGCCTATGTGGCCGACGTGCTTGAATACGCTTATGAACATGGGTCAAGAACCTTAGGGCATCGGCCGAGGCGCGTATCGGTTTTACTTCACAATCAAACGGTAGTTCCTAATGGATTTGTTTCATGGGCCCCCCGCCGTATCGAAATGTTTACCAATCCTCCTCAGAGCAACGATTCGCACGACTGGCTCGAACAGTTGGCAATTCATGAGTTCAGGCATGTGGTTCAGATTGATAAACTGAATCAGGGATTAACCAGGGTTCTTTCATTCATTTTTGGTGAACAGGCCACTGGGGCTATTTTCGGATTGTTTATACCCATGTGGTTTGTCGAAGGCGATGCCGTAGCCATCGAAACAGGGTTGTCGCCAAGTGGACGCGGCAGATTGCCCGTATTTGAACAAGGATTAAGAGCCCAGGTACTTGAACGTGGTCTATTCTCATTCGACAAGGCGTTTTTTGGTTCTTACCGCGATTGGGTTCCGAGTTTTTATTCACTTGGATACCAAATGATTTCATATGCTAGGGAAAATTACGGTCCAGGTATTTTCGACAGCATTGTAAGCAGGGTTGGCCATATGCCTGTTTCCCTAAGGCCCTTTTCGAATCGGTTAAGAAGGTATGCCGGAATGAGTTCAGATGGGCTTTTTCAAAGAACTTTCCTGATGCTCGACAGCGCATGGCGGGAGCAGGATGCTCGCATTCAACCATCTGAGTTTAACAATCTAAACTCTTCCCAGCCTTTATATACTGAATACCGTTACCCGGCTTTTGCAAACGACACAATAATTGTTGCCCTAAAAACCGGCCTGCGCGAAATTCCTCAGGTGGTGGCTTTGTATCCCGACGGTCGCGAAAGAAGACTGTTTTTTACGGGCATGATAAATGCCCATGGGTTGACGGCCGGAGCCGGAAAAGTTGTCTGGAGCGAATTGAGGACCAACGCCAGATGGGAGCATCTTTCCTGGTCTGAGGTTCATGAGTATTGTATGGAAACCGGCGAACGCCGGAGGCTTACACATAAAACCCGTTTTTTTGCTCCAGCCCTGTCGCCCGATGGCTCAATGATAGCGGTAGCGGAAGCCACTGATCAATACAGATTTTCTTTAGTGATACTGAAAGCAGAAAATGGGGAGGAGATAAGCCGGAAAGCTATGCCTGGCAACGACTTTCTTATGACACCCGCCTGGCATCCCGATAACCGCACTCTCGCAGCCGTTGCACTGAATGAATCAGGTAAAAGAATTGTTATGGCTGATGCTTTCGAAGGCAGTTTTCGTGAGGTATTTGATGCCGGACATGTTGAAATAGCACGCCCTTCGTTCACCCGCCAGGGCGATTTGCTTTTTACGGGAGCATTTTCAGGACTGGAAGCTATATATAAGCTGAGTTTCTCTGACAATTCGGTAAGCAAGATGGTTACATCACGGTTTGGCGCACGTCATGCCATAATGAACCCTGAAGCAGATATGTTGGTTTGGCAGGAATATTCATCCACTGGCTATTCGATTGCAAAAGCTCCTTTAAATCAACTAATGCCGGGCACTCCGCTCGACGAGGTTGACAATCATTCCGTAAGGTTTTATAATGTTATTGCCGAACAGGAAGCGGCTTTGGTAACCCGGAGTAATGTGCCGCGGTTCGAAAGGGAGGTGAGTAGGTTCAGGCGGTTGCCAAATCTTCTAAGGCTACACTCCTGGTCACCTTTTTTTCTTGATGTAGGTACCCAGGAAGTAGGAGCAGGCGCTGCCCTTCATTTTCAGGATTTATTGAGCACTTCTGTAATGACTGTTGGATACCAATATGACCTTAATGAACGGCTGGGAAGGTTTTCGTTGAATTATGACTACTTCGGATGGTTTCCGGTGGTTGGTTTAAATGCCTCAACTGGCCCCAGGTATGGATTTTACAGAAGGAATAACCAAATTTCTTCGTTTTTGTACCGCGAAAACAACCTCAGCCTTGGATTAAGACTGCCTTTATGGTTCAGGCGTTATGAATGGATTTATTCTATAACACCCTCGCTAAGGCTGGCATACACAAATATAGAACCCACGAGAGAAAGCCCCGGTTTTTTCATGACAAACAATATGTATTCCATGCAATACCGTCTTTTTGTTTCAAGGCAAATCAGATCGGTAGCACGTGATATACGCCCCCGATGGGCGCATTTTGTCGATCTTAATTACAGGCATACTCCTTTTGGTGGCGCCTATATGGGAAGTGTATTTGCTGTAAGGGCCTCCGGCTTTTTTCCGGGCTTATTCAGGCATCATTCTTTAAGGCTCTCGGCAGCATGGCAAAGGCAATGGCCCGGAACCATTGTTCCTAATACCATCAACCTGCGCCATCCTAATCTGATTCCATACCCGCGCGGTTTAACCCCTTGGTTCAATGAACAAACTACAGTATTTTCAGCTGACTATGCATTCCCGCTCTTGTATCCCGACCTGAGCATTCCAGGTTTTATGTATCTGCAGCGAATCACCGCCAATATGTTTTTCGACCAGGCTTTTATAGATGTCTTAGGAGATCCTTTAGACCCGGTGCAATACATGCATTTTAATTCTTACGGAATTGAGCTAACCGGGAATTTTCACCTTTTAAGGTTTTACAGCCCTATTAACCTAGGTGTGAGGATTATTATGCTGCAAGAAATTAGGGGACCTGATCTTGAATTAATTTGGGGAATAAACTTTTAAACGCGCTTAGACCAGCATCAGGAGGCTTATTGGCAAATTGTTTCTCCTGTTTTGTGCGTGGAGGCGCCTTTTCCTTTTTTTATTGCGACAAGTTAAAAGCTCTTTAGCGGCTTGCATTTATTCAACGCTCCGTCCTTTCAAGGTTTTCGATAATATTTGCTGCAAGAATCGACCAGTCTAATTTTTCAATATTTGAACGAGCATTTTTTGTGAGCTCAACACAAAGATTATGATTAGTTAAAAGTTTAATAATAGCATCGCGAATTTTATATGAATTTCTGGTAACCAATAGCCCCGTTTTGTTGGGTATCAGCAAATCTTTGGTGCCCGAAGTGGTTGCTATCACAGGAATGCCGCTGGCCATTGCTTCTGCCACTGTATTAGCAAACCCTGTTTTCTTTTCGGGGGCAACAAAGAAGTTTGCCTGGTGAAAAAATTCAACGTTTTTTTCGACCGCGTGATTTAATATAAACTTGTAAGGCACTGTTGTTTTAAAGTTGTTGATAGCTTTTTGAATTTTCTCGGTTACTGGGGTGTCGAAAAGCAATAAGCGCACATCGTATCCCATTCTTTGAAGCCTTTCGCAAGCTTTTACCACATACATGGTGCCCTTACGGCCCTCTGCTATGCGGCCGTATGCCAAAACGGTAAAGGGTCCGTTGGGATGAATTGGTGATATAGGTTTAACCCAAAAATTCTTAAGGTTAACACCGCCAAAGGCGGGAAATGCATCAATTTGATACTTTCGCTTGGCTCTTTCCAGCAAATTGGTTGAGTTGGTAAAAAATTCTATTTCGGGATACTTTTTAATCTTACCAAGCTTTGCAGAAGGATTTACTATGTAAAATATTTTTCGCTTTGCCTTAGCGGCCAGCACATAGGGGAGCAGCGATAACTCTGTGAAGAAGATCGCGTCAACTTCAACATTGCTCATTTCTGAAAAGGGCAGTATTTCCCCCTGAAAGCTGAACCAAGCAGGCCTTTCGCCCTTGGGGGTGAATGCAATGAAACGGTGATTTAGGTTAATAAATTGATTTCCCAGCTCAAAAAAACGCTTTATACCACCATATAGCTCAACATGAGGAAGTATTGCGCTTATTATTAATTTTTTTTTACTTGCCATTGCAATTCTATTTGGAGTTAGGGTCATGAGTGCGTCCGGTTCCGCTAAATGACCACCATATTCTTTTTAAAATTTAATGCAACCTGCTGCAATGCCCGATGTGTTCTTTTTCCGGATGGTGGTTGCTGAAGTAATCTCTCACGCAGGTTGTTGTACCAGTAATAAGAGCTGTTTTTACATGGCGAACGCGCAACTTATTCAGGCCAATTGCCCAATCCGGACTGACATTCCTCTTTTCACGCCAATTACAGGTATTTGATTCCATTTTTTACGCCCTGACGGTTTGTTACCCGAATTATTATGACTTGTTTAAAACTGCTGATACCCTCATTGAGTGTCTAAACAAACACTTGATCCAATGCCTCTAAAATCCTTTCTAAGCAGACCCAATGGCGCCAACCGGTTTGTGGCAGAGGCCTCGTTTACAAATTGCTGTTCGCCGCCTCCCATGTGCGGCGAGGAAAGCCAGATGCGGTGGTTCAACAGCGGTGTATTTATTGTTTGCAAATTGTTTCTAACCGGGGAAAGGACATGCGCGAATTGCTTACTTCATCATTTCAATAACCTGGTCAGGTAATACTATGTTTTCTCCGGAATCTTTATTGCTTTTCAAAAACAAAACCGGTACAATTTCTTTGTTTGCCACAAATGGTAACTTTTTTACTTTTTCGGATAATTGTTTAAGCAGATGGCAGGCATCTTCTTTGTCCGTCCATTTGCATTCACCTGCCAGCAAAGATCTACCATCGGTTGATTCGGCTAAAACATCTATTTCCATAGGTTCGTTGCGCGAAATATTTCCCCACCATCGGGAAGCCAATCCATATTGTTTTCCCATAAAAACCTGGCCGCTTACTGCCCTTCGGCACAATTCTTCCCAATGCCATGATACATACCCATTAAAGCGTTGTTCAACTTCATGCATAACAGCATGTTGACGGCCCAATTCTATCAGCGAGCGGTTGGGCACAACAAAACGGAAATAAAAATCCATAAACGGGTCCGAAATCTTATAAAGCCCTTTTTTGCTGTTCCTGGGATTTTCTCCGAAAGGAATTTCGCGCCGGATGTAACCTAGTGTAATCAATTTATCAAGGGGTCCAGGCAGACTTGTAATAGGTTTGTTTGCCCTTGCTGCAATTTCGGAAATCCGGTTGGCGCCATTTCCAATAAATGAAAGCAGGGTTGATGCCTGCACAATATCGCGCATATCGTCGATGAACAAACGGTAAGGTTCTTCAAAAAGCAGACCTTGCGCATTCAGCAAATTATACTCAATGGCTTCTTTTAGAGAACCGCTCTGCAAACGGATTTCCCAATACCGGGGAATCCCACCCCAAACGGCGTACTCTTCTACAACTGATTGAGCCGAACAGGCTATTGCTTCGCGCAAATAATGAACAGGGATAGGTGATAGTTTCAGAATCTGGTCGGCTCGCCCATAAAGCGGCGATGAAGCGTCAATAACCAAACCATGCATCAACTGCTGCGACGAACCACATAAAATAATGTTGTATTTGAGCGATTTTGAATCAATCAGCTTTTGGATAAGGGCCGGAAGTTCGGGCGAACTCTTTGCCAAATAGGGAAATTCATCCAAACACAGTGAAAACCTTTCTTGAGTTCGAAAATTGAGCGCTTCGAACAGGGCCTGCCAACCGGGATAAATCAGTCGGTCGAAACCATCAATCCGAAGGCCGATTTCTTTTGCCAGCATTTCAATTTGATGCGAGCGTTCGGTCTGGTCTGCCATATAATAGACATCAGCCTGTGAAAGCACCTTCTTTATCAAGGTTGATTTGCCTAAACGACGGCGACCGTAAACTACTACAAACGATGGCGATTCAGCATTTAATACTGCTGTGAGCCTCTTTTTTTCTTCAAATCTGTCGACGAATTGCATGCAAACTAAATTATAGAACACAAAAATAATGTTTCTATTCCATAATCTTTAATAAAGCTTTAATCATTTTGTATCAAAATTTCAAACGGGTCTTCTCAAGGCCGTCATTCATACAGGCTTACCCCTCCTTGTAAAACGGGAAGGCGGTTGCAAAAAAGGGATAGCGGGGAGGTTTTCTGCTAAATTGCCTTTGCCCATTCATAAAACGGAATTGCGTTACATGTTTTATTCCCCATTTCAAATGTTTCATTCTGGTTAAATGTGATAATTGTTCCCTGATCAACATTAAAATAATCCATTGCTTCTTTTAAACCGTTAAGTTCCCTGTTCAGGTTGTCCTGGTTAAGTTGCCAACACACCTGGTAAATCCCCTCCGGTTTTTTTTGATGAAAAACAATAAAATCGCATTCATTTTTTTCTGCAAAATAGTAGATTTCTTTTGTTTTTCGCCTCAGGTGAAGAAACACCATGTTTTCGAGCAGCCTTCCGTTATCAGGTGTAAATGATATCGAATTGTGCTGAATAAAACCATTGTCTATGCAGTAGATTTTTTTGGGATTTACCATTTGTACCTTTCCCGAAAAACTGAACCGTGGCACAAAAAAAAACAAATAAGCATCGTTAAAATAACCTAAATATTCCATTACACTGGAAGAGGACTTGATTTGAAACATTTTACGAAGGCTATTACCTGTAAATAATTTTCCGCAGTTCGACACCAGCCAAACGGCCAGTTGCTGCAGGGTGGTAATATTTTTTATGTTGTACCGCAGTGCAATGTCTCTTATAATGATGTCGTTGAACAATTGCATAAGTACTTCGGGCAACCCTGTTTTCATGTATTCAGGGAATCCGCCGCCTGTGATATACGTTTCGGATGAGGTCTCCCCTTCAGTTTGTTGTGTGAATTGCAGAAATTCATTGTACGAAAAGGGAAACAGCTCTTTGGATATATGCCTGCCAGTTAATTTTGTGCCCAGCTCTTTACTTAGCATGGTAGCATTAGAGCCGGAAATAAAAATCCGGTAACCCTCGTCGAGCCGGAAACGGATAAAGCTTTCCCATTTGTCGATAATTTGAATTTCGTCGAAAAACCAAATGGAAACTGAATCCTTTTGCGCAATTTCATGTAACCGGTTAAAATCATTTAATTCAAAAGCGGCCAGCCGGGGGTCCTCAAAATTGATGTATATGGAAGGTTGTGCCAGCGTATTGTTTATTTGTTGAAGCAAGGTGCTTTTGCCGCAACGACGCACACCGGTTACAATAAATGCATGTGAAGTAAGATTGTCAAAACCTTTAACCACCCTGGGCAGTGTGGTGCCGGTTTTGTTTAACCGTTCGCGCTGCGATGCAATAACCTGTTCTATGGTTTGTTTTGTAAGCATAACGCAATGTTTTCGCTGGCAAAGTTAACTTCTTTTTGTTAGCAACGAAAACCTTTGTACAACAGTTTTCTTATCAATGTGGTAATGTGGTAATGTGAGAATGTGGTATTGTGAGAATGTGAGAATGTGGTAATGTGAGAATGTGAGAATGTGATAATGTGAAAATGTGATAATGTGAAAATGTGATGATGTGATAATGTGAAAATGTGATGATGTGATAATGTGAAAATGTGAT
>DATIKK010000305.1:0-5166 GCA_035477635.1 Bacteroidales bacterium | reverse complement strand
CTATCCTTATCTGTGGTGTTATGGCATACCCAAGCATTGCAGTTAAAGCATCACCAAGCCTGAAGGACATTCCTCCCCAGAACCGCTCATCATAGTATGCAAGAAGATTTAGATCAAACTGGGTGCTGCGTAAATTACTTTTAACAACAATATACGGTTCCAAATCTAAATTGTACGCAATATTCCGGAACCGGTACAGACCATAAAGGTAATAATGCCTTGGTGCATAGTCTATTCCTGCTCTGCCAAGAGAACGATGCAGATTTGTAATTGCTATGCCTAATTCCAAATTGGGGTCTTTGAATTCAATCCCAAAGGAGAAATCAGGTCTGAAAAAATTTTCCTTATGAAAAATTCCGGATGGGTCATTGGGATCTTCATATATAAGTCTTGTACCGTCGAGGGTACGGTTTACAAAACCTGCTCCCAAACCGAAAGTTAAGTGAGAGAAAACACCAACCTGAACTGGGAAGGCATAATTTATGCGAACTCTCAAAAAATTCTCGTACCCAAGCTTATCATTAACAATATTCAAACCAACCCCGCCGTAGATGTCCTGCAAATAGGTGCTTATGTTAAATGCCTGTGTCATTGGGGCATCATCGAATCCAACCCACTGTTGCCGTGCAACAAGGGAAAAATCGAGAGTGTTTGTCAGTTGCATGGAGGCCGGATTGAAAACCTTTTCATTAAACATATACTGGCTGAATGCCGGCTCGTTTTGCGTATATGCGGCCAAACTCCATAAGGTAAAAACCAGTAATATTGTTAAAGTCTTCATGTGTTCAAAGTTTTTCTATTTCAGCAAAAACTGTTTGTCCGGTCTTGTCTGAGGCAACATGGAGTGTTTTATTTTAGCTAAGTTACATTTTTCAATTCAAACATTTTTTTGTTGCATGTTTCAAAACCGGAAGATACACAAACTTACCTTGTTGATTGAGCCTGAATAGCTTCGTTAAGGCTTATTCTCTGACCGTTTCGAAATGCTACTACAAAAGCGTCAAACCCCATATTGCCCAACTGCCGGCTAATTTCTAACGCCTGGTTTATGGCAGGGAATGTCCCAATAGAATAACGGTGGAACCGGTCAACATTGTAATAGTAGATAATATCAAGATGTGGCAAAGCATTCATAATTCTGGAATAAAAACGTGGATTTACCGGGCTGCGGGTTGCAGCAAACTGTACCATAAATTCTATCCCCACGGCATGGTGAGCCTCCTTGTGCAAAGAGTTGAGGTATCGGAAACTATGCCTTGGCGCCTCGGCAAGAAACTGGTTAAATTCTTCAAGGGCAAAAACCTCAAACGTAGCACGGCGGTTCAATCTATGCTCCTCGGGGGTTGTGGCATCAGGAATAACCATATTCATTTTACCATGTCCGAAAGGGTAAAGTCTGTTCTCAGGAATCCCCATTCTGGTTATGTATTCGATTACGCTCTGGGCCCTTTTTTGCGAAAGATAAAAGTTAAACAAATAACCGCTTATCTCGTCGGTATGAGCGTGAACAACAATTCCAGCATCAGCATTTGCCCTTAGAAAGTTAACAACGCTGTCGAGTTGTGATTTAGCCGCGTTTGTTAAACTGTAACTCCCTAAATCGAAATAAACAGTTGGAAGCCCTGCAGTTTTTCCCGTTATGGCAGGCCGCAGCGGGAAATTCTGCTCCGGTTGCTGTATCTGCCTTGGTGTAGCAGCAGCAAGCGGCATTGTATCAAGATAAATATCTTTGGTTATTTCGGGTACAGCCAGAAACCTACTTGCAATAAGTTTTTCTCTGATGGTAAGTGATTCTGAGAAAGGTACATAACCATCCTTCACTACTTCGATCATGTAATTTGTTCCTGCATCGAGCTGGGGAAAAACAAAACTTCCCTGAGTGTCGGTGGTAACCCTGTGAAAACGGTTGTCATTCCCATATACAATTACATCCACATTTGACATGGTATAACCTGTAGTCTTATTTTTTACTACACCTTTAAGGTCAAATGCATTGTGGTTTATAGTAAATGAGTAAATATCATCTTTTCCGATGCCCCCGGGTCTGTTAGAAGAAAAAAAACCGCTGGTGTATTCCCGGTTTATGATAAAACCAAAATCATCGGCGCTGCTGTTTATTGGCACTCCAATATTTATTGGTCTCGAAAGACTATTGTCGGGATTTATCTCGGCGTAGAAAATATCAAAACCCCCAAAGCCCGGGAGTCCGAATGATGAAAAATATAGTATATTTCCTGCAACAAATGGATAGGAATCATGCAGGCTGGTGTTTATCTCCGGACCCAGGTTTACAGGGTTTCCCCAGTTCCCATTTTCAGGGTCTTTTTCCATTCTGTAAAGGTCAAAACCGCCAAAACCTCCCGGCATATCCGATGCAAAAAATAGGACGTGTCCGTCGTCACTAATTGATGGGTAGCCTATATTGAAACTTTTACTATTGAAAGGAAATATTTCAGGTGTTTTCCAGGAGTTGGTTTCAGGATCAAAGCGTGAGGTGTATATGTTGCAGGTTTCCCTGGTTCCATCGCGGCCGCCGCAGTTCATAAAATAGCCAGTTTGTGTGGCAGGGTGAAAGGTCATAAACCCTTCGTAAAAAATGGTATTGACCTCGCCTCGTATTTGGGCAGGCTGACCCCACTTGTCAGCTTCCGGGTTTTTGGTTACCTCGTAAATGCTTGAATATCCCGTTCCGGTTCTGGCATCAAGCCTGCCCCCGCTGGGTTGATAGGTAGAAGAAAACAAAATATGATTATCCTTAAAAAAGGCAACTCCCCATTCCTGGCCAGTAGTATTTATCTGGCGTTCGTTTTGAGTTTCGAAAAGGGTAACATTGAAATAATTTTCTCTACTGAATTTAGCCGATTCCAGGAATTTTCTTCCAAAAGGGTCATCTGGTCGCAGGTTTAAGAATCGGTTTGCGTATTCGATGGCCATATCAAAGTCTTCCAATCCCAGGCTCATTTCGCTCAGATGCAGAAAAATCTCCGGCTTTTCAAAACCCTCATTCAATGCATTTATGTACCAATTACGGGCCGCTGAATAGTTCAGCATCTGCTGATGAGTTTGACCAATTCTGAAGGAAACCTCTCGCCTAACATTGGCCGAACGGTTTCTACGCAATACCTTTTCATAAGCTTCCAAAGCATAAGTAAATTGTTCAGTCCTGAAATATGCATCACCAGCATTTAATAATCGGAGCGTTCGCTGGGCATTGATTTGCATTGGTATTAATCCCAACAGGCAAATTATTAATAATTTTTTCATTGCCAAGGTGTTTTTCATTTAATAACCTGATTCATTTTACCGGAGGATTTTTTGCTTATATGCATTTTAATTTTCACAGCATTGCGATGCAAATTAATTCCTGTTTCTTATTACGGTTACAGACCCCCTGTAAACATTCACCGAGTCATTCTCTCCGTCTGCCCTCCATATGTAAAAGTAAGTGCCGGGACTAACATTTCGCCCATTGTGTGTTCCGTCCCAGCCATGAGTTCCCTCATACAATAATTGCCCCCATCTGTTGAAAATAGTCAAATGTAAACCTTCACCAAAAAAGTCGTTAATACCGTCGCCATCTGGAGTAAATGCATTTGGCAAAGGGTTAATTGACAGGGTGATGGTGTCGGATGATATAATACAGCCATCAAGGGTTGTTACCAAAACACTTACCCTTTGTCCATGCATGAATTCCCTGCTACTGATTGAATTTGAAATTCCTGATTGAACAAGAGAATCGCTTACAAAAAAGTCATAATTGACTAAACCCGACGGTAGAACTGTAACTGTAATTGATTGCCCTACATAAATTCTGCCGGGAGGGTGGGTCACCAGATCAACCAATGGTGTTGGAAAAAATTGGATTGTAACGTCTTCTGCTACTATACATTGATTGCTATCAAGGACTCTGATCTGGTACAATGGCAGGAATGGTTGTTGTGCGGTGAAGGATTGGCCAGTGCCTAACAGATTGTTTGCCTGGTCAAACCATTGAATAAAATAAGGTCCCGCACCACCTATCAGGGTAACATAATTGCCAATATTTACACTACTTGTTTCAGGACATACAACCGGGTTCGAAACAATTAACTCTAAATCGGATAGCGAAATCCTTACCGAGTCGCGCGCTGAACAATTAAATTGATTGGTTACAGTCAGGTGGTACACTATTGGTGTTGTACCAGAAAAAGTAACAGTTGGATTTGCCAGGTTTGAGATAAATCCAGGAGGGTCTGATGTCCAGCTATAAGTATAAGTTGGAATACTAGGTCCTCCGATTGCAACTGGCACTACCTGGCCGACACTACAAAATACCGTATCATTGGCAACGATTGCGACGGGAAGTGGACTGACAGTTACAGTTACCTGGCCGGTGGCTTCGCAACCGTAAGCATTCCTTACCCTCACAAAATAGGTAGTGTTCACAATCGGCATTACCTCGGGGTTTGCAAGGTTGCTTGTAAATCCAAGAGGGGAGGACCACCATGTGTAAGTCAATCCCGGTGGGTCAAGTGGATCTCCTATATTGATTCTTTGTCCGAAGCAAATATTTGAATCGGGAATAGTTACAACGTTTGGAGCAGTATGCACAGCCACTGTTTTCGTATCCTGGTTGGAGCAACCTGTAACCAGGTCAGTTACTGTTAAGGTATAGACAGTTGTAACCAGAGGACTAACGGTTGGGTTCGGAATGGTAGGATCGGAAATTGAAGGGTCGGGTGGTGAACTTGTCCAAAGGTATGCTCTCAATGGATTAGGAATATATGCTGCTGGTCCTATCACTACATTGTTACCAATACATAAATCAATGTCATTTCCGGCATCGACCACAACTGGAGGATTAACAGTAATAGTAATCTGGTCTTCGGCAAAACAGCCCTGGATGTCGGTAACCCTTAACGTATATGTTTGGTTTTGGGTTGCAACAAGTGTAGGATTAGGCAGAGTCGGATCATTCAGTCCTGTTGCAGGCGACCACAAATATGTGTAGCCTAAGCCTGACCCGCCTGATGCCGCAGGGGAGTCCCCCAGTGTTACCGATTGCCCATCACAAACTATCCTATCGGCACCGGCATGAGCATATAACGGAGCCAAAACTGTTATGGTGGTTACATCAAAGTCGAAACAACCGTTTGCATCTGTAACCATTACTGTATATGTGGTTGT
>DATIKK010000304.1:0-2675 GCA_035477635.1 Bacteroidales bacterium | reverse complement strand
AGAAAGACAATGAGTTCCAAATTTAACGGGATTAGAAAATTAAGAAATAGAATCTTTCATTACGAAGCAATTACTTGGAATTTAAATGTTTTGAATTCATATAAGGACGAAATTATTCAAGGAATTGAGTGGTTGAATAGTGATTTACTTGTATGGATAGTTGAATTAAATCACGTTGAAGAAACCATTTCAAAATTCAGAAAAACAATTGAATGACGAAAATTAACTAAGGGCCACAACAATGGTTGTAGCTAATGTGGGCTGAACTCAGGAACTCGGAGCTTTTTCGCCCGCTCGGACGTTTTCGTCGGGGTACGAAAACGTAGCCCGCACTCCCACACTAGCCACACCCCCAGCCGTTAAATTGAAGCGGATCAACCATTTGAAATTTTTCCAATGCAGGGGTTTAATGGCGGTTTGAATAAACTTAAACCGAAAGGGTTACTGGCGGTTAATTCTTACCCGCCTTAGATCGAGATGGTTTAAAGGGTTGTTGCTCAATCCTTCAACATGTCGTGCAACGAAACGCACGCTTCGGTCATAATAAAGGAATACCACCGGGGCTTGTTCGATGATTATTTGATTCATTTGATGATACAAGATATGGCGTGCGCGATCATCAGTTATGGTCATTGCTTTTTCATACAGTTCGTCGAACTGCTGATTTGAAAATCGAGTAAAGTTTGGCCCTGCGGGAGCGTGGTTTTTGCTGTAGAACAAAGCGAGATAATTTTCGGCGTCGGGGTAGTCGGCAATCCATGAGGCTCTGAAAATTTGGGCTTCGCCTTTTGCCATCATTTCGCGCAGGGTGGCCGGAGGCAAAACATCAATGCTGAGTCTTATTCCAATTTTAGCAAGTTCGTGCTGAAGGAACTGGGCAATATCAGCGTGAAGCTGGTTGGTTTGAAGCGTAATGCGGGGTAAACCCTCCCCATGCGGAAAACCTGCCTCGGCCAACAATTCTCTTGCACGGTCAGGGTCATAGCTATATCCGCCTGCGTTTTCGTAAAATCCGGGCATACCTGTAGGAACAAAGCCACCCTCGGCAGGTACCCCGATATTATTACGTAAAAAACGGATCATTTTGTGGCGATCGAAACCATAATTGATAGCCTGTCGAACCTTAACCTCGCGCAAAGGCCAATCATCAGGAAGGGATTGATCGCACACATTGATACCTAAATATTCTTTGTTTAGGAAGGGCATCGAAATAAGTTTGAACCGGTTACTGTATTCCGGTTGCAACTGTCCGTCGGGGGTCAGTATCTCGTCTTTGTAGCTTGCGTGAATTCCACTCAGAAAGTCGAGGTTGCCCATAATTAATTCGAGGAAGGCCGTTTGCCTGTCGATAATAAATGTAATGGCAACAGCATCAAGAAACGGCAGCCGTTGGTCTCCATCAAACTCGAAATAATTCTCATTTCTCCTCAAAACTAATTTGACGCCCTCTTTCCAATACTTAAAACGAAACGGGCCAGTACCCACAGGGTTTCTCCTGAATTCCTGGCCATACCTGGCAACGGCTTCGTGTGGAACTACAGCGCAATATTGCATGGTGAGCAATCCGGCAAATGGAGGGAATGGGCTCTGAAGCCTTATGACTAGTGTGGTATCGCTGAGGGCGCTAATGTCGAGGCTGTCATTTGCCTTGCGGGCAACTGAGTTCATTACCCACAATCCGGGTGAGGTCAGACTGGGATCAATAAGCCTCGAAAAACTAAAAACAAAGTCAGAGGCAACAACCCTGCGGCCCTTTCCACCGGCAAAAACCGGATTATCGTGAAAATATACATCATTCCGAAGGTGGAATGTATAAACCAGGCCATCCTCAGAAACCTCATATGCCCGTGCAAGAGCAGGTACCACATTAAGGTTTGTGTCGAGCTGAAGCAAACTGTTAAAAATCTGCGAGGTAGCCCAAATATTTGCCTGGTTCCGGGCATAAATCGGGTCGAGAGATGTAATGTTCGAAGCCTCGTTGTACCTGAAAACGGTCATACCCTCGTTGTCAAACCTGGTTTGGCCGCACGAAGCGAAGGTAAAAACTGAGACTGTAAAAAAAACAACCCTGCACAGAAACCTCATTCAATGCATCCCATTATAGAATTTACCCTCAAAGTTAAGAATTAGACATCAATCCGCATAAAGCAGGAAACATCAAAACATAAAAACCCCTGAAAATTTGAATAGGAAATGGTTTTGCTAAAGCAAATTACGCACTTTGCCAGGGTTGACAAGTGGGATTTAAAGCCATTGGCACCTGGGCTACCTTTTAACCGATAATCCCTTCGCGTGGGGATTAGCCGATTTTAAATTGGCAAGGTCTCTTTTCATTTGAGTTGACCCTAATGTCGAAACAAAACCTGAACAGGTTACTGTGTGCAAGTTTTTCAAGCCCGCACAGGTTGAAACTCTGGTCGAATTGGATGCTTTTTGAATCCGTGATTGGGACCAGGTCAACAATTGGGGTAATATACACATAAAATATCTATTTTCTGGTCTGCACGGTGCAGGCCAAATTAATAGGATGCAAACAGATTTTTTCTGACTGCCCTGAAAAGTCAAATGATAGTTAACCAACTAAACTAACCATTCCCTTTTGGGGATATCAATATTAGTGTATTTTTCAATATCATTATACCGAATAAAGTAAATTTTTTAAACATTTGTTTTAA
>DATIKK010000303.1:0-15005 GCA_035477635.1 Bacteroidales bacterium | reverse complement strand
GGATAAAAATAGTTCCTGCCAATTCGTATTATTTTTTAGAATACCGGTTTTTTAATTTACTTGACGATGAAATAAAGCTTTAAGTCCATTTTTAAATGGCTAAGCTGATTCTTCATTTTTAGAATAAACCTGTTCAAGTTTTTCTTTAAAACCGTAATGGTCGGGTTGGGTTACCAGATCATCAATCAACCGGTATGGAAACAATAAAAAGCCAGGATGATTACCGCTATAAAGAGTTACTGGAAAAAGCCAGAAATTTTTGTGCATTTCGAGAAAGGAGCACTCACGAAACAAAAGTCAAGCTGTTGCAGATAGGAGCTAACAGTTTGGAAGCGGAAAAGGCACTTTTACAGCTTAAGGAGGAGGGTTTTTTGAGTGATTTGCGTTTTGCTTCGGTCTTCGTTCGCGGAAAATTCAATCAAAACCAATGGGGCCGGGCGAAAATTATCATGGGGCTTACAGCACACCGGATATCGAAAGAAACCATCAGTGAAGCCCTCCAGGAAATAGATAATGACAAGTATATTGCCACTCTGAAAAGTATTGTAAAAAAGAAATTAGAATCACTAAAAGGTCAAACAGAATTCATTGTTAGGGGAAAGACCATCGGGTTTTGCCTTGGCAAAGGTTTTGAATCAGATCTGACCCAGGAAATCTTAGATTCATTGTTAAACCGTAACTTATAAAGATATGTTTATTGTCGAAAATCTGAAAGAACTCGATAAGAGGCTCGAAGCCTTGAGGAGGTTTCTTTGACATTGACGGAAAAAGCACTCAGATAAACGACCTTCAGAAGGTTAGCGAAGCTTCCGATTTTTGGAACGATCCGAAAAAGGCAGAGAGCATTCTGCGACAAATCAGTGACTTAAAAAAGTGGACGCTCTCCTTCGAAAGGGCTATAAAGGAACTTGATGATCTGAAAGTGCTCGTGGAGTTTTTGGATTCAGGAGATGCAACCGAAAAAGAGGTAACCAGTCAATTTGAGCTGGTTAGGCAGGCTGTTGAAAATATTGAGTTCAAAAAAATGCTCAGCAAAGAGGAAGATCATCTGAGCGCAATACTTTACATCAACTCCGGAGCCGGCGGAACAGAAAGCCAGGATTGGGCAGAAATGCTAATGCGCATGTACATGCGTTGGGGCGAAAAAAACCAGTACAAAACCAAAGTGCTTGACCTTCAGGAAGGGGAAGGTGCAGGCATTAAGAGCGCCTCAATCGAATTTGAGGGAGAATATGCTTTTGGATACCTAAAAGGAGAAAATGGCGTACACCGGCTTGTTCGTATATCTCCTTTTGATGCCAACAGCAGGCGTCATACCTCGTTTGCATCGGTATATGCATATCCAGTTATTGACGAAAACATTGAAATAGAACTCAACCCTGCAGACCTTAGTTGGGATACTTTCAGATCGAGTGGTCCGGGTGGGCAGAACGTAAACAAAGTGGAAACAGCAGTAAGGCTATATCACGCCCCAAGCGGAATCATTGTCGAATGCCAGGAAACACGCTCCCAATCGCAAAACCGTGAAAAAGCCATTACCATGCTTAAGTCGCAACTTTATGAACTTGAGTTGCGCAAAAAAAGGGAAAAACTTGAGGCCATTGAAAGCACCAAGAAAAAAATTGAGTGGGGCTCACAGATTCGAAACTATGTTTTCCACCCCTACAAACTTGTTAAAGATTTGAGAACAGGCGTCGAAACCTCGAATGTGCAATCTGTAATGGACGGAGGACTGGACGAGTTTATTAAAGCCTTTTTAATTGAATTTGGCGAAATTTGATAAAATTTATCAGCAAGTTTATAATTGCCTGATTGGCAGTTAGTAATAAAAATCAACTCCACTGTGCTTCGCGGTTTTTCAGGGGGTGTAAATCTCACACCAGCTTGAAACAGAGCCATGATCAGGCCACTTATCCAACAAGATTTTTCATACCTGTTTACACTATTTCCTGCTAAACACATAAACCCGGACGGTTAATAACTTTTGGCTAATGTTGAAAACCATTAGACCAGGTCAATTATTTTGTTATTTATCTTCGCTCTTACGACCGTTGGCAAATAAAAAATTTGCATGTCACTTTGTTAAAGGCAATAAGGAAAAATCATACTACCAATACCAATTTAAAATGGAAAAGAATTCGACATTTGTAAATACAAAGGAAGAAATGACCTCATCGCAGGAAGAGGTTAATTTGTATAACCAAGTGTTTGACCAGCGAAAAAAGAATACCAACCAGGAGGGATTAACGAGTGACATTGAGATTCATGGGCTGCCAATCAACAAGTTACCGTATTCGGAGGCACTGAAAAAGTCAACGGAATATTTTGAAGGCGATAGCCTTGCGGCGGGCGTCTGGGTAAACAAATATGCACTTAAAGACAGCGCAGGCAACTTATACGAGTTAACTCCTGATGATATGCATTGGCGCATAGCCCGTGAAATTGAGCGGGTTGAAAAAAAATACCCTAATCCCCTTGAGGCAAAAACCATATACGAAGCGCTACGGCGATTCAAATTCATTATTCCTCAGGGGAGCCCGATGGCTGGAATTGGAAACCCTTTCCAGATTGGTTCCCTTTCAAATTGTTTTGTAATTGGCAACAGGGGTTCAGCCGACTCGTACGGGGGCATAATGAAGGTTGACGAAGAGCAGGTACAGCTAATGAAGCGCCGTGGCGGCGTGGGACACGACCTGTCGCATATACGCCCAAAAGGAAGCCCGGTAAAAAACAGCGCTCTCACATCGACAGGGTTAGTTCCCTTTATGGAACGCTATTCAAATTCGACTCGCGAGGTGGCACAGGACGGCCGACGCGGGGCGCTGATGCTTTCTGTATCAATAAAGCATCCAGATGCTGAAGGATTTATTGATGCCAAGTTGGAGCAGGGCAAGGTAACCGGAGCCAACGTTTCGGTTAAAATAACCGATGAGTTTATGAAGGCGGTTCAGAGTAACGATGACTATGTTCAACAATATCCTGTAAATTCAAATGAGCCAAGCTTTGTGAAAAGAATCAAGGCCAGCGAGCTTTGGGAAAAAATAGTGCACAATGCATGGCATTCGGCCGAACCGGGTATTCTTTTCTGGGACACCATTTTACGCGAATCCATTCCTGATTGCTATGCCGGATTTGGTTTTCAGACCGTATCGACAAACCCCTGCGGCGAAATTCCACTCTGCCCATACGATAGTTGCCGCCTTTTGGCCATTAACCTTTACAGCTATGTTAAAAACCCGTTTACGTCAAAGGCATCATACGACTTTCAGATGTTTAAGCAGCATGTGGCTTTAGCTCAGCGGATGATGGATGATATTATCGACCTGGAACTTGAAAAAATAGATCGGATATTAGAAAAAATTGATGCCGATCCTGAATCGGAAGAAGTCAAACAAGTTGAAAGAAATCTTTGGGAAAAAATAAGGGAAAAATGCATTCAGGGACGCCGCACAGGAATCGGAATAACCGCCGAGGGTGATATGCTTGCAGCGCTAGGTTACAGATACGGGAGTGAAGAGGCAACAAATTTTTCAGTCGAGATTCACAAAACCCTTGCACTTTCTGCTTACAGATCTTCGGTTGCCCTTGCCGCCGAAAGAGGTGCGTTTCCAATTTATGACAGCCAACTGGAGTCTGATAACCCCTTTGTAAACCGCATTCGCGAAGCCGACCCTGACCTTTATGCCGATATGGTAAAATACGGCCGCAGAAACATTGCCTTGCTAACTATAGCCCCAACAGGAAGCGTTTCCATTTTGACCCAAACCACCTCTGGCATAGAGCCGGTTTTTATGGTGGCATACAAACGACGAAAAAAAGTTAACCCTAACGATATAAATGCAAGGGTTGATTTTGTTGACGAGGTTGGCGACCATTGGGAAGAATACAACGTGTTTCACCATAAATTCCTTGATTGGCTTAAAATAAACGGCTATGAAGCCGACAAGGTTACCAAGATGAAAGACCAGGAATTGAATAACATTATCAGACAGTCGCCGTATTACAAAGCAACTGCCAATGATGTTGACTGGTTGGCCAAGGTAAAAATGCAGGGTGCCGTTCAAAAATGGGTTGACCATTCAATAAGCGTTACCGTGAATGTACCCAACGAGGTAACCGAAGAGCTTGTGGGTCAGATATACATGACCGGGTGGCAGAGCGGCTGCAAAGGAATTACTGTTTACCGCGACGGCTCACGCTCGGGCGTTTTGATAAAGGACAGCCAGCAATCCGATCAACAGGAATTCAGGGAAACCAGCGCTCCAAAAAGGCCCAAAGTGCTTGAATGCTCCGTGGTTCGCTTTAATAATGACTCTGAGAAGTGGTTGGCAGTTGTAGGTTTGCTTAACGATCGCCCATATGAAATCTTTACAGGCAAAGCCGATCACTTTTTCCTTCCTGCATATGTCGAAAAAGGCTGGGTAATAAAGAACCGCAATGAGAAGGGAGAAAAGCGGTACGATTTTCAGTTTCTCGACCTCGATGGATACAAAGTTACCATCGAGGGTCTTTCGCGCTCCTTCAACAAGGAATTCTGGAATTATGCCAAACTCATTTCAGGAATATTGCGGCATGGTATGCCATTGCCATTTGTTGTCGATGTTATTGAGGACCTTAGCTTTACCGGGGATCACCTTCACACCTGGAAAAATGGAGTTGTTCGAGCTTTGAAAAGATTTATTGCCGATGGCACCCAGGCACACCGTAAAATTTGCAGCAAATGTAATCAAAGCAGCATAGTTTACTTAGAGGGCTGCCCAACATGCACAACCTGCGGTGAAAGCAAGTGCA
The DNA here is from genome assembly GCA_035477635.1 of Bacteroidales bacterium. GTDB lineage: Bacteria > Bacteroidota > Bacteroidia > Bacteroidales > UBA7960 > UBA7960. The sequence goes on along the minus strand of DATIKK010000303.1, from coordinate 10,214 downwards.
GCTAAAGGATAAACTGGCTATTCCCTCCAGGCGTTGAAATGAACCCTGCTTTGCCAAAAGTTGGCATTGCGGGGTTTTATTTCAGTGGGTTCATAAACCTGCCTATTGCTGAATGTACCTGATAAGATAATCCTATTTCTTCTTATTCAATCCTAAAAAAATTAAGATTTTATTGAAGATGAATCGTTTCGCCTACTCCAATAGGGAGTCCTAAATAAAACCAAACAAACAACAATACCAGCCAGGTGATGAGTAAAATGACCGCATATGGCAAAAGCAAAGATATTACGGTACCTATGCCAATGTTTTTGTTGTACTTATGAATCCATCCCAAAAGAAGTGGAAAGTAAACATATAGCGGGCTTACTACGTTGGTAATCGAATCGCCTATTCTGTAAATGAGTTGAACAAATGCCGGGCTATAACCAATCTGGTAAAGCATTGGAATAAATACCGGAGCCAAAATAGCCCATTTGGCAGAACCGCTACCTATAAAGATATTTAACCCAGCTACAAACACCACGAACATAGCAATCATAATCGGGCCGGTGAATCCGGTTGCTTTAAGCAATTCTGCCCCGTTTATGGAAAGAATTGTATCGAGGTTCGACCAGGAAAAAAGGTTGATGAACTGCGAAACTACAAGCATTAGCACAATATAGCCCGACAGTTCCTTCATGCCATGCTCCATTTGTTTCAGAATGTCGATAGGTTTTTTAATCACTCCGGTTGTTTTACCATAAACATATCCTGGTATAGCAAACATAAAGAAGAGTATTGGAACAAGTCCTCTGAGAAATGGCGATGGAACAAGGCCGCCTGTTTCCTGATTTCGCAGGGGTGCGCCTTCGGGTATTACAGCAAGAGCAACAAGTACGCCATATATGAGCAAAGCAATTCCGGCGTTCTTCAACGCTTTTCTTTCCAATGGCGAAAGGGTCGTTTTTTCGGCGATTTCAACATTTTCGCTAGTAATTGAAAAAAGACTTGCCCGAGGAATGGTGTATTTTCTTGCAATGTATGCCCCTACAATACCTATCATAAGAGTTGATACAATCATAAAATACCAGTTGGCTGTTGCACTAACTTCGAGATTAGGATCGATATTTCGCGTAACTTCAGTGCTTATTCCGGCAAGCAAAACGTCGGTACCTGCAATAAAAAAATTAGCAGTAAAACCTGCTGTTGCACCAGCATACCCTGCAATAAGGCCGGCAATCGGGCTGAGACCCATTTGGGCAAAGATTAGGGCTGCAATAGGCGGTACAATAACTATTCCTGCATCGGAACCAATATTCCCGCATGCACCAATTATAAAAATTACTGGCAGCACAATTTTTTTAGGTACGGAAAAGGCAATGGTGCGCATTACCACTGTCATTAACCCGCTTCTTTCGGCAATTGAAACACCCATGAGCATTACCAATACCAAACCAAATGGTGCAAAATAGGCAAAATTGCTTACCATGTTTTCCACAAAGCGGCGGAGCCCATCACCAGAGAGCAGGTTTTGTGCTTTAACAATATCACCAGTATCCGGGTGAACGGCCTGCACTCCAAATAATGAGGAAACCCCGCTAACCACAACCACAATGATACAGATCCATACAAACAGCCAGAACGGATGAGGCAGTTTGTTACCCATCACTTCAATCCAGCGCAATATTCCTTTTGAACCATTGAATTCATTGTTGACAGGTGTTGTCTGGTTATTTTCAGGTTTTTGCCCTGATTGGTTATTATTTGCCATAAAAAATGATATTTAATGATTGGGATAAAAGAACTTAAAAAACTGCAAGCTATCAATCCTCGTCTTTTTCCTCTTCCTCGTATGTTTTTAGCAGAGCGGTCTGAACGTCGGCCGGCACCTGTTGGTACTCGGCAAACTTCATACCGTAGGTTGCCCTGCCGCTGGTTAATGAACTCAGGGAGGTAGAGTACCTGTTCAGTTCGGCCAGGGGAACTTTGGCTTTAATTTTCTGATAATTATTCTCACTTTCCATTCCCATTATTACGGCACGACGACCCTGGAGATCGGTCATAACATCGCCCATTTTTTCTTCGGGAACCATAACCTCCACGTCGTAAATCGGCTCAAGGATTTTTGGACTTGCATTTTTGAACGCATCCTTAAAAGCGTGGCGGCCTGCCAGTTTAAATGAGATTTCGTTGGAATCGACTGGGTGCATTTTCCCGTCATAAACATTCACCACAATATCACGGGCATATGAACCGGTCAATGGTCCTTGCTCCATTTTTTCCATAAGGCCTTTAAGGATAGCCGGCAAAAAGCGAGAATCAATTGACCCTCCGACAATACAATTGTTGAACATTAAAACTCCACCCCACGGAAGTTTATGCTCATCCCGCCCACGAATAGGGAATTCGGTCTGGTCGGGTTTTCCTTCAAAGTAAGGCTCGATCATCAAGTGTACCTCTCCAAATTGACCGGCTCCACCCGATTGCTTTTTATGACGGTACGACGCCTTGGCTGATTTGGTTATTGTTTCGCGGTAAGGGATACGAGGAGGTAAAAATTCGATGGGAACTTTGTTCAGGGTTTCAATCATCCATTTCGAAACATTCAGGTGCATTTCGCCCTGGCCAGAAAGAATTATCTGCCGCAATTCTTTTGAATGTTCATAAATAAGAGTAGGATCAATCCTGTACATCTCCTTAAGTATTCCTGAAAGCTTTTCTTCATCGGCGGTATTTTTGGCTTTAACAGCCATGCGGATTTTTGGTTCGGGATATTTAATCGGGCTTATTACCTGATTTTGGTTTTTTGCTGAAGTCAGAGTATTGTTGGTGTTGGTGTCCTTAAGTTTAATGGTAGCAGCAATATCACCGGGCATTACCTTTTCAATCTTTTGCCGGTTTTTACCAGCCACTACAAATAGTTGCGAAAGCCTCTCCTTCGACAGGGTATTGGCATTTATCAAATCAAAAGCTTCGGTAATAGACCCATTATACACCTTGAAAAATGAAATCTCTCCAAGGTGAGGTTCTATGGCAGTTTTAAATACGAAGGCAACTGGAGTAGCAGCGGGGTCAAACTTAAGCAATTCTCCTTCAGTAGTTTTTTCACCAGCAACCTGACTGGGAGAGGGAAGTTTTTCGGTAATAATTTCCATAAAACGGCTAACTCCCTGATTATGCTTAGTGCAAACACAGAATACGGGGAACATGGTACGGGAGGATATACCCTGGTTAATTCCTTTGGCAAGTTGTTCTTCGTTAAGAGTTCCATTCTCGAAAAAGGCCTCCATAAGCGCCTCTTCGCTCTCGGCAGCCGCTTCAACAATTGCATTGAAATAAACTTCTGCTTTGCTTTTCTCCTCCTGGGGTAGCTCGCTTATTACTGGTTTGCCCCCACCCGACGGAAACTTATACAGCTTCATTTTTAGCACATCAACCACGGTGTCGAAACCATGTCCGGCATTAACAGGATACTGGGCAACAAGTACTTTATCGCCAAATTGTCCCTTGAGCTGACGTATGGTTTCGTCAAAATTGGCTTTTTCTGCTTCAAGCTGGTTTACTACAATAACAACCGGTTTCTCCATCCTGGTAACGTGGCGCCAGGTAATTTCTGTTCCAACTTCCACTCCGTTTTGTGCGTTGACTACCATTACTGCAGTATCGGCAACTTTAAGGGCGGCTATAACCTCACCGATAAAATCGTCGAATCCGGGCGTATCTATAATATTTATTTTCTTTCCGGCGTACTCGGAATACAATACTGTTGAAAAAACTGAGGCCTGTCTTTCCAACTCTATCTCACGATAGTCCGATACTGTGTTCTTGTCCTCAACTGAACCCCGGCGGTTAATCACCCCTCCTTCTAACAGCATAGCCTCTGCTAAAGTGGTTTTTCCGGTCTTGGCTCCACCTATCAAGGCAATGTTTCTAATTTCGCTTGTTTGATATACTTTCATAATGTAACTCAACAGGTTTATGTGTGTAATATTGACATTAAAATTAAGTTTCAGTAGTATTATGCCACCTTTTGAAACAATAAAACCAAAGCAGTTTCGAACAAGGTTGTATGCTCTAAAAAGCGGCTAAAGTTATAAAAAACTGCGAAGTTATTGTTAACAAACGGTAGAAATAATGGTACAGAACAGGTTAGATTTTAAACTGCACCAGTTTAACAAATTCATTTAACCGGTTTTCAATGTCTTTTGAAGAGATTTGCAAAAGATTTTCAGCTCCAAAACTTTCAACAGTAAAGCTGGCCAGTACAGAGCCATAGATCAAGGCATTTTTTATTGTCTCGAATGATATTTTTTCCTTTTTTACCAAATAACCCATAAACCCCCCTGCAAAAGCATCACCGGCGCCTGTAGGGTCAACAACATTCTCGAGAGGAATGGCCGGAGCATAAAATGATTGATTCTCGGTAAAAAGAAGGGCTCCGTGCTCGCCTTTTTTAACAATGAGGTACTTCGGCCCCATCATCAAAATTTTTTTTGCTGCTTTTTTTATTGAATATTCACCCGAAAGTTGCCTTGCTTCTTCATCATTTATTGTCAGAACATCGACCATTCCAAGCACCTCTATCAAATCATCCCAGGCAGTATTCATCCAGAAGTTCATTGTATCCATAGCAATAATTTGAGGCCTGGTTTCCATCTGCTTAATTACTTGTTTCTGGATTGCCGGAGTTAGATTGCCCAACATCAGAAATTTACTGTTTCGAGCATGCCCTGGCACTACGGGCTCAAATTGCGCAAGCACGTTCAAATCGGTGGTCAGGGTTTCGCGGGTATTCATGTCCTGGTGGTAGCGCCCCGACCAGAAAAATGACTTCCCATCCTTAACAACCTTAAGCCCCGAAAGATCAATATTTCTTTCTTTAAAAAGGTTAAGGTATTTTTCCGGAAAATCGCCACCGACTACCGATATAAGACTGATTTTGTCTGTAAGATGACTAGCCGACAGACTGATATAGGTACCAGCACCCCCCAATATTTTACCTGTTTTCCCAAAAGGGGTTTCTACCTGATCAAAGGCAACACTACCAACAACCAATAAGCTCATAAGGTTATTAAAAATGCAAAATTAGTTTTTCCGACAATATTAATAGCACCAGATTGCTAATTTGCTTTGGTTAATCTAACTTTGACCAAATCCAACTTGCCAAAAATAAAATCATTCCGTTCGTGTTATAATTCTCTCGCAAAACTACAATACATGGCACCCAACCAACATTTGAGCCAAAAGTCCATTTGGGAACAAAATAACATTAATCCCAATTTTTCCGGCTTTTATAAATTAAACAGGTGTTTTCTAAAGTTGTCAAAAACACTATTTACTATTGTCCTTATAGCTTTAGTTGCTTTACCCAGTACGGCCGACAACCCATCTGCACAAAGACTCACCAAGCCCATTGATTTTTTTGGTTTTCAGCCTGGCACCAACCGCAAAATGTTCACTTATGCAGCCCTTATGGGTTATTTGATGAAACTTGAGCAAGAGACCAACATGGTCAGGATAAAACAGATTGGGCAATCGGAATTTGGAAAACCTATTTACCTGGTGTTTATTTCTTCGCCGGAAAATATTCAGCGACTTGAGGAGTTAAGGAAAATAAACCACAGATTAGCCTTGGATGCCAATATACCGGAAAATGAGCGTGAGGAGCTTTTAAAAAACGGGAGGGCATTTGTTATGGCCAATCTCTCTATTCATTCCAACGAGGTGGGTCCTTCACAGGCCGCCCCTCTTATGGCTTACAATATTCTTGCCGGAGTTGAGCCGGACATGCACGAGCATTTGGAAAATGTTGTATTCATGATGGTTCCAAGTGCAAATCCCGATGGCCATGATATGATGGTAGAGCATTACAACAAGTATCTTGGCACTCCCTATGAAGGAAGCACGCTTCCGGGGGTTTACCACCGATATATTGGGCACAATATCAACAGGGACTTTGTGAACCTAAACATGAGCGAAAACCGGGCAATTGCCGATATTTACAATTTACACTGGCATCCTCATGTGATGGTTGATAAACACCAAATGGGAATGAGCGGTGTAAGGTATTTTGTACCGCCAAATCACGATCCCATTGCACAAAATATAGACCCAACCTTATGGAATTGGAGTTGGGTTTTTGGGTCGGCTATGGCCAGGGATATGACGGCAAAAGGCCTAAAGGGGGTAGCACAGCATTATCTGTTCGACAATTACTGGCCTGGTTCAACTGAAACCAGCTTATGGAAAAACACAATAAGTCTTCTGACTGAAGCGGCAAGCGCCCGTTTGGCTTCTCCGGTTTTTATTGAACTGGGTGAACTTGGCGTTTCTGGCTTAGGCCTGGCGGAATATGAAAAAAGCATCAATATGCCGGCTCCATGGATGGGTGGAGAATGGGGCCTTGAGGAAATTGTCGAATATGAGTTAGCCTCAATATTCTCTGTCATCAGAACGGCATCTCGACAAAAAACCGAGATTTTGCGTGGCCGCAACGATTTGGTGAGACGAGAAGTAGAGCGTGGCAAAACACAGGCTCCCTTTTTCTATATTTTGCCGGCAAATCAGCACGACAAAGGAGAGCTTTATAGTCTGCTAAGGCTGTTGGCCCGCCATGGAGTGAAGATTTACAGCCTAACTGCCAATACTACTGTTAACCGGAATGCATTTGCTTCAGGGGATTATGTAATTCCTATGGCACAACCCTTTCGCCCATTCATAAAAGAAGTTATGGAAAGGCAGCAATACCCGGTAAGGCATTTTTCACCTGACGGAGAAATGATTGAGCCTTATGATATCACCAGTTGGTCGCTGCCGTTGCATCGTGGAGTTGAATCATTTGAAATCAACACCTCAAAACCAGAGCTTTACGAACAGATCTCGAAAGTGAAATTAGATGAACTGCAAGTAGAAAGATTAGCTGAGGTAGGAAACTTTTTGATATTTACAGTAAACAAAAATGAATCCTTCAAAGCTGCATTCCAATCATTAACCAGAGGAATTGAAGTTTTCAGGAGCACCTCGGATTTAACCTTAAACCAAGGGTTTTTTCCGGAAGGCAGTTTTCTGATTAGAGTTACTGCCCGCAACCGGGAAAGCGTCAGCAATATCTTGAAGGGTTTGCATACCACGCCTAAATCCTTAGCCGAAAAACCTTCAGGATTTCAACAAATAAGATTACCCAGAATAGCCGTAGTTGAAACCTGGCTGCATGATATGGATGCAGGTTGGACCAGGTTTATGCTTGATACATATGGTGTCCCTTTTACCGTTCTGCGGCCTTCGGAAATGAAAGAGGTCAACCTGCAGCAAAGATTTGATGTTCTAATTTTTTCCGACTCCCGAAGCGACCATTTAATGGATGGTGCTACGAGAAGGGCTGGCGAAATGACTTTTCCGTTTTATCCACCCGGGTATGCAGTAGGAATGGAAAATGAGGGCTGGCAAAATGTTCTGAGTTTCATTTTTCATGGCGGTACGGTTCTTTCATGGGGAAGGTCGGTAGAATTATTTACTGGCGTTATGGAGCCCCCATCACCACAACAGCCATTCCGCTTCCCGGTGGATAACATATCCCGCAACCTTATGAACCGCGGCCTAAGTATTCCCGGAACATTTCTGAAAATGCAGCTTATCCCCGAACATCCTCTTACTCTCGGAATGCCACAAATAACCGGAGTTTTTCATGATGACGGTCAGATTCTTGAAACCCATATTCCAGCATTTGGAATGAACCGAAGGGTAATTGGATCATTTCCTGAAGGGGAAATTTTGCTCAGTGGGTTCGGAGAAAATCTGGAACTTATTCATAGGGCGCCTGCAATGGTTTGGATACAGCGAGGGAATGGAAATGTAGTTCTTTATTCTTTTCTTCCCAACTTCAGAGGTGGTACGCCTGTATCGCATAAGTTGATTTTCAATGCGATATTGCTTCCACAAAATGGTAATTGATAAGTAGTTCAAACTGAAATTAATCGGTTATCCTGCCTATTTATTAACTGTTCGCCCCACAAGGGATGATTTATCAATGAAGTCGAGGGTTTTTTAAAAATCCTATTGAAGCCTTCCGATTGATCGAATTTTACAATTCCTTATTGATATAAATCTTGCATAAAACTAAAGTCTGTCAAATTTTCTTTCAACATGCAAGTTGCTTTATATAATCTATTGACAAATCATTAAACTCTTCAGCCTTCTCAATATTAACCACATGCCCACATTTCTCCACAACTTTAAGCGTCCTGTTTTTGTACTTTTTAACCAATTCACGCACAGGCTCGAGCAGTATGTAATCCTGTTCACCCATCACATAAAGAGTGGGTATGCCCGGATCTTCGGCTTCCATTTTGTTTAACTTGGCTGTAAGTTTGTGGGTAAGCCTAAACCAACGAATAAATTCGTGCCGCGCCAGCTTGCGGGCTTCATTGATAAAAATACTACGGGACTCTTCATGTTGGTCAAGTGGCATTATGATAAAGGCCATTACTTTATACAACCACATAAATGGTATTATAGGCTGAAAAGCACGACCCAGGCGAACCAGGAACCTCGATTTCAGGTTAAGCCTTGTAATTGCCCCAACCAGAATCATCGACTTAACATAATCTTTACTTATCTCGCCCAATTTTCGCACAATGATTGTACCCAATGATACTCCCACAAAATGTGCCTGGCCAATTTTACGGTAGTCTAATACCTGTAAAATATCAAGCGCAATATTATCAAATGAATACCTGAAATTATGGGTTTGTTGCCCGGCAGCAGACTTGCCATGTCCATGAAGATCGACCAGCAACAGGTTAAAATGCTTTGCATACGATTGTATCTGCCGGTACCAAACGGTTGAACTACCCCCTGCTCCATGGACAAAAACTACCCACTCATCACTTGCTTCGTTTGTATAAATTTTATGGTAAAGCATACTTCTCTTTATGGATGCAAAAATATACTTAAATTTAATCTACTGAAACATTACCTAGAAGGTATTTTGTGCGATTTTTATATTGATCATTTTGAGAAATTTGCTTGAAACAGTTATTTTTGGATTCTTATCAGCCGCCTTACAGTCATTACCCTGAATTATTTTTTAATATTGCATCATGAAATATTTACCTTTCTATATTTTCACCTTAATAAATGCTTTTTTGGGTATAGGCTTGTACGCCTTTACCGAACCCCACCTGCAACAAAACCTATTTGCCGCAGTAGTATTTTTCGTGCTCATTATTTCTATTTTGGGAATAGCACCTTTCTTTATGAATGCATATCAGGAAAGTTCCCATGTTTTAAAGGCGTTTATACTTTTTTGTCTCATTTTGTATTCGGGATTAATACTGTATTATAATGTGGCTGTATGGGCGATTTTTTCTATTTTGTTCACTGTTGAATTTTATTCAATCACCCGGATTGGAAAATATGAAATAACGAAACACATGAGCTCCGGGAAATATTTGATTGGTTCTAAAGGTTATTTAAAAATAGTTTTGACCTGTTGGGCAATATTTTCAGCATTTTTTTGGTTCATCTTCCTGTCAGGTTTCGGGTTTAATCAACCTACCATATAGCCTAACAGCTTGACACATATAGACAAGCCAATGACGGGTTATTATGCCCGGCAAATGAGTTGGCTGCAACCCTAAAAAGTCAACATCACGGAGAAATATATCGGCTCACATAGGACAATAAAGCCAATGCACTAATTGGCACATTTGGTTTTGCCCGACACACAAATCGACCAATTGGTTTACCAACTTTACAGATTGACGGAAGAAGAAATCGCCATTATTGAATGTTCAAATAAATAACGGAAGCATAAAATGGCGATTCACGAACACCGATAAAAAATAAAGCAAGAAGTGAGTAAATAACAATTATTGAAAATGCCTAAAATGTAAATCTATGACAAAAGAAACCGCCATCAAACTATTTGAAGAAAAGCAAGTGCGTGCCCTATGGGATGCACAGCAGGAAAAATGGTATATTTCTATTGTTGATGTTATTGCTGTATTGACCGAAAGCATTGACCCTAAAGCCTATTGGCGAAAGCTCAAACAAAGGCTTAAAGAAGAGGGTAATGAAACCGTGACGAATTGTCACGGTTTGAAAATGCCTGCCGAAGATGGTAAAATGCGTTTAACAGATGTTGCCGATACCGAACAGCTTTTTCGCTTAATACAATCCATTCCATAGAGCAAAAAGGCAGCAAAACAAGGCGGTAATGTTGCTAAGGTAGCAAG
>DATIKK010000302.1:0-6752 GCA_035477635.1 Bacteroidales bacterium | reverse complement strand
CAACAACCTGTTATCGCTCAAAGGCTACATTAGGGCCATGCCATCGCTTGTGGTTGACCGCAATTATACCCGGGGCGATGTGGGCAACACCCTGCACAACAGGCTGAATTTCAGGGCAAATCTTCCCTGGGATATAAGCTTTGTGGTCGAGGGGCGCAATAGGTTGATTTATAGCGAATTATTGGAAAACCTGCCTGGTGTTATTGATTTGATGGGAACGGATGAGGGCTTGATAGACATGAACTGGATTTGGATGAACGATGGAGGATGGGTGGGAACAACTCAAATTGACCGTTTATTCATAGACTTCCGGCACGCTAATTGGCGGATCAGGGCCGGACGCCAAAGGATTAACTGGGGTATCACCATGGTTTCGAACCCCAACGACCTGTTTAACACCTATTCTTTTTTCGATGTTGATTATCCCGAGCGACCGGGTGCCGATGCAGTGCGCGTACAGTACTTCCCCGGAAATCTTTCCCGTCTGGAATTTGCCTACAGCCCTTCGCGCCACAGGCAGCAAAGCGTTGCAGCGCTGCAGTACGGTTTCAATAGATTCAATACCGACATACAGGTCATTACCGGCTACTTTCGCCACAGGGCAGCTCTGGGCCTGGGTTGGGCCGGTTCAATCGGAGGTGCAGGGTTTAAAGGGGAGGCCACATGGTTTTATCATATCGAGGAAATGCCGGGCAGACCCAGGGCAACTCTTGTAGCAGCATTAGGTTTCGACTACATGTTTGCCAATGGCACATTCGCAATTGCAGAAGCTTTATATAATGGTGGCTTCACCCCCACTGCCGGCAATATTTTTATGTTGACCGAGCCAATGCGCCCAGACAATATCATGCTTTCAAAATACGCTCTCACCCTGAGCGCCACCCACTCCTTCTCACCGGTTTTCAATGCCGGCCTATCAGTGATGAGTCTGCCCGACCAGAAAACCGTGTTTGTATCACCCAACCTGAAATATTCTTTAGCAACTGACTTAGACCTGGAATTTGTTTCCCAGATATTTGCCGGCGGGCAAAACACTCTTTTCGAACAGGCGGGTTCCTCCTGGTATGTGGCATTTATGTTTTCATTTTAAAAACCATTCATAAAGGGTTGCTTGTAGGATAAATTTGAGCCATAACTGTAATGATGACATAAATGTTGTTTTGTAAAACCATGAAGCCTCGTATTAAATGAGCAATGAAAGAAATTCGTTTTAACAATTTTTGAAAAATAAATTACCTTTACTGGCTCAACCTCCCGCTGAAGACTAATAAGTTGTGTAATCTCTGACTTAATTTAAGCATTGCCGGTAAAGATCTCCTCATCGTTTTTGTAATCAATTCAGAATTTTTTTTTTGATTACAACCTTAGCACTAATTTTTCAGTCTTATAAGTAGAACATTGCTCATCCAGACCTGGAAAAATTGTAATGATTTTTCGTAAGGTTTTTTTTGCAGCATGTTTATAGGACTTTTTAAGTGTAAAAAGGAGTAGCTCATTAAAAGCACAACAGAAGGCCTGACTTTCATTAAAGAAGAAATGAATATGAAACGAGCATGATTCGTAAAACACAAACACCAATGAGGATTCATCATGTGAGTTTGCTTACAGCGAGCCCTTCGGGGTTCATCCGACATTAACATAAAAATTATTACGGATGAAAAAGTTAAATATAAAAGTTTTGATAGCCGAGGACGACGAGTCTACCATCCTTTTGCTTAAAATGATTCTAAGAAATATCGTAACGGAAGTTTTTGTTGCCAAAAATGGCCGCGAGGCAGTAGAAATGTTACATCAGCAGCCAGATATTCAATTGGTACTGATGGATATAATGATGCCTGAAATGAACGGATTTGAAGCCACCAGAAATATCCGTGAACAGAATAATGACGTGGTTATAATTGCGCAAACCGCACTGACTTCGTCATACTACAGGGATTTGGCAAAGAAGGCAGGATGCAACAGCTACTTAAATAAGCCTATAAGCAGATTAACATTAGTGGAGTTGATTCAAGACTATTTCAATAACAACCATATCCATTGCAATTAGCCTTGATTGAGGCTGCCTTTAAAGGTTAAGATCTAATTGTGAGTTTTTAATACTTATTACCAGCACCAGATTACTCATTAAGCCAAAACCTCAGATGCAGGGATGCGTGATCGCCGGCATAGGCTACACCAATTCGAGGGCCCGATACTATATCTTCATAATTAACGGGCAATATACTCTCTTCAATCCAAATACGGTTTCCGGTTAGCGAGGTTTTATCGAAGCTTTTATCAATACCCAGGGCTTTTGTTAATTTTCCCGGTCCGTTGAGGGCAGGTAATATGGGTTTTTCGGGCCGAATTCGCCTGGCCATTATATCATAACCGCATGTTGGCTTAATTGCACGTATAAGAACTGCATGGGGTATGCCTGCCTTGTTGGTAACAACATTAAACAGATGGTGTAAACCATAACACAGGTAAACATAAGCAACTCCACCCTTCATGTACATTGTTTCTGAGCGTGCTGTCCGGCGTCCGCCATAAGCGTGTGAGGCACGGTCTGTTTCGCCTTTGTAAGCTTCAGTTTCCGAAATAATGCCGCCGGTGATCTCTCCACCGTTAAGATTGGTCATTAAAACCTTTCCCAAAAGGTTGCGGGCGAGGAATTCAACATCGGGGTTGAGATAATAATCAGCCGGAATACGTCGCATTTATTTTAAATTGGGCGATTTTTCCCTGAGTTTATTTAATCTTGATATCGAGCATTTTGGAATCCTCAAGAAAGGCTTCAAGGTGGTCGCCTATATTGACAGGCCCAACACCCGCCGGTGTACCTGTAAAGAGCAAATCGCCAGTCTTTAGTGTTACGAAGGAGGAGACATAAGAAATCAGCTTATCGAAACCAAAAATCATATCAGACGAACGTCCCAACTGAACCATAACCCCGTTCTTTTTTAAACTGAAGGCTATATCGAAGGGCGCCTGTAAATTCTGTAAGGAGATAAACTTGCTTACCGGACCTGAACCATCAAAGGCCTTTGCCATTTCCCATGGCATGCCGTTCTGGCGACAAACCCTTTGCAGGTCACGGGCCGTAAAATCAATTCCCACGCCAACCTCCTTGTAATACGCAGATGCAAATTTTTGCTGAATATGGCGCCCCACTTTTGATATACGAAGCACCAACTCTACCTCGTAATGAATTTCTGAAGAGAAATCCGGATAAAAAAACGGCATACCCGGTTTAATGAGGGCGGTCTCGGGTTTCATAAAAAATACCGGGTTTTCGGGCTCCGGGTTGTTCATCTCAGCGAGATGCGACAGGTAGTTCATTCCGATGCAAATTATCTTCACCTGTTAGTTTTTAAAAAGGAATTTGCCTTGGTTTTTGCCGCGAAGGTAAATGGAAGTGATCACATTTTTTGTCGAAAGAGGAAAATCGGCATTCATCATCCAATCATAGTACTGAGGCTCTTTATTGAAAACATCTTCCACTTCTCTTCCTTTATGCTTCCCGAAGTTGAAAATTTCTTTTCCCTGTCTGTTGATTCCAATATGGCCCACCAGATCGGCATGCTGCTGATTAAATGAAAACCTGAAGAGGGCGTCCATATCGTTTACTACCGGAATTGAAGTTTTTCCTTCATTGTCGGTGTATTCGGAGTTCCGGTACCGTTCAATCTGAGCCAAAAGGATTTCGAAGGTTGCACGTGTGTCGGCCTGAGCAGTGTGGGCGCTTACATGTTCCTTTCCGCAATAAAATTTATAGGCAGCTTTAAGAGTGCGTGGTTCCATTTTGTGAAAGATATTCTGAACATCGATAAGGCGACGTTTTTTAATATCGAAATTTATGCCGCAACGCAGAAACTCTTCAATCAGCATAGGGATATCAAATTTATTGCTATTGTATCCGGCCAGGTCGCAATTGGCAAAAAACCTGTCGAGTGTAGGCGCAAGTTGTGAAAAGGTTGGAGCATCAGACACGTCTTCGTTTCTGATACCATGAATGGCGGTAACCTCAGGCGGTATTGGAATACCAGGATTAATAAGCCTTGATAAACCCTGACCCTCTCCATCGGGCATAACCTTGTAAATAGCTATTTCAACAATACGGTCAGTAACCACATTGGTTCCTGTAGTTTCCAAATCGAAAAAGGCCATTGGCCTGGTAAGGTTAAGCTTCATTAGAAATAAGTTTGGGAAAGCAGTCTGTATAAAATCCTTCCTTCTTGTTTGTTAAGTTCACTTATAAAAGGATGTGCGAAGTTACTCATTTTTGCTCCCGTGAAAAAGGGTCAGGAATTACCTTTCCTAAGAAGCTCGATAAATTCGGCAAGAATCATGGCCGTAGCTCCCCAAACTACATTACCGTCGATTATGTAACAAGGAGTATGAACTATGCCGCCATTGCTCAATTTTATAGGTTTAGTGTGCAGATTGGCAGGATCAAAAAAACAACATAATTCTATTTCTAAAATACTTGCCACCTCTTCCGGGTCGGCTTTGAAGCAAGGATGCTTCCGGGAAATACCAACGTATGGATTTACCATATGGTTACTCGGGGGAATATAGAGTGGAGTTATCATTCCCATTAGTTCGATGTCGGCCGGATCAACCCCGGTTTCCTCAAAAGTTTCGCGAAGAGCCGCTTTATCGGGGCTTTGGTCGATATTTTCAACCCGGCCCCCTGGAAAAGAGATTTGTCCGCTATGGTGACCCGCGTATTCCTGACGTTGAATCAGTAAAATGCCTGGTTTCCCGTTTCGAAGCGGATAACAGAGGAGCAGAACCGAACTTAAAACAGGATTTTTGCCTACTCCCAGCGATCTTATCTCTTTTTCGCGATTTAGGGGAGCCATTTTAAGTTGCGATTCAAGTCCAGGCAAACTATCAAACCTCAACGACAACAACTCCGGAAGAATGGCCTCAAAAGTTTCTATGCGTTCAGATTTGCTGGTTAACGTACAAAATCTCATATTGTCACCTGAACTTAAATTCGACATTTGCTTACAATCAACTCACAAAAAACATCACCGGGTTTTCCTTTTTTTATGGTTAAACCGCAACCGGATTTACATAAATACTGTTAACACCATCAAAATGGATTTAAAATCTATAGATTGGGTTGGGTTCCTTTGTGAAGCGTAATAAGGGTAATTTCTGGAGGCATTCCGGCTCTGCCCGGGTAGCTTAAAAATCCGAAGCCCCTGTTGACGTAAAGTTTTTCATCCTCTTTCCGGTACAACCCGTTCCAATCAGGATATTTCCATTTAATCGGGCTCCATCTGAAAAACCTGTTGATTATGCCAAACTGCATTCCGTGGGTATGCCCACTAAGGGTAAGATGCACCTTGGGACCGGGAATAACTTGCTCTCGCCAATGCGAAGGGTCGTGCGACAACAAAATAGTAAAGTAGTGTCCCAACTTCTTACCCAATGCCAATTCCAGGTCACCCGCCTGTATGAAGGGCGGCAAACCCCAGTTTTTTACACCCACCACCTTAATTGAATCCTTTCCTTTAGTGATAAATCTATGTTCATTAAGCAGGGTCGTGAATCCCATTTCTTGCTGAACCATCACCAGGCCTTGAATATCTGGTTCGGGTTTTTCAATAGTGCCCCAAGTGCGGTAATCGCCCATGTCGTGGTTGCCAAGGACCGAAAACATACCAAATTGAGGGTCGAGAATCCGGAAAGCATTGATAAACTTTTTCGCCTCGCGTGCGTGGTTGTTGACCATATCTCCGGTAAGGACAACCATATCGGGATTCAATGATTGGATAATAAGTAATCCCTCCTTAACCGCATCCACCCTCCTGAAACTTCCCAAATGGGTATCCGAAATATGTACCAGCCTGAATCCATCAAAGTTTTCGGGCAGATCCTCAAACCATATTTCCTGATTAACCACCTGAAAGTTGTACCTGCCGTGGGTCATCCCAAACAGGGTAAAGAAGAACAAATAACCGGCCACAGCCAATCCTAAATAGAGTGCCACTTTGCTTCGGCCTATCCATAAAATAAAATTTTCGAATCGGGAGAACACCCGGGGCATTTTTTGCATAACCCAAAATTTCAGGTTCTTAATATCGTGAAGCAACACGAAAAGGGAAAAGGCAGCTTTTGGCAGCAGCACCAGCATAAAGGCACCTATGATCAGGAAAAACCTGCGGTACTGAACATAATCCTCAACTCCCGAGACCCTTATGTATATTGCATAAACTACTGCAAAAACAATCAATGCAGCATCGATTATCCAGTAAGCATAAATCACCACCCTCCTTAACAAACTTGAAGGAGTTGTCGGAAGTAAAAATTTCAGTCCCCTGAAAGCGTACCAGGTAATAAAAATAAATAATACGGCCAGCAACAAAATTCTTAACGACATCGGGAAATAATTTTAAAGTTGATTTTGCACAGAAAGAATTAAATCTCTTCCACATCTTAAACAAAAATAATCTTTTGCCTGCTTCGAACCTAATCTTGATTTTTTAAGATCCGATTATTTACAATTCAAGTAAATTAGCGAAAAATTATAAGGATATGAGAGTAAGACAAACCAGCGATATACTCGATCTGCAGCTTATAATCGACAAGTGTGAAGTTTGTTTCATGGGAATGGTTATAATGGTCTAAAAAAACTGGACAGGAATTTTGTAACTTTAAAATTTCTGTCATATGAAAAGAACAAGAAGAACATTTAGTGCAGAATTCAAGGCAAAAGTTGCCATAGAAGCGATTAAAGAAGAGAAAACCGTATCGGA
>DATIKK010000301.1:0-14831 GCA_035477635.1 Bacteroidales bacterium | reverse complement strand
CGTACCCTCGAAATTGGAAACACTCGCCTCCCATGGCACTGGAATAATCACAATATTGGCCTCATCTGTGGTGAAAGGTAATCCAAAAATATTGTTTCTGGAAAGGGCAGTTAAATTGGGATTGTAACCTTTGAGCGAAATGTTTGTACTCATATTTTATTAAAAATATGTCCATCTGAAAACCAAAACCTTGTGTAAAAATAAAAAAAGCTCCATAATTGTGGAGCTTTTTCAGTTTTAGGTTCTTTTAAAACACTAAACTACCTTTGCCAATTCAGCTCCGGCCTTAAATTTAACAACTTTTTTGGCTTTGATGCTAATTTCTTTTCCAGTACGTGGGTTACGGCCTTTGCGGGCTTCTCTTTTTGCTACTGAGAAAGAACCGAAGCCAACCAGTGCTACCCTGTCGCCTTTTTTCAGGGCGCTTGAAGTGGCTGCCAGAAATGCATCCAGAGCTCTTTTCGAGTCAGCCTTGGTCAAACCTGCTCCCGATGCCATTGCATCGATCAATTCTGCTTTGTTCATAGTCTGTGGTTTTAGTAGATAATTGAAAAATATGGTGCATTAACCAATGCAAATATAAGCCATTAATGAGAAAATACAAGTATTCCAGAAAAAATGTGTTGATTTTGTTGAAAAATCAGACGTTTTGTTAATAACTAAACCCTCAACAGAGGAAATTTTCTCCAATTAAAGGAAAAAAAACCTGATTTTATTTGGATTCGGTAAATAAATGCACCCCAGGGAAAGATTCAACAATGACGAAATATAAAAATTCATGTAAGGTAATTTTATCCTAAAAATAATAATTTTACCGCAACCAATTTCTGTAACAAATGATAGTGCATATACATGATGAGCAGTCAATTTTTATTCAACATGCTATCTATTGTTTCAAGCAAGCCGGAATACCTTCTAAACATGTGATAATTGGAAAGGCTAAAAATTATGCAAAACAATCAAATGATTATAATTATATACAATGGTCTGCGGTTGAGTATCATCAATTTATCAGGGATTTTATTCCGCAATGCTCACTTGTGATACTCCACGGGCTTATCAAAACAAATGAAAGCACCCTGCTTGATATTTTAAAGGCAAAAATCAAAAAGCCCCCAATCGCCTGGGTTCTTTTTGGAACCGAAATACAGAACTGGAAAATCTTCCCATCGCACTTTCTTGGCCCAAAAACCAGAATATTGTATTACACCCTAATTCCGTACAGGATTTTAATCCCATTATACAGATTTTGTAGAAGGTTGTTTTTTGGCAGTGCAAAGCAAAAATTGCATAAAATTGATTTTTTTTCACATTTTATTCCCGGCGAGATGGACTTTATCTATCAACATACCGGAATAAAAAAACCAATGCTCTGGCATACCTACGCCATTTTGGAAAATTACATAGAGCCTTCTTTGAAGGATTGTACCGTTTGCAATGCCATAAACATATTGATTGTCAATTCTTCGAGTTTTACCTCAAACCACATCGAAGCATTTGACATATTAAAAAATCTACCCCTGGAAGACCGGGAAATAATGGTGCCTCTGAGCTATGGAAATAAAACCTATCAGAAATACATCGTTAAGAAAGGTGTGCGCTATTTTGGAAATCAATTTCGCCCTCTTACCGAATTTGTATCCAAGGAGGTGTATCACTCGATTTTGCTGGGTTGTTCGGTGATGATTTTAAATCATTACAGGCAACAGGCGCTTGGAAATCTGGTGTTCGCTGCTTGGGCAGGTATGAGGATTTACATTCGAAAAACCACATCAACATTCAAGTATTTTAAAGAAAAGGGGTTGATACTTTTTTCGGTTGAAGATGACTTAAATAATAACAATCCTAATGTTTTTCTTCCTCTCAATGAAGAGGAAATTAAGCAAAACAGGCAGGTACTGAGCACAGTTTTCGGACGCGAAAACGTCATTGCCAAACTCCGGGAGTCATTTTTACCGTTTTTAGATAAAAGTGAATCTGATAAGCAGACTCTAAAGTAATTTTGGTGGTGGATCTGAAATAAGTAATGTTCTTAAAAATGATTGATTTAAAAGAACATCTCAAGTTAACCGGAATATATACTTTTTTTGCCGCTTTCCCGGCTATCCTGCAATTGATGGTGTATCCTATCATCGAAGGCCATAATATGCTCGGGGCAGAAGATTTCGGGTATCTGGCAGTTTCTGAGGCTTTACTTTCCTTTTTGGTAATCTTTTGCCTTCACGGAATGGCAATTTCAGTGGCACGTTTTTATTATGATTACTGCGATGAAATTAAAGACTATCGCAAGCTGGTTTCTACCATTTTTATAGGGATTGTTCTGCGTGCCGGGCTAATAATTTTTATACTGGTGGCATTTGCTGATTTTTTCGGGAGTTTTTTCCCCGAGGGCCCGTTGCGAAACTTTGAATCGTATGGAATTTATCTCGGGATAATTGCCTTTAACAGGTCGGTGATCTCAACTGCGCTCTCATTATACAGAAGCGAAAAAATCGTCCGAAACTTCATTTTGATCAGTATAATTTCAGGTGTGGGCCGGAGCTTATTTCAAGTCATAGGTGTTCTGTACTTTGACTTAAGCTTCAAGGGCTATCTGATAGGAACTGCCCTTGGAGGCGGTATTGCTAATCTTCTGATTTTAGGCTACATTTTTTATCGCAACGGTTTGGTCTTTTCAATTCCCATTTGGAAGCAGTTGCAGGTATTTGCTTTTTCGCTTATGCTTACTGATTTTATGCATTGGGGAATCCTGTTTTTTGACCGTTTCATGTTGCTCAATTATCCTGTACAGCTTGGCATTTACGACAACGCTATGAAATTTGCGGCTGGGGTACTGTTTATTTCGCAGGGGTTAGCAGGGTCTGTGCAGCCTGAACTCTACAGGTTTTTCAAAGACGGGATAAGCAAAAATCAAAAGAACATCAAAATGCTGTCAAATATTTTTATTGCCGAAAACATCCTGGTTGTAGGCATCCTTGCATTGCCATTAATTCTCTTTATAATGATCTTTTTTGATACGGAATTAATACTTTCGGCAGGATTGCTAATGATTATTCTGGTTAGATATATTCTTAATGCCCAGGTTCAGGTTTTTTCATGGCCGCTTCTTTACAATAAAAATTCCGGATTATATTTTTTACTGTACTTTTTATCATTTGCCATATTGGTTGTTTTAAATCTTTTGCTTGTACCACTTATGGGTTTTTACGGTTCAATAACTGCATTTCTTTTTGCCGCACTTGTACAGGTAATTTCATTTTATGTTGCCCAGAAAAAAATTATCCCGATTCAATGGAACCTGACTAAAGTGTTGTTTTTCCCAATCTCTGTGGTTGTATTCGCCGGACTAATGGAAGTCTTTAAAATCAAATTTGAAATCAATGCCATATATAGCAGCGTTGCGGTAGTAATATACATATTTGCCGGATTGATCTTTCTTTATAGAAATGACCTGCCTGGAATTTTACGAAAGGTATATTCAAACCTGAGAATATCCAAGAGTTGATTGAAGCAGGATGCTTACACTCCAAGAAAAACTCTTCAGCCTCAGTAATCGGAAAACCTGAAACCCCGAAGAAATTCGGAGCTGGTCATTCGCTTTTTTCCGGTCAATTGAAGACTTGTTACTTTGACAAAACCATCGGGTGCGGCAAACATTAGGCTGGTTTTCCCTTCCGACAGGAAATGTCCTGGCTGATATTCGTGATCAGTAATAATTGGCTGGACTTCAAAAATTTTGATTAATAGTGTATCATTAACTGTCCTTAGGTAAGTGAATGCCCCGGGAACCGGGTTCAGGCCACGTATTTGGGCTGCAATTTCAAGGCATGACCTATTCCAGTCAATATGGCAATCGTCTCTGGTTAATTTGGGAGCAGTTTTTAGGTGGCTGGGGTCGGAAATTAGTTCTGATTGGTTAACAGGGTTTGCAGTGCCACTGGCAAGGGCATCGATAGTTTTCATTATCAATTCTGCTCCAGCCTGCATCAGCCGATCATGCAGGCTTCCCGCCGTTTCATTTTGAAGAATTTTAACCGGTTCTCTGAAAAGTATTTTTCCGGTATCTATTTCCTTATCAAGAAGAAATGTGGTGATTCCTGTTTCTGCTTCACCGTTCATAATTACCCAATTTATTGGAGCAGCTCCACGGTATTGGGGCAGGAGGGAGGCATGCAGATTAAAGGTTCCTAAAGGCGGCAAACTCCATACTTGTTCGGGAAGCATTCTGAAAGCCACCACAACCTGAATATCCGGCTTAAGGGCCTCAAGCTGGTTAATAAAATCAGGCGATTTTAACTTTTCCGGTTGTAAAACTTTAATGCCAAGCTCAATAGCAGTTTTTTTCACCTCCGATGAGCTAAGTTTTTGTCCCCTTCCGGCTGGCTTATCAGGACCGGTAACAACCGCTACAATGTTATAGTCTGAATTATGCAGCTTTTTTAATGAGAATGCAGCAAAAGCCGGAGTGCCCATAAAAATTATGCGAGGCCCACTTTTTCTCATGGCGAAATTCAGTTGTACAACCTATTTTTCAGGGCTACCATTTTTATGGCTGAAATTGCTGCCTCATCACCTTTATTTCCATGCTTTCCTCCGGCACGGTCTTTTGCCTGTTGGAAGTCGTTTGGAGTTAAAACTCCAAATATCACCGGAATTTTGGTGTTGAGTCCCAGGT
The DNA here is from genome assembly GCA_035477635.1 of Bacteroidales bacterium. Taxonomy (GTDB): domain Bacteria; phylum Bacteroidota; class Bacteroidia; order Bacteroidales; family UBA7960; genus UBA7960. Next base: position 10,156 of record DATIKK010000301.1, on the reverse strand, counting down.
GGGTAATTCCCTGACTAACTGCCTGGCAAATAAACTCAAAATGGCGTGTTTCACCCTGAATAACACAGCCAAGACAAATCACAGCATGGGGTTTAAGCTTTTCAATCAGCCAGGCAGCGCCCAAAGGAAGTTCAAAACTGCCCGGAACGTAATGAACCAATATGTTGTCCGGTTTCATCCCATGCTTAATCAAAGTGTCGATTGCGCCCTGCAAAAGACTGCCTGTAATTTCTGGGTTCCACTCAGAAACAACAATGCCCATCCGCATGTTGTCAGCGACGGGCATGTTTTGGGAATCGTAAAGAGATAAATTTTGTTTTTTTCCTTCCATGTGTTCAAATTTACTGAACACTTACTCTGCCAATATACCTTTCAATATTTTGTCCTTCGGCCGAATTGGGGAATTCGTTTAGAATGCGCTTGTATAACTCAAGCGCTTTGGCAGGTTTCTGCATTTCCTCATAAAGTAATCCGGCTTTGAACAAAAACAAAGGTGTTGTAAGCTGGTTTGGCTCATGCAAGTATGCCTTGCGGTAGTACCATGCCGCTTTTTCCATATTCTCAAGCTCGAGATAAGCATCGCCAATGGCTCCGTATGACATAGCTGTAACAAGCTGGTCGCGTCCGCGAAATCTTTTCAGGTTTTCAATAGCCTGTTCAAATTCTCCTTTTCGAAGAAAAATAATTCCAGCATAGTAGCGTGCAAGGTTGGCTGAACTGGTAAAGCGGTAATCTGCAATAATGTCGAGAAAACCCGGATAAACTGCATCACCTTCAAGAGCAAGTTGTAAACTATCCTGCATGAAGTAAATTTCTGCCATAAACATTTCCGCCCTGGCTTCGGTTTCGCGGGGGGCAATTACAAACCTGGTGAATCCGATGAAAACGGCAATAATTAGCACAACTGCCGCTACTGTTCCAATAATGATCTTATAGTTACGTTCGATGAAACGTTCCGAACGTCCCAACGCATCCTCAACAATCACAATGTTCTTTTCCTCTTCCTTGGGTTTATTGCTTTTTGACATTTTTTTCGAAATTTAGGCTGCAAAAATAAACTATTTTTGCCGATATGAAATGCATTTAGGGTTTTTTTGAGAACTATTCAGGTCATTAAAAAAATCAATTTTTCAAAATCATTTCAATTTTTGCTTTATCCGGCCGTTTAAAAAAAAATAACTACAGAAAAGTCATGAATCTGGTCCGGTTTATTCAAGTTCTGATACCTTTTTTTTTATTTGCCGGTTTATTCATGTCATGCCGCGACGACAATATTGATACAGACCCTTCGCTGCGGCTTTCTTTTTCGACCGATTCCTTGTTGTTCGACACAGTTTTTACAACCCTTGGCTCATCCACCAGGTCTTTTATGGTGTATAATGATCACCACAGGCGCATTCGAATTGAATCTGTAAGGTTAGGAGCCGGCTCAGGGTCATTTTTCAGAATGAATGTTGACGGACGTTCCGGTACTTACATAAGGGATATTGAAATAGGGCCAAACGACAGTATTTTTGTATTTGTGGAGGTTACCATTGATCCGGTAAACCAGGATCTGCCACTGATTATTGCCGATAGCATACTTTTCAGCCTAAATCAAAATATCCAGGAAGTGGTTCTTACAGCCTGGGGGCAGGATGCCATTTTTATCCGTCCAAATTTTTTTGACCCAGAGCTTCAGATTGGATATCATCTTATTGAGGAGAGCACCACCTGGACGGCGCGAAAACCATATGTGATTTTCGGACTGGCGGTAATGGCAGCTAACCGGACGCTTACTATTGAAGCAGGTACTAAAATCCATTTTCACAATAACGCCAGTCTGGTTTTTTTAGGCGGTTCTACGTTGAGGGTTCAGGGTACTATGGAGCAGCCTGTAATTTTTCAGGGAAACCGCCTCGAAAATTTTTTTCGGGACGTACCAGGCCAGTGGGGTAGGATATGGCTTACAGCCACAAGCAAGGACCACGTTATTGACCATGCAATAATTAAAAACGGTACAGTGGGCATTCATGTTGACAGCATTGGCAGCGTTAATGCTCCAACACTAATTATCCGAAATACTGTTATAAAAAACAAGAGCCTTGCAGGCCTTATTGCGCAGGGAAGTCATGTATTGGGAGAAAATTTGTTAATTGCAAACTGCGGACAACGAACACTTCACCTGGCTTTGGGAGGCAGGTACGAGTTCCGGCACAGCACCTTTGCTAACTATTTCAACCTTCATGGTAGTCCGGTTAGAAGAACCCCTTCGGTTTTCATTAATAATTATTACCGCGATTTGCAAGGCGTGATACACCCCCGTGATTTTGAGCACCTTTATTTCGGGAATTCAATAATTTACGGAGTACTGCAGGAGGAACTGCAATTTGACCTGCTTCCCGGCTCCATTACTCCCTTTGTTTTTGATCATTCCCTTTTGAGAACCCAAATTCCCTCAACTGATTCAAGGTTTGTAAGTTGCATTTTTAATCTGTCGCCTCAATTCCATGATGTTACAGAACAAGATTATCGCCTTAATGCCAATTCGCCTGCAATAAGAGCCGGAAAACCCGAATTGGCAGTTGAGGTTCCATTCGACCTTCTTGGTCGCGCCCGAACAATCCCACCTGATATTGGAGCCTTTCAATTTTATGAGATACAGCCGGATTAAACCCAGCTAAGTAATAAGGCTTTCGCCCTTCTAAAATGAATCGTTTACTGCAGTGGCGAAATCTTCCACATCCTGGGGCATGGTGCAGAACGACGTCATCCAACGTACTTCCAGACTCGACTCATCCCAAACATAGAAAAAGTAATTTTTCAGCAGTTTTTCGATGGCATGCTTTGGCATGGTTGCAAATACCCCGTTAGTTTGAACGGGGCGGGTAATTTCAACGCCTTTAATGGCCGATACTTTTAGAGCAAGGAGCTGTGCCATTTGGTTGGCATGATTTGCGTTATTCAACCACAGATTGTTGCTAAGAAGGGCACTAAACTGGGCGCTGATATATCTCATTTTCGAAGCAAGTTGCATTGACTGTTTTCTAACGTAATTAAAACCTTCAGCAAGTTCTTCGTTCAGAAAAACCACAGCTTCGCCAAACATTAGCCCGTTTTTGGTTCCACCAAACGAAAGCACATCAACCCCAGTATCAGTCACCAATTCTTTGAGCGATACTTTCAGATATGCTGCCGCATTGGCTAATCTTGCACCATCCATGTGGAGGTACATTTTGTTTTTGCTGGCAAATTGTGAAAACTCATGAATTTCGTCAGGCGTATATACTGTTCCAAGTTCAGTTGCCTGGGTTATGGAAATAACTTTTGGTTGGGAATGGTGCTGAAAACCAATTGAATGCAGCAGAGGAGCAACCTGTTCGGGCCTTACCTTACCATGGTTCGACGAAAGGGTATGCACCTTGCATCCGGTAAATTTTTCAGGAGCTCCACATTCGTCGTGCTGCAAATGCGCCGTGTCGGAGCAAACTATGGCATTATACGGCCTGGTCAACTGGGTCAAAGAGGTAACGTTCGCTCCTGTGCCGTTAAATACCAGAAAAACTCTTGCAGCCTCGCCAAAGTGTTCTTTAAACTTTTTCTCAACTTCGTAAGTGTGCCAGTCATCTCCATAAGCTACCACATCGCCCTGATTGGCATCAGCCATAGCTTTGAAAATATCAGGGTGAACAGGAGCGTTGTTATCGCTGGCGAAACTCTTAGGGTAAACCATATATTTAAATTTTTTATCAATTTTATAAATTCCTGTTTTAATAGCTTTATGAATGCCTGTGTAGCATTAAAGTAGGCATGGTTATCAGACCAACCATATTGCACATGCTAATTTAGCAATCCGTTTTTAAGGTTGACAATATTAAGAAAAACCTTAATTCCAGTTCTGATTACATTATCATTAAAATCATAACTGTTGCTATGCAAGCCCGGATGATCAATGCCAACTCCGAGACCAAAAACAGCTCCAGGATATTTGGAGGTAAATCTTCCAAAATCTTCCGACCAGCGGAATGGGTGCTGGATTTCCTGGAATTCAACCTGACTTTTTAATGCAGCATTTTTCACCAGCTCAAAAGCTTTGGAATCGTTCATTGTGGCTGGGTAAACCTCAGTATATTCAAGTTCATAAGCAATTCCATACAGATGGCAAAGGCCTTTGACAAGTTCTTCGGCTTCGAAGGTAAGCCTTGCCATATCCTTGTCAAGGTTAGATCGCAAAGTAGCCATTACAACAGCTTCCTCAGGTGTTGTACCAAAAGCTCTTTCACCAATTCGGGCATGAATAATGGTTACCAGGCAATAATCTTCAAATGTGGCTTTCTTTAGCGGCAAATTGGTTAGACTCTCGAGCAGCCCGCCAACCACCCTTACCGGACTGCGTCCTAATTCAGGATAGGCGGCATGGCTGGTAGAACCATGTAACCTTATTATTAAACCACGCGATGCTGACGCAAAGCAACCCTGTTTGCTGACAACCAAATTTTCGGCAAATCCAGGAAGGTTGTGCATTGCGAATACCAATTCGGGCTTAAATGTTTCGAAAAATGCGTCTGATAATACCTTTTCGGCTCCACGCCCATTTTCTTCCTCAGGTTGAAATAAAAGGGATACACTACCCATAGCAGGTTTTTGTTTCGAAAGCATTGCCGAAACCCCTGCCATGATGGCCATGTGCCCATCATGTCCGCATTTGTGGGCAACACCCTCGTTTTCCGAACGGTGGTCGAAATTGTTTGTTTCGTGAATAGGCAAAGCGTCCATATCGCAACGTAACAAAATTGACGGGCCGGGAAGTCCTGATTTGAACAAAGCAATTAAACCATGTCCACCCACCTGTTCAATAATTTCATCGGGAGGAAATTCCCTTAAAAATTTTTTTAAACGCGAAGAGGTTTGAAGTTCCTTGCCAGAAAGTTCCGGATGCCTGTGCAGGGTTTTTCGCAGGTCAACAAGCTTTTGTTCAAGGTTTTTATCTACTACAAAAGGCATGATTTTAGGTTAGGGAATAGTTTCTTTACCTGCACAAAATAAGGCATAATATCTGTATAATTTAACGGGAGGAATTATCCAGATGAAAAATTAGCTAATAAACAGCGAATATTTTATTGACCTTAATTAAGCTTGATCAGCCTTTTAGAATTCAAAAATCAGTCCTATCGATGGAAGAATGGTTCCTGTTCGGTTTTCTATTGCTCTTAACAAGTAACGTTCATCTCCATTATTGTCAGTAAAAACAATTGGCTGGCCGTTTTCATCAGTATCTCGCACTACTATATCGGCCAGTTGTGATTTGAAATTATAAATATTCTGAATGTCCAGATAGGCCATCAGGGTAAAGTTTCTGAAGGAAAAGGTCCTGTCAATACGTAAATCAAGGTTATGGAAACTGTCGAACCGTTCCTGGTGAAACCTTGAATAATCAAGATAAGGGGAATTTTGAGCATCCCAGGCAGATCTTAAGGATGACTTTTCCATGTCGAATGGTGTAAACGGGGCACCTCCGGAAAATTGCCATTTAATTCCAATTTCCCAGTTGCGTCCTAGCTGCCTCATTGCCGTAAAGGTTAGTAAATGTCGGTTGTCCCAGCGTGAAGGCATGTATTTGCCTAATATATCCTGAAAATCGCTTCTTACGAAAGTATAGGCAAAAAACAGGTTGAAATTTTGAAGGTTTTCTGACCTGAATAATAATTCTGCTCCAAAGGCCCTTCCTCTCCCTTTTGACACCACTTCCTCATTTCCAAACACTCCAAATTCCGTTGATTGACTGCCTATAACAACAGAATCTCGCACAGAAAAGGGATAATTTCCGTAAACCTTATAAAATCCTTCCACGGTAATTTGGCTTAACGGGTCTGGAAGCCACTCAATACCTGCTACATAGTGGTTTGCCGAAATGTACGAAAGGTTATTTAATTTATTTACCATTTCACCTTCAGGGTTTACGAAACCTAAAGTTACATATGAAGGCATTTGGTAGTACCTGCCAATATTTGCGCTAGCAAACAAATTTCCCCGCAGCCTGTAAGAGGCCGAAAATCGTGGCGAAAACTGTTGCAAAAGATTTGACATGTTTTCGGTAAAATTATTGGCATCAGCCCTTGCCCCAAAAGAAAGGGTGAGCCTGTCATTAAAAAAACCACTCGTGATTTGACCAAAAACACTCCATTTGAACATATCAAATTGGGTTTGGTTTTGAATACGAATTAGTTGGTTATTCTGGAATAACAATTGGTTGTTGTTAGCATTAAATTTTGCATATTCACCTCCAAATCCAAAGTTCAATGCATAATTATCAAAAATGTTGGTGTTCCGCTCAAACCGGAATTTGTTTTCAATTTCATCAGAGACATAATCAAGCGACCTTGCAAGAGATTCGTCGTTACCCGGGTATTTATGGGAAGAGTTACGCAGCATATTGCGGCTTAAAACGAACAAGTCGGATCCATTGCTTCTAAAGCGGCGGTAGGTAGCCCCTAAGGCGTAATTCCACTGCTCATTTACAGGTAAAAAGTCAAGCAAAAATCTCTGCTCGGGCGTTTCATTAGCATCGAGGTTGAGCGAAAATTGATCAATCGCTCCTATACCTACAATGTTTAGTTCGCTGTCAGGTGTTAGCCTGGTGTTTGTTTTAAATTGAAAGCCATTATATGTAGGAAGGAAAGGCAATCCTATTATGTCGAAAAGAAATTGCAGGTACGACCGTCGGGCAGAAAAAATCACTGAAGTGTTTTCTGTCAGTGGACCATCAAGAGCAACTGCCAAATCACTGGCTCCAACCGTTGCACGGAGATTTAGGCGATCGCGGTTACCGTTTTTTTGCCTAAACTCAAAAATTGAACTTAAGGCATTTCCCCGATTGGCAGGAAAAGCGCCTGAATACATTTCAACTTCGCGTATAAAATCAACATTGATTATGCCAACAGGACCGCCTGATGCGCCTTGTGTTGAGAAATGGTTGATATTAGGAATTTCGATGCCATCGAGAAAAAACCTGTTTTCCGACGGTCCTCCTCCTCTTATTATTACATCATTTCGAAAGGCAGGGGTTAAAGCAACACCTGGTAACGATTGAATTACTTTTGAAATATCACGATTGCTTCCCGGACTACGCTCAATTTGCTGAATTCCTAACCTACGCAAGGAAACTGGGCTTTCAGCTCTTCGCTCAAAGGGCGAGGCCACTATCTCAACTGCCTGAAGGTCTATAAATATTTCTTTCATGCCTATTTCAACAAAGGCTGCACGATCATTGCCAATCATTATCTCCTCGGTAATGCGCCTTTCAAATCCAATTGCGCTGACTTCTATCCTTACAAATCCCGGTTCTACATTAGTCAAAATGAAATTGCCTTCAAAATCAGTAGTGGAGCCAGTAGTAGTACCCGAAATGATCAAATTAACAAATGCCAAGGGCTCATTATTTTGCATATTAAAAACCCTTCCGCGTATAATTCCATCTCCAGCGGTCAGGCTAAGTGGCAAAACAATTGTGATAATATAAATGAGTATGCTTAAAAGTTGACTGTTTTTCATAATTTTGCTTTTTCACTTAACAAAACTTGATTTTTTTTGTTCAATTACCTTTTTAAAAGGTTAAACAAAATTGTTTGACAGTGGTTGCAGGTAATTTCTCACAACAATTTACCATCCTATGGAACCAATTACATTGACCACGCCTGCATTGTTGTTTTCGGCAATTTCGCTTTTACTGCTTGCTTATACCAACCGTTTTCTGGCCTTGGCCAACCTGATCAGAAGTTTGCATGCCCGCTTCAAGGAAAGTCCAAGCCAAATTCTTATTGGCCAGATTTCGAATCTTAAAAGACGAATAAACCTGATAAGAAGCATGCAGATTTTTGGCCTTGCAAGCCTTTTGCTTTGTGTCGTCAGTATGTTGTTTATTTACGTCGATTGGCAACTTATTGCTCAGATTATTTTTGGAATTGCAATTCTGTTGCTTATTCTGAGTCTTTCAATAAGTATTTGGGAAATTAATATCAGCGTCAAAGCCCTAAATATTCATCTTAGCGACCTGGAGGATATAAGCGGTCAATAATATGTATTTGGCCTACCATTTTATGCCATTAACCGATTTGGACTTGCCAGGGCAATGAAGGCCCAATACATTTGCGGAGTAAATCATTTAGTTTCACAATTTAAAATCAATTATCATGAGCTCTGCAAACAAAAGACGCGTATTATTGGGCTTATTGTTTATTGCCTTAGGCGCACTGTTGTTTAATAATTTTTTCGACATTTTGCCCATAGAATTTCCATGGTATGTGTTTTCATGGAAAATGGCACTAATCGTTGTTGGTGTTATACTTTTAATTGGCGACAAGCATCGTTCTACGGGAATTGTTTTTATTGCAATCGGAACGTTTTTCCTGGTTAAGGATGCTTTCAACCTGGACTTCTTTGAAATGTTGCAGATTATTATACCATCCTTACTTATTTTGGCAGGGATAAAATTGCTCCTACCCAAAAGGTACAAATTCTGGAAAAAATACAGTGACGAGACCTTAAGTTTTGATAATTCGAACAGGTTGGAGGATGTTAGTGTATTTGGAGGAGGGAAAAAAAATATCACCTCCGAAAATTTTCAGGGCGGAGAAGTAGTATGTATTTTTGGAGGAGTGGAATTGAATTTTAAAAACACAACCCTTTCATCCGGCCCTGTTGTTGTTGAAGTAGTTTGCCTTTTTGGCGGCTGCACCTTGTATGTTCCTGAGGATTGGACAGTACGAACAGAAGCAGTATCTATATTTGGAGGATTTTCTGATATGCGTACCAAATTTAATCCGGCATTGGTAACCAATCCTGATAAGGTTGTTGTGATTAAAGGAGTGGCAATTTTTGGAGGTGGAGAAATAAAAAGTTCCTGGTAACACGCCATGCGGGAGTTTTTACTAAAAAATAAATACCTGATAATTGCATACATTGGCCTGTGGCTCTTTATGGCTGCAGGCTTCTTTTATTTGCTTGTGGTTTGGGCAGGATGGAATTATAAAGTGGCGATTACCGATGTACTTATAAGCACATTAAGTTTATTTGTTTTGTTAACCATTTTGAGGTACGTGGTCCGGTTTTCCATCCAAAGCACAAATGTTTTTTCGAAACTTCCTCCAGCTACGATTGCCGGGGCTGTCCTTGTCTTATTTTGGCTTTATTTATCGACATTGATGGTTGGAACTGCTAACGGCAACATCGTAAATTACAAGGAATTTATTAGCCACACTATGGTTCTTAGGGCAATTTCGGGAGGAGTGGTTGCGCTAATTGTTTTTCTGTTGTTTTTGGTTTTATTCATTCAAAAAAGAAACAATGAAGCAAACTATCGCACCAAGCAATTAGAAGACCTGGTTGACCAAACCGAATTGCATGCCTTAAAAAATCAATTGAACCCGCACTTCATGTACAATAGTCTTAACTCCATAAGCAGCCTCACTCACTCAAATCCTGATAAAGCAAGGGAAATGCTGATCTGCCTTTCTGATTTTTTGCGTTATGCCTTAAAACAAGATGCAATGCAATTGACTTCGCTGCAAAATGAATTGGAGAATGTGCAGCTTTATCTGAATATTGAAAGAATACGTTTTGGTGACAGGTTGCAGACCTGTTTTGAAGAAGTTAAGGAGACTATGCTTAACCTTGAGGTTCCAGTTATGATACTTCAACCTTTGTTCGAGAACTCCATTAAACATGGGGTGCAAAATACCCCGGGAAATGTGAAGATTATCTTCTCTGCCGAAGAGAATTCTGATAATTCGGTAACATATTCGGTAAGCAATACCTACGACAGTAATTTAGCCAGGTTTAAAGCTGAGGGGGTGGGGCTAAGCAATATCAGAAACAGGTTGCGATTGATTTATGGAAATGGAAAATTGCTCACCATAAATGCAGGGCAAAATGCCTTTACTGCAAGCCTTACCTTTCCAAAAAAAATTTTCAGTGAATAAGGTGACTGCCATAATTATTGATGACGAAAAGCCTGCCCGCGACCTGATCAGGATTTTCCTGACTGAATTTCATCAAATTGAACTCATAGCTGAATGTATTGACGGGTTTGAGGGAATTAAGGCAATAGGGCAGTATAAACCCGATTTGGTTTTTCTCGACATCCAGATGCCAAGGCTTAACGGGTTTGAAATGCTCGAAC
>DATIKK010000300.1:0-3437 GCA_035477635.1 Bacteroidales bacterium | reverse complement strand
CGTTGACATTAATTTGGAAAGAAAGAAAAATGTGCTAACTTTGTAACTACAAATGTTAAAAATGCTGTGAGATGGAAGTATCAGTTATAAAGATAGGTAATTCAAGGGGAATCCGTTTGAGTAAAACATTACTTGAAAAGTATAACATAAGGGATACAGTTGATTTGATATTGGAGAAAGGCCATATTGTAATCAGACCTTTGTCAAAGCCTAGAAAAGGCTGGGATAAGGCCTTTAAAGAAATGAATGCAAGTGGAGATGATAAATTGCTGATTGATGATATATTTCCCGATGAAAATCTTGAAGAATGGAAGTAAGGCAATATGAAATCATCTTGGTAAATCTTGATCCAACACTTGGAAGCGAGATTAAGAAAACAAGGCCTTGTGTTGTGATTTCACCAGATGAAATGAATAAGTATTTGAGGACTGTAGTAATCGCACCTATGACAACAACCTCAAAATATTATCCGACTCGTGTTGAAATCAAGCATGACAGTAAACATGGGTGGATAGTACTTGATCAAATTAGAACCATTGACAAACAAAGAATTGTTAAGAACCTCGGCCGATTGTCTAAACCTGAAATCAAAGAAGTTAAATCCATTCTTAAGGAAACCTTTGTAGATTAAACAAACTAATTCTAATAAATAGGACCCTGAGCGGTCTGCAAAACCCGGCGAGGAGTTAAAACCATGACTATCCTAGTGGGCGAAAACAGAATATGAATAGCCGTGTGTGCCGGAGCGAAGTGAAGACCATGGCCAAAGGGAATAACTTAGACTTTCACGCACGGTTCTGTGGGAGGCTTGTGGGGGGAAGTTCCCTGACCTGACCCGATTATTAGCAACTTTGGTTTACCAGCTTTACGGCATACCGGAAGAAGAAATAGCCATCATAGAAAGCAGCGGAAAATGATCTACAATCCCGCCCGACATCATCGCCGCAGCATCCGTTTGAAAGGTTACGATTATTCGCGGGCAGGTTTGTATTTCATAACCATTTGTTGCCAGGATAGGATTTGCAGGTTCGGTGAAATTGTTAGGGCGAATCAAAACGGCAGCCCTGAAATGATATTAAATGAATGCGGACAAATTGGATTAATTGAATGGGCAAAATTGCCCGAACGATTTCCCAATGTTGAATTGGATGTGTATCAAATAATGCCCAACCATATTCACGGTATTATTGTGTTGAACGAAATTCCCGTAGGGGCTGTAGGGGCAGGGTTCACCCCTGCCCACCCTGCCCAAAATCAATATGAAAATATTGCCCAAAATGATTCGGATAAAAGGGCAACCGCGAGGGTTGCCCCTACGGTATCCGACATTGTGGGTGCATACAAATCGTTGGTGGCAAATGAATGTTTGAAAATATTTAAAACAAATAATGAAACGATGGGCAAATTATGGCAACGCAATTATTACGAACGCATTATCCGAGATGAAAAATCCTATCTGGAAATATCGGATTACATTATCAAGAATCCTGCAAATTGGGATAGGGATTCATTAAAATAGCCGATATGAACAATGAAACCGCCATAAAATTGTTCAACAAAACAACCGCGAGGGTTGCCCCTACGGTATCCGACATTGTGGGGGCATATAAATCGGTGGTGGCAAATGAATGTTTGAAAACATTTAAAACAAATAATGAAACGATGGGCAAATTATGGCAACGCAATTATTACGAACGCATTATCCGCGATGAAAAATCGTATCTGGAAATATCGGATTATATTATAAATAATCCTGCAAATTGGGACAAGGATTCATTAAAATAGCCGTCATGCCTAAAAAAACCGCCATTAAATTGTTCAACAAAAGGCAAACCCGCTCCCATTGGGACAAAGCTCCCCAAAAATCATGATGGCAAAGACTATGAAAAGAATTATTTCCATATACATTTTAATTGCTTGTATTTCTTCCGGTTGCCATCAGAAAAAAATAGAAACATTAACCCAAATTACGCATTAAGAAAATAAAAGATAGTCTAACTTGATTTGATTGGTTTCATGAACCGGTAAACCATTCCCTTCTTTTCATTTAAGCTCAACGAACCCTGAACAAAAGGCCTCTTGCGGGTTCTGGATATGCCAGTAAATACTGATACGCAGCATGCCTTTTTCTGAGGCTTTGCAGATTGACCGGAGGAATCAATTCCTTGTTCCGTTCAAAAAAATCCATTACTATGCTTTCCATGATGGGCTTATTGCGCAGCAGGCCGAACAAAAGGCTCAGTTTGCCCTTCTTTTTCCTGGGGACAACCCTTTCGGCTATGCCTTTGAAAGCGCCAATTGCCTGGCGCGTGTGCTGCCTGTAAAGAATTAATGGCTCATTGATAAAGGAAACTTCATCCATACAGGCACCTGCTGTTGCAATCCACCCGTCGTGCAAAAACCAAGGACTTTCCGGCACAGGCAATAGCTTCTGCACTACCTGTTTTCTGAATGCCATTGATGCCCCTGTAACATAAAAACCGGCCAGCAGGAGATACATCCCAAAATGATTGCTATGAAACCTGTTCAGGTAATCTTTAGTCAATCCTACCCTTTCAAACATGGTCAGGTTCATGTGTCTGAGTTGCGCATCAACAATGCTGGCATCAGAAAAAACTATCGAAAAAGTGTGGGTGGCAAAATGCTGTAAAACAGTTGCCGCTTTGTATGGCAGCCAAACATCGTCCTGGTCGCTTAAGAAAATAATCTCTTCCCGGCAAAGGCCTATGGCTTTTTCAAAGTTCTTTACCACTCCGATATTCGCAGTATTTACCTCATGCTTCCACCTTATTTCGGTAAACCTGGCCATAAAATACCTCACTACATCGTTGGTATTGTCGGTTGAGCCATCGTCGCAAACTACAATTTCGCATGGAGGAACAGTTTGCTCCAGAATGCTCGTCAACTGTTCCGAAAGATACTCGGCTCCGTTGAAAGTGCAGAGTGCAACAGAATATGGGGTGGAGAACGGATTCATTTAAGCTGATATGGGTATTTGGATGGACCAATATGATGACAGTCCAGTTGCAATGTAGTGATTAACAGAATATCTGTTTTGTATAATTAAATGCTGAGTTATTAAAAATTCAATTTTTGTCTGTATGTGGCATCAAATTTACATTTTTTTTGCACCTGCATACCTTTCCTTGAAATTGCATCAAAGGGTGGTTGGGTAAACTTAGGCGCAAATTCCCCTCAATGGTGGCATATTTGTGACCGGTTGTCAGCTATGAGTAATTAAAAATGGGTAATTGGTTCTATACCTATCAAAATAATTGTTTTACATTTGAATAAAAGAAGGTTTCATGAAACGAGCATGATTCGCAAAACACAAACTGATGAAAATCGCAATCAAAACCATAACAGCAATTTGGCTAAGCTTAGCAACTCTATCAACAATGGGTTCGGCCACGCCATTACTGCCCGAAACATTGGAA
>DATIKK010000299.1:0-5289 GCA_035477635.1 Bacteroidales bacterium | reverse complement strand
TCCGACATTAACATAAAAATTATTTACGGATGAAAAAAACTTATAAGAATCTTCAATTAAATTTCAAGGTTTGGATTGAAACAGATTCGCATATCAGCATACTTGGTGAAGGAAAATGGAAGTTGCTTAAAGCAATAAAAGAAACCGGTTCGCTTAAATCGGCAGTGGAAATTATGGGGTTATCCTATCGTCAGACCTGGACCAGACTGAAAAACATTGATGAAAAGTTAGGGTTTCCTTTGATTGAAAAGAGCCGGGGTGGATCAAAAGGGGGGCACACCACTCTTACTCCTCAGGGCGAAAGGATTGTGACATTTTTCGATAAGGTTTATCAGGAGTTTGAACCAAAGCTCAACACTATATTTAACAATTTGATGGACGAGTTGAACTCAATTCATAAGGCATAATTTTTATTATAAAATTTTTTTTTGTCAAAATTCAAAAGATATATATTTGACGTGCGTTATGAAAAATTTGCAACTCGATAAAATAGTTTAATCAATTAATTCACTACCGTATGAAATACTATTTTTCATTTTGTTTAATGTTTTTATGCGTTCAGTCGTTGATGGCGCAAATTACAGTGCGCGGAATAGTAAGGGATTACAAAGGCCAGGCCATGGCCGGGGCTACAATACAAATTGGAGAAACTGGCCAGGGTACAGTAAGTTCGGCTACCGGTACTTTTGAGTTAAGTTTCAGGCATGCAGGCGACTATAACATTGAAGTTCGGTTTCTCAGTTACGAAGTTTTTACAAAAAGACTTACAGTTGGCCAGCAGCTTGAATTTATAGAGGTGGTTTTGACGCTTGCAATTGGATTAATGGAAGAAGTTGTTGTTACCGGAACACGTACCTCACGGGGGTTATTGGAAGTGCCATTAAGGCTTGAGGTCATTGACAATTCACAGGTGGAAGCCACGCCAGTTCTTTCGGTCGATGACTTTTTAAAAAGCCTTCCTGGCTTAAATATAAGTCGCGGAGCGACTTTTCTAACATCGGCAACCGTTAGCATGCGAGGTATGAGCAACGAGCAAGGCCGCATTCTGGTAATGCAGGATGGGGTGCCGTTGAATAAAACCGATGGAGGCACAGTAAATTGGAACGCACTCGATCCCCATGTTATTGAAAGAGTTGAGGTACTCAAAGGCCCGGGGTCTTCGACACATGGGGGTAATGCCATGGGTGGAGTAATAAATTTCATCAGCACAATTCCTACACGCCCTTTGCAGGGCTTTTTAAGGCAGTCGTTTGGCACCTTCGGCACAAGTCGCACTAATGTTAGCTTCTCTGGCCGGCGGGGAGATTTCTACTGGCACAGCAGTGGCCTTTACCGCAGCAGCGATGGATATATCACTACTCCGGTTGACGAAATTAACGAACATTCAATTTCATCATTTCTTAACGAGTACAGGTTGGGCGGACGAATTGGTTACCTGTTCTCTGACCATCACCTTCTTGAAGGAGGTCTTTCCTTTTACAGTGGACAACGTGGAATTGGCACGCTCTTCGAAGGTTTTGAACACGCTTCGCCTGATGGATCTTATAATCATTACCGAAATTGGAATGCAAGCTTAGATTACTCGGCCAAACTAAGTGAACATATCAGCCTGAATATTAAGGGATTTGGGCAGCGCGAAAATTATCAAATTACTAGAGAAAGACTAAGCGGAACGCGATTTACCCGCCTTGACGTTGAATCAATAAGGACTGACATGGGCCTTTTCAGCAGTTTTAACATCAACGTATTCGACAACCATTCTTTGCTTGCAGGGTTTGATTTCAGGCATGGAGCCGTTGATGGTGCAGATATTTACATTACAAGCACCGATGAGGTTCTAAACCTCGGCAAATTGAATCAATTCGGGATTTTTCTGCAAAATGAGTTCAACCCGGGTCAAGGTCGCTGGCGATTACTTGCCGGATTGCGGTTCGACTATGCAACCTTCTTCGATGGAGTATTCAAGGTGCAAAATCCGACCGGTGAAACGGCATTTCTTCAGGGTTTTGATGGCGTTCTGCAAGATGCTTCATGGGGCGCTTTCAGCCCACGGCTGTCGGTTCAATATCTCAAGGAGGGTTTGTTAAGGATTTTTGCAGGCTACAGTCGCGGTTTCAGGGCACCAGTACTTGATGATTTGTGCCGTACAGGTCGTATTGCCGGCGGCATGAAAATTGCCAACCCTTATCTGAACCCCGAATACCTTGATAATTTTGAAATGGGAGCCGACATTTTTCCCGTCAGAGGACTAAGAGTGTCCCCGGGAATTTTTTACTCTATTGGCACTGACTACCATGCTTTCATTTCCACAGGCGATTCATTAATGATAGGAAACAGGTTACGCCCGATTCGCATAAAGGACAACATTGGAAAAGTAAACATTTTTGGGGCTGAACTTGCAGCACAATACCAGATAACCAGAAACCTGATATTTAATTTATCCTATGCATTCACCGATACTGAGGTGGTTGAATACCGCTTGCTCAATCCTGAAACAGAAATTAACCTGAAAGGGAAGGAACTTGTTTTCCAGCCACGCAACCTCCTATACGCTGGTCTTCAATGGCAAACACCATGGTTAAATGTATATGCAAGGTTTAATTACAAAGACACCCAATGGGTAAACGAGACCAATACCGAGGTAATCGAATCGTTTTCGACTATCGATTTGCATTTGCAAGGAAATATATATCGCAGATTATCTGCTGCCCTAATGGTACACAATATGTTCGATGTCGATTACATTGATTCACGAAATATAGTAGCTCCGGGCAGGATGATCACTGCCGAATTGAGGTTTTCATTTTAAGAAGGAGTCAGGTCTAAATTGGAAAGGATACAAAAATTTTCAAAATAAAGGAATTACCTTAAGCTTGGGTGAAGGCGGTTAAGAAATCTGCTCTAATTCTTAGGCCTCAATTCAACTTAAACTTTATAATGCCCTGCTATGATTTTAGAAAACCATTTTGATGGTAAAATTTTGCTCAACAATACGGCCAGTTTTTGCTCAAACGAGGCCACAATATACCGGTGCTTTGGATTTTTGTAAATAATAATTTTTGACAGCTTTCTGGCCAGTGTATCAGGTAATAATCCGCCTGTTTCGTCATTCCCGATGACGGTAAGAGCGCGGATAATGCTTTTTTGATATTCACTTTTGACTGAATTTTCAACTTTCAACCTGTTGGCCGTAAATCCGGTTCTGAAGTCGCCGGGATTGACCATGACCACCCTGATGCCCCATTGTTTTGCCTCATACCTGAGCGACTCCATCAAACCTTCGAGAGCAAATTTGCTGGCAGAATAAAAGCCCTGGTATGGGAGACCCATGAGCCCGGCGATTGACCCAATTGTAATGATGGTGCCGCCTTTCTGCTTGCGCATATACGGCAGTACTACTTTACAGCACCTGTAAGCGCCCAGAAAATTGGTGTTCATTTCAAAATAGGCCTCCTGTTCGGAAAAGTCCTCTATTGCCCCGGCCAATCCGATACCTGCGTTATTTATCAGAACATCAATTCGTCCTTCGCGCGAAATAATGAACTGTATCGCCTGGTCAATCTCTCCGGATCTTGTAACATCCATTTTAATTACCTGAATACCTTCAAGGTCAAAATTCTCATTGCGGCTGCTGCCATACACAATGTGTCCCAGCATTTCCAATTGCTTTGCAATTGCCAATCCCAGGCCTGACGAAACGCCAGTTATGAAAATGACCTTTTTCATTTTTTATGACTGTTGACAAACACTTTGAAGTATGCCAAGTTCACGTGCCACTTTTTCAATGGTTTTCATTGCATAATCAAGTTGGGCATTTGTGTGGGTGGCCATGAGCGAAAATCTTATCAGGGTATCTTCCTTACGGACGGCCGGTGAAAGCACCGGATTCACAAATATTCCCTCATCAAGAAGCCTTTTGGTAAGCAAAAGTGTTTTATAATCATCGCGTACATAAAGCGGAATAATTGGGGTTCTCGATTTGCCGGTATCGAATCCTAATTCCCGGAAGCCCTTTAAAGCTTTATATGTAAGTTCCCATAGTCGTTCGATACGCTCAGGTTCCCGTTCAATGATATCAAGGGCTGCTAAAACACTGGCAGCAGAGGCAGGCGTTATACTTGCACTGAAAATAAGCGAACGCGAATGATGCTTGAGATAATTTATGGTAGCTGTATCGGAAGCAATAAAACCCCCAATCGAAGCCAGCGACTTTGAAAATGTACCCATGATCAAATCCACCTGATCATTGAGGTTAAAATGACATGCTGTACCTGCCCCATTTTTGCCTAAAACACCAAGCGAATGCGCGTCGTCGATCATTATGGTGGCCTGGTATTTTTCGGCAAGCCTGACAACTTCAGGCAGGTTAACTATATCGCCTTCCATCGAAAAAATGCCATCTACAACAATAAGTTTAACGCCCTTATTGTTGCTTATTTTAAGCTTCTGCTCAAGCGAATTCATGTCGTTGTGTTTGTACTTGAGAATCTTTGAAAACGAAAGGCGGCTTCCTTCTATAATGGATGCATGGTCGGCATCGTCGAGTAAAATGGTATCTGTTCGGTTGGTAAGGGCTGAAACAACTCCGAGGTTGACCTGAAACCCTGTACTGTAAACCAGCGCTGCCTCCTTTCCGACAAAAGCTGCCAGACGCTTCTCCAGTTCAATATGAATATCAAGCGTCCCGTTCAAAAAACGTGAGCCGGCACACCCGGTTCCATATTTGTCGATAGCTCGCTTGGATGCTTCCTTGATTTCGGGATGGTTTGTAAGTCCCAAATAACTATTTGAACCAAACATAAGCACTTTTCTTCCATTAACCATCACTTCGGTATCCTGGTCAGATTCAATTACTCTGAAATATGGATAAATACCCATTTGAATAGCTTTTTGAGGGGCATCGTAGAGAGATAGTCGCTTCTGTAGTAGTTTCATCATCCTCGAATTTAAGTACAAAAATTTTTATGTTTTTGTTAATAAAAAAGATTGTAAAAATATGCGATTTTTCAATAGCAATAAAGGTCAGTATATTTTGCTATAACTTTATTAAAATGAATGAAAAAGCAAAAAGGCGTCACTAAAAATTGAATTAACTTTGCTCCGGAAAATTCACTTTTGCCAGGTTATTATGTTCAGATTTCTTTTAATTCCCCTTGTGAAAATCATTGTATTACTGCGTGTCGATTGCCCTTGGGAACTAACCAAGGCTTCAGACTGTTTTAAACTTCAATGCCATGCAAGGCATTATTAGCCGGTAATCAGTTATGCAAAAAAGAAGAAAAATTGCAT
>DATIKK010000298.1:0-6312 GCA_035477635.1 Bacteroidales bacterium | reverse complement strand
ATTCGATACGGCGGTTAGAGAGGATGTGTTTACATGAAGAGCTTCAGCATTTAAGGGTTGGCGATCGAAGTAGTATCTTCCCGACAACTCGGCAGCCAGGTGTTGGGCGTCGGCTGCACTCCCTCCGTTTCCGCAAAAGAGAACCTTATTTTCATTCCGGTAAGCCATCACCAGTGTATCTATACACCTTTCGAGGTTTATAAAAACCAGCGGGTCGTCAAGAATAAGCTGTTTAAGATTAACTGCCTCAATTATTTGTTTTCTAAGTTCCATAATATTTTTTTGACTTTTTTGAGGCTACTGAAACAACCGCATCAATGAGGTTTTTCCAGGAAAACCTTTTTTTCTCCCCGGCAATAAACTTAGAGAATTCCGGCTCTAACCCTTTCGAAAAATAATCAGCTAAGGAATCAGCAATTTCAATGGGATCGGGGTTTACAACATATCCGGCTTTTAGATGCGCAACCATTTCCGGCAACCCACCCACATTGGTTACCAACATAGGTATTTCGAAGTGGTAGGCAATCTGGGTAACACCGCTTTGTGTGGCTCTTTTGTATGGTTGGGCAACCAGGTTTGCCGCGCAGAAATATTCGCGTACTCTTTCGTCGGGAATAAAATGTGTGTGCCAGATAATCCTTTCTTTCAGTCCAAGTTCACGGGCCAGTTCATAATAATTTTCGGAATTGATATAAAACTCACCAGCAACAAGCAGTTTAACCGGCAAACTTCTGACTTGTTCTTTGGCGAATGCCCTTATAAGCAAATCTAATCCTTTATATTCCCGTATAAACCCAAAAAATAAAACCAGATTCGTTGCAGGATCAATGTTTAATTGTTCGCGGGCTTTCTGGCGGGAGACAGGGGAACCAAAATTATCGTAAAGCGGGTGAGGGCTAAATACTACCCTGTTTTCAGGTATTTTAAACCTTGCAAGGTCGGTTTTTACCGAGTCAGACATAACAACAAAACCATGCACTTTTTTTACAAAAAATCGCGTCAGAAGCTTGTCGGCCGGTCGCTTCTCGTGTGGAACAATATTGTCGGCGATGGCCACTACCCTGGTATGCCGGTTACGTTTTGCCAGAAATGCTATTGTTCCAAGACACGGTGCCATGAAGGGAATCCAGTACCGTATCACAAGGATATCGGGGCGAAGCTTTTTAATTTCCATGCCAACCTTAATCCAGTTGAATGGATTAATGCTGTTGACTTTTATTTTGATGCTCAGGTCATCAGGAGCCGGCTCGTCAGAGTATTGGGATTTTCCTGGAAAAAGAAACCCCGGGTACTGCAAAGAAAAGGTGTAAATATCCACCTGATGCCCTTCCTCAATAAAGGCCCTTGCCATTCGTTCGTTGAAAGTAGCCAGGCCCCCGCCTCGCAACGGGTGGGCTGAGCCGAGAATCAGGATTTTTGCCACGTCGAAACAGTACTTTTTTCAATGAGATAATTATTGCGCTCGGGAGCGCTTCGCGATATAAGTTCGCCCAGAAAACCTGCCACAAATAGTTGTGTACCAAGGATCATTGCCAGTAAACCGAAGAAAAATAACGGCCGCTCGGTCATCCGATATCCGGCCAGGAAAAATTTGCCATATGCCAGATAAACAGCTATTACAAATCCGGCCAGGAAAAGTGCTGTTCCGAGCAAACCAAACAGGTGCATGGGCTTCCGGCCAAAGCGGGTTACGAAGGTAATGGAAAGCAGGTCGAGGAATCCATTGATAAACCTCTCAACACCGAACTTGGTATTACCGTACTTGCGCTTACTGTGTTGCACTACCTTCTCGCCAATCCTTGAAAAGCCGCTGCTCTTTACTATTACCGGGATGTAACGGTGCATCTCGCCATAAACTTCAATGCTTTTTATCACATCGTTGCGATATGCTTTGAGTCCGCAATTAAAATCATGCAATTTTATACCTGTCAGTTTCCGGGTAGCCCAGTTGTATAGTTTGGTAGGCAATGTTTTGCTGATGGGATCGTATCTCTTCTTTTTCCAACCACTAACCATGTCATAACCATTTTCTTTAATCATGGCATAAAGGCCTGGAATTTCATCGGGCGAATCCTGCAAGTCAGCATCCATTGTAATAATTACTTCTCCAACAACACGGTCAAAACCTATATTTAATGCTGCCGATTTACCGTAGTTGCGTCTGAACCTGATACCTTTTATTGAAGAATTTCTTGCTGCGAGACTTTCGATAATTTTCCAAGAACCATCATGACTACCATCGTCAATAAATAGAACTTCGTAGGTGAGTTTACATTCATCCATCACACGCTCAATCCATGCAGCAAGTTCGGGCAGCGACTCCTCCTCGTTGTAAAGCGGAATAACAACAGATACATCCATAGTCTTAAAGCAATGAAAATACTCCTTACAAAGCAAAATTAAAATTAATTTGCCATAGAGACCCTTTACAATGGCTATTCTTTTTACCAAAAAAGATACTTTAGCCTATTTAAACAATAAAGGGAACTTTTTTCAAGCAAAAGTGTTTATTGCAGTGTATTTAATTTTTTAATTTACTGATTGCATGCAGGATTTCAGTTCCGGAAATATTGGCCGGCAGATTCTTACATTCTCCCTGCCCATGCTGGCCGGTAATGTTTTTCAACAACTTTACAATGTTGTCGATACTATAATAATTGGTCGCTTTATTGGAACTGAAGCTCTTGCTGCTGCAGGGGCATCGTTTCCTGTAATCTTTGTTCTGGTAAGCCTGGTTATAGGTATTACCACAGGCCTTTCGGTAATTATATCGCAATATTACGGCGCAAAAGATTTTGAAAAAATTAAACGCGCCATCGACACCGGGATTGTTTTCCTTTTCATAGCTTCTATAGTACTGACCATTTTCGGGTTAGCAATAATAGGTTATATATGGAAGCTGTTATCCCTGCCCGAGTACCTTGTTGCCGACGCCACCCTTTATTTTAACATTTACGCCATTGGGTTAATTTTTTTGTTTGGATATAATGGAGTTAGCTCGGTACTCAGGGGGCTGGGCGATTCTAAAACTCCATTGTATTTCCTAATCATTTCAACCCTGCTTAACATTGTTCTCGACCTTCTTTTTGTTTTGGTTTTCGGATGGGGAATTGCGGGAGTTGCAATAGCAACTGTAATTGCTCAGGGAGTGTCGTTTGTATTGTGTGTTGTTTATCTAAACCGTTATCATCCCATTATAAGGGTTTCGGCTGTTGGATTGGGCTTTGACCGCGAAATATTCAGAAACAGTCTGCGAATTGGTATCCCAACAGGCATGCAGCATACTTTCGTAGCCCTTGGTATGATGGCTCTGATGCGTCTTGTAAGTGGATTTGGAACAAACACTATCGCAGCCTATACCATAGCTGTCAGAATCGATTCGTTTGCTGCCATTCCGGCTATGAACTTCGGAATGGCATTGTCAACCTTTGTAGGGCAGAATCTTGGAGCCAACAAACCCGAAAGAGTCAGCGCTGGTCTTAAGAGCACCTTGATAATGAGCAGCATTGTTTCGCTTGCCGTAACCTCAATTGCATGGATTTTTGGGCGCCAGATAATGGGAATTTTTTCTGCCGACCAGGAAGTAATTGAAATTGGTTACCAGTACCTCACTATAGTAAGTACATTTTATATTTTATTTTCGGCTATGTTTGCCACCAACGGAGTCTTGCGTGGAGCAGGCGACGCTCTTATGCCAATGCTTATAACATTGTTTTCGCTTTGGATATTTCGTATTCCATCTTCATACTTTCTCTCGCTCGAAATGGGAACTAATGGAATCTGGTGGGGAATACCAATAGCGTGGTTTGTAGGCTGGATTTTCTCACACTTATATTACAAATCCGGAAAGTGGAAAAACAAAGTAATTGCGAAACCAAAAGCCACTCTTATTGAGTAAAAAGGCCATCTCGTAAAACGAGACAGCCTTTAATGTGACTCCGTCAGGACTCAAACCTGAAACCTTCTGATCCGTAGTCAGATGCTCTATTCAATTGAGCTACGGAGCCTTTTATTTCAGGCTGCAAATTTATAACAAAATTCCTTTTGCCAGTAATTATTGAGTTTTTTTTTGTTTTCATGCTTCGAGTATTCAAGCCACAAAATAACATTGATTTAATTAACTCATACCTTTGTGTGGGTCTGCTTTTTTTTCTCAATATTAAGTAACAAATATGCTTGAAGTCCTGATTATCAGCCTTGCGGCATTTTTTACTGCATTGCTCACTTTTTTTTCCGGTTTCGGCTTAGGCACCATCCTTGCTCCGGTTTTCGCTATATTCTTTCCCGTTGAAATTGCCATTGCTTTAACAGCAGTTGTACATTTCGCCAACAACCTGTTCAAGGGAGCACTAGTTGGGAGAAACGCCAATATAGGTGTGCTGATAAGGTTTGGACTCCCGGCTGTCGCCGCTTCTTTTGCCGGCGCCTGGTTGCTGATTCAGGTCGCCGCTTTGAAGCCATTATGGCAATACAATCTGTGGGGTGGCACCTTTGAAATAACTCCTGTAAAGTTGTTGGTGGCTGTCATTCTGATTTTTTTCTCATTGTTCGAAATATTGCCTGCAGCTCAACGCCTGCATGCCGGACGCGACAAAATGATTTTTGGCGGCTTGCTAAGCGGTTTTTTCGGTGGATTGAGCGGAATGCAGGGCGCCATCCGGAGCGCATTTCTGGTAAAATGCGGACTTAGCAAGGAAGCCTATATTGGCACAGGGGTTTTAATAGCGTGCATGGTTGACTTCTCGCGTTTAGTTGTTTATACCACTCATTTTGCAGCCATAAACCTGCAGGAGAACATACCGTTGTTGGTCTCGGCCTGCCTTTCGGCATTTTTAGGTGCCTTTATTGGTAGTAAGGCTCTGAAAAAAGTAACATTCAGGTCAATCCAGTTATTGGTAGGCATAATGTTGATAGTCATTTCCATCGCATTAGGGGCAGGGATAATCTGAGGCTTTAAACCAAAAGGCTATCTTCGTTGTTACATTATTCGGAGCATTTTTATAAAATGATAAATCGGCAAAAAATATCGGTATTTCTCTGGCTTGCTTTAATGCCTTCGTTTGCCTGGACGACCGATCCCGTTAGAAAAATCAGGTGGGACGAAAATCACCGCCTTACATGGGAATATTTTCAGGGCGCAATCGACCCGAATCGTAATCCCAACACCCAGGCAGTTGCCAAGGTAATGATTGAACTTAAAACCAATATAATTGACTTTCAGGTTCAGTTTGAAGTTAACAGTTATTTTGCAAAGGACGGCTCATGGACGATCAACACCACAAGTAATCATATTCTGAATCATGAGCAGATTCATTTCGATATTTCCGAATTATTTGCCCGCAAACTTCGAAAAAGGCTTAACGAATTGCAAGGTTTAACTCACAGAAACATTCAACAAAAGGTTAACGCAGTCTATCAGGAGATACTAAGTGCCCATGACGCATTTCAGCAGAGGTACGACCGCGAAACCAACCACTCAAACCACCACAGGAAGCAGGAGGAATGGAATGAAATGGTCCAAAACCTTCTCGACAAATACTCGGCCTTCGCCAATCCCTTCTTAACGACAACTATCGACAGGCGTACAAATTAGGAAAATAATTTTGCTGGCGCTCCAGACTCAAAACAGCAAATAAATTCCCAATGCTGCTGCTGAAAATCCAGCCAGGTAATATGCCCAATATGGCTTCTGCCTTGCGGGGTTGCGGCCCCAGAGCCTTACCGTAATTTTATACATAAAGTTTCTGTTGCGCGAAACAAAGGAATACACCTGGTCTGAAATTATTTCTGCCGGCTTAAAACCTTCATAAAGTGGCATAAGCCAGCGGTACCGACTTCCATACCTGAATGCTCTAAAAGCGGCGGCAGGCCCAGTGTAGATTTTTCCGTCAGTATCAATAAGTCTCACTGCCTGCTTAAAATATTTAAGTTCTATATCCGGAAAATTCACGTAAACACTCATAAGTGGCTTGTATTCAACCTTGTCGCCGGTAATCATTTTCCAACGCAGCACCCAATAATGGCAAAAACCGCAATCGCCATCCCAGGCCATTAGCGGCTTATTTGGGGGGTATTGGGTCTTTTGGAGTTTGGTAAAAATCAGTCTTGGAAACATGTTTATTTATTTTTCAGGTTTAAGTGATACCAAACAACAAATTATAACAACCACCAGCAAACTTTGTTTAAGGTTCATGTATATACAGCGGGTGGTTGAGGTAATTTTTTATGTATTTGTTGTACCAAGGCTAATTGGTTAGGCAAAAACAATCCGGATATTTAAATTTACTTTTGTTGTTTTCTGCCAGCTTTAAT
>DATIKK010000297.1:0-3619 GCA_035477635.1 Bacteroidales bacterium | reverse complement strand
CAGTGTAGATTGGGTGATTTGTTTGAAATGAGCTGTGTCTATCTGCTCAACAATGCGATTCTTGATTACTTCTTCGGTCAGGTTGTGGGCATACATATCCCGCAACATTTTTTCCAGTTGGTTGCTCGGGAAAACATCACCCAACACATTGAATACCTTACCTGTTTTTTTGGGGTCAAGGTCGTCCTCAATGGTTTGAATACGTTCAAATAGTTTGTGCATCACACGGCCTTCACGGGTGTTGGTAGAAACAAAGTTCAGAATCAAACAATCTTTCTCCTGACCGTAGCGATGAATACGTCCCATGCGTTGCTCCAAACGAATCGGGTTCCAAGGAATATCGTAGTTAATCATCAGCCAGCAGAATTGCAGGTTGATACCTTCACCCGCTGCTTCAGTGGCTACTAAAACCTGTGCCGCTTCTTTAAAATCTCTTTCTGCATAAATTCTTGTGCCCGGTGTGTTGCGGTCACCCACTTTCATACCACCATGTATTTGGGTGGTGTTTAATCTCCATTCATTCAGTTTGCCAAGTGGTCGTCCGTCTTTTCCGTCACCCACCAAATAATCCAGCGTGTCTTTATGCTCCGTGAAAATGAGCAATTTCATTTTCGGGTCAGAGAATACACCTTGCTTGGTTAATACTTCTTTCAGGCGAACGATTTTGTTTTCAATTTCTCTTGCTTCCAGTTGTTTGGCTTGCTCAATTAACCGGGTTAGTTTGTCAATATCAATGCGAAGTTCATTGGGGTCATACGTTATTACTGCATCCTCTAATGATTCGATAATTGTCTGTTGCTCTCGGTCAGTTAAGTCCTCAAAGTTTTCGGGCAGTCGATTCTGAATTTGTTTTTGACGATAGCCTTCCGGGTCGCGAAGAATTTCTTCCCTTCTGGCTTTCATTCTTTCCAAACTTCTTCTTACCGCATATAAACTGGATGAGAACCTGCGTTGCAACATGGCCATGGTAAAACCAACCGCACGGCCTCTGGCTGAGTTGTCTGCTGCTGCACGGATAGATTGGTCTTCCACATATCGGGTTAGTTCAAGATAAAAATCCATTTCTTCATCCTGAATCTGAAAGCCGATGGTATTTACATTTCTCTTGGTGAATAAAGATTTAATGACTCCGGTTTCAGGGTCGGGGAATGAAACCAAGGCTTCTTTTACTCTGCGTAAATAAAAAGGTGCAGAACGTTGTTCCAATGCTTCATCAATACTGGAAATGTCGGCATACACATCTTTGTCCAACAACCGCATGAACAACTGAAACTGGTCTTTGTCTCCTTTGTGCGGGGTGGCAGTCATCAACAAAAAGTGGTCTGTCCTTTCAGAAAGGTTTTCACCTAATTGGTAGGCGTAGGTTTTATGCTCATCATCATAAGCACTCATTTTGTGTGCTTCGTCAACAATTACCAAATCCCATGTAGCCCTCAACAAACTTTGATTGGCATCTTCCTGCAAAGAAGCCCAAGAAACAGAAGTTATTACTTGGTTTTTCTCTTGCCAAGGGTTGCTGCCATAATTGGCTCTTAATACATCCCCTCTGATGATTTCAAAGTTTTCACGAAAACGGTCTTTTAATTCTCGTTGCCACTGAAAGGTCAGGTTGGCAGGAGTTACAATCAAAATACGTTTTACAAGGCCTCTTGCTTTCAGTTCTTTAATGAGCAAGCCAGCCATGATGGTTTTACCTGCTCCCGGGTCGTCAGCAAGTAGGAAGCGAATACGTGGTAGTTTTAAGAAATAGTCATATACGGCTTCAAGCTGATGGGGTAGTGGGTCAACTCGTGCAATAGATAAAGAAAAGTAAGGGTCGTATTCATAAGCCAACCCAAGTCGGAGTGCTTCAACTGCCAATCTGAATTTAGAAGCATCACCGGAGTATGAGCCTTGCTCAACAAATTCGATTTCGGTGAATTTACTTTCTGGAATAACTAAGTCATATACCTGATTACTGTCGCCACGACCAATTAATTTGATTGCCGTACCAAAAGCTGTTGCGAAAATTACGTGCACTTGTTCAGGAAACAGGTTTCCTCTCACAATTACGGTTGGCCGTAGTTTGTTTAATAGTTCTTCCATTTTAAAATAAATTGTAAATATAATTATTGAAGAATTGGTATGAATGCAAAATGGCTTTCTCTTGCAAAGTTTTTGCCTTTTAGCGCTTGCATTTGAGGCTTTACCAATTTGTGTAAATCGGGGTGTCCAAAAAGGCTATTTTTCGGTCATTTTGAACGAAGTGCCTGCACTGAGCAATGTCGAAGTGAAAATCTCAGGTTATTGATAATCAGAATCCTGCCTGCCGGCAAGCAGGCTTGGCTTCACTCAGAATGACCATCTTTTTACATTTCAGACAGCCCCGATTCTGCTTTTGCAAAACCTTAACTTGTATATATTAGCGGCAACTTTCTAAGCTTTAGGGCTGGTCTTCAAATATTTATACACCAAACCCGCTAAAATAGCCCCAACTATCGGAACAAGAATAAAAAGCCATAATTGCGAAATGGCCCAATCGCCAACAAAAATTGCCTGGCTGATACTTCTGGCTGGATTTACCGATGTATTTGTAACAGGAATACTAATTAAATGAATAAGCGTAAGAGCAAGTCCTATGGCAAGACCTGCAAAGCCTTTCGGCGCTTTTTCATCTGTTGCTCCCAGGATAATCAGCAAAAACATAAATGTCATTACCAACTCGGTTACAATTGCAGCCGTCAAACCATAGCCACCTGGCGAATGCTCACCATATCCATTTGCAGCAAAATTGCCTATTTCACTTCCGTTGCCAACTACGATAATATACAGAACCCCTGCTGCAGCAATACCACCAAGGATTTGAGAAACGACATAGGGTAGAATTTCTTTAGATTTTATTCTTCCCCCCATCCACAAGCCTATGGTCACAGCTGGATTTAAATGCGCTCCCGA
This sequence comes from Bacteroidales bacterium, assembly GCA_035477635.1. Taxonomy (GTDB): domain Bacteria; phylum Bacteroidota; class Bacteroidia; order Bacteroidales; family UBA7960; genus UBA7960. Next base: position 685 of record DATIKK010000297.1, on the reverse strand, counting down.
AATGTGACCTAATGAATATGCAATGGTAAGAACTGTCAGTCCAAAGGCCAAAGAAACACCAACAAGTCCTATACCGACTTCAGGAAAGCCAGCAGCCAAAACAGCACTGCCACAGCCCCCCAGCACGAGCCAAAATGTTCCTAAAAATTCTGCTAAATTTTTTTTCATTTTTCTTCAATTTAAGTTGTTTTACCCCCTTGTTTGTTCGATCTTGCCCTACGTTCCGGGCTTCTGAGTTTTGCTTTTTCGTTTAATTAAAAAATTGCCGAATTGGGTGGCCAGCCCTTAATGGCGGTTGTTTTTGGTTTTAAACTTACCGTACTCAATTGCAACAAATTCAATCCTTTGCTATTCAAAAAATTTTGGAAATACAACCGACACCTGCGCCCGCTCAAGATTCCCGATGAAAAAACTACCGGTACTGTTCCCTTATAAATTATCACTGCATGAGGTTAATAACCCCGAAACGTAGCTCCGGTAAATATATTAAAAAAATTTGTTTGTAAGTTGTTTTTCAGGCGAATGGGCATCATACTTCCGAGGCTTGTTCCAGAGATTTAGGAGGGTGCATAGCCCTTGACTTCATAAAAATGGCAACAGAAGTGTTTGCCAAGGCACCTTATTTGCCCATTCTGTTATGTATGCCTGGGGTATCATACGTCAAGTTCAATGGTAGTGTTTGCTA
>DATIKK010000296.1:0-3709 GCA_035477635.1 Bacteroidales bacterium | reverse complement strand
GAATCAAATTATTGTTGTCAAAGCCATGCAACTGTTGCAGGTAATGCAACCCATAGAGCAATCCGGCTATAAAGTCGTCGCCTGCAGGTGTGGTTCCATGTCCCAAACCCTTCAAGGAATATACTCCCTGCAATACCTTACCCTCAGCAATAAGGGCTGTGGCTGCTTTAATGGATTTTACCAATGTAAAATCGAGCCCACACAGGATTTCCGGCTCAAAATGGTCAAAAACAGTAAAAACCAAACTTTTCTTGGGAAAAACCTCCAAATTTTCTAATGCCACGGCAAACAACCGGGCTTCGAACAGGCTTTCGTTGCCTGAAGCAAACAAATATGCTGAGTTGTACTCCCGGTAAGGGCTTCTCTGAATTTGAAAAGTGCTGCAATGGATGTAATCCGGCTCTATGGTAAGTGTTCCGGGAAAAACCAACTTTGGATTATCAAGAAATATGGCGTTGGGAGCAAGATAAAGGCGATTACGGGTAAGGAACACCACTTTGCCTGAAGCATCGGTATAATTGGCCACAGCCGAATGCCCGCTGAAAAGAGAGAAGGTTCCAAGAGACAAAAAATCGCCGGTACAAAATTCAGCAGTATAGCCAGATGCTGTTTCCATCTGCAATATTACACAAAAATGCACAACAAATCTTTGCGAAAGTTTTGATTTTACTGCAATTATTGCATTAAAAACTGCCGAACACTATGGTGAAAAAAGAACATAGATTTTACAGAAACAAGATGTAGCCCAAGCCTTCATCTCAAATTCTGCTATCCGGGCATTAAAGGCATTCATTCGCACACAAAAAGGGCCAATTTGGGCTAAGGATTTTCAGAAATCCCAGGTACATTATTGTTTGGGCAGGGCCTTGAATATGCCCTACGGCGTTGCTTATGCTGCCGGTCAGGTTTTCAGTAGGGCTTGGGCAAGTTTTATCATGATTCTAAAGGATAAATCAGGATATGCAACCTGATTTACGGTACCGGCGATAAAAATATTCTTCGAAGGGCTGTAATACGCCAATGCGCCCGAAAGTCCGGAATGGCCAATAAAATAGGGAATCTTACCCATAGGGTCGAAAATGCGGGGCAATTGAAACTTGTGAATACCTAACCCTGCCTGCATGGGAAAAAAGATTCGGTTCCATTGCTGCATCTCAGCGATGTAAGTGGAAGGAAATAATACTCCTGTGAAAAAGGATTCTGTAAACTTCAACATGTCTCCGGATGTGGAGACCATACCGCCATCTGGCCCAAAGGAAGCCATTGCTTTGGTTATATGCAGCACTTTTGATTTACAATGAAAGGGCTGGGGCGTAGAGTCGGTTTCATCAAGATACAGGTAGGTATTGGCCAATCTAAGAGGCCGAATTATCAATTCATTACAATTTTCCGAAAAGGATTTGCCGGTAATGGTTTCAATAATTTTCCCCAGTAATTGAAAGTTGGTATCCGAATAATGCGCCTTGTTTTTCGCACCCGGAGCAAACAATGGCTTCATAGCCTTAGCTCTTTCTATAGATTGTTCAAACGACCAGCCCTGATCCAGGCCTCCAAACAGGTCGTTCTTCAGGCTGCGACCTTTAGCATCCTTTAGCTGAAAATAATCGGGAAGGCCGGAGGTGTGCGACAGAAGTTGCCTGATACTTATTTCGCCGGAGTACTCCCTGTTGTTATAAAAATGCATACCATGCAAAATATTGTTTTCCAAATAGAAGCGAATCAGGTCGTCAAGTTTTAATTGCCCGGTTGACCTGAGCTTCATTATGATGGCGGTAGCAAAAAGCTTTGTGGTACTGGCGATAAAATAGGGTTTCTCAACCGTTAGATTGCCTGCAGCTCCAACCCAGGTTTCACCGTTATACTGAACAGCAAAGGATGTACCGAAAACCTTTTTTTGGTCGATGGAACCATCTAATACCTTTTGCAGAAATTTTCCTTTTTCCATTATAAGCATTTTATAAGGTTGAATATTTCAAATGTAATAGTTTTCTTTTCGATAACAGTAAATTTCAACGCAACCAAAAGTTGTCAATTTGTTGCTATACAAGATTGGGGGCACAGGAGTGAAGTCTGTACGCAACTCATTTTTCATAATGACGTATGCCCATGATGTGTAATCAACGGTATTTAACCTGCATGGATAGGGGTTATTAAGCAAAAAAAGGAATTGGGAAAACAAAGCCGAAATCGTTAAAATTTCACAAATAAACCTTGTTATGTATTTCAATCCTTTGAGCGATTCAGGAGGTTCGGGATAATTGGGTACCTTTGTGAAAATTCAAAAAAATGAAATCACTGCATTTAGGAAATCTGGTTGTTTCTGTTCCTGTTATCCAGGGCGGGATGGGAGTTGGCATTTCTCTTTCAGGTCTTGCAGCTGCGGTTGCCAATGAAGGCGGAGTAGGTGTAATATCAAGCGCCGGTTTGGGTCTTTTGTATAAGGATTTTTCCCAGAATTTTCTTGAGGCAAGCATTCATGGATTAAAGGAAGAAATTCGCAAAGCCAGAGAAAAGACAAAGGGAATTCTTGGTGTTAATGTGTTGGTGGCAATGACAAATTTTGCGGACATGGTACGTACCGCAATTGCCGAAAAGATTGACATTTTAATTGCAGGAGCAGGTTTGCCACTCGATCTGCCATCTTTTTTACAGAAAGACAGTACTACCAAAATTATTCCTATAGTTTCATCAGCCAGAGCAGCCAGGTTGATATGCGAGAAATGGAAATCAAATTACAACTACCTGCCTGATGCGGTTATTGTAGAAGGCCCAAAGGCAGGAGGCCACCTGGGATTTAAGGAAGAACAGATAAGTGATGATAATTTTTCCCTTGAAAAACTGGTTCCTGAAATCGCAAGGGAGCTTAAAGTTTTCGAAGAAGAAAGCAATAAGCCTATCCCTCTTATTGCCGCGGGGGGTATTTATACTGGTGAGGATATAAATAATATGCTAAAGCTCGGTGCATCAGGTGTACAGATGGCTACAAGATTTGTAGCTACTGAAGAATGCGATGCATCTCCGGCTTTTAAACAGAAATACATTGATGCACGCGAGAAGGATATTGAGATAATTAAAAGTCCGGTCGGGATGCCTGGCAGGGCAATTTTTTCCAATTTTTTGGAAAATGTCAAAAAGGGTAAAAAACAACCCAAAAATTGTCCGTTCAAGTGTATAAGGACTTGTGATATTTCGAATAGCCCTTATTGTATAATAATTGCACTTATCAATGCATTTAAAGGGAATTTCGAGCATGGATTTGCTTTTGCCGGGTCGAATGCCTTCAGGGCAACCAAAATTTCAACGGTAAAGGAAATTTTCCAATCTCTGTTAAAGGAATATAAAGGAGGCAGAAGTTGAAATATACATTTTCCGACCTTTGCTGCTAAACATTAACCAGTAGCAAATAACTTCCTGAAACGAGCCGGATTTGTAAAACACATACACGCATTAAAATTCAACATGCGAGTTTGCTTTCAGCGAGCCCTTCGGGGTTCATCCGATCTTAATAATCAAATTATATTTACGGATGAAAAAAAAGGTTCAAACACTTTTGGCTTCATTTTTGAGATGAAAAAACCTCCAGTTTAAAATATTACAGATAGTTTTAACACCTCTAACGGTCATAACCTTTGCAAAATGAAAAAATTGCTCAGATTTTCAATTTGTCTGATGCTATTGAACATCACCTCCAATTCTTTTCAGGTTTTAG
>DATIKK010000295.1:0-2630 GCA_035477635.1 Bacteroidales bacterium | reverse complement strand
GTTTTCGCTGAAAATGGCTGCCGGAGCCAGCAATGCAGAACTTGCAGTACTGAGCACTGCCGACAAAAGCGCGCCGAAAAACAGGATCTGGACTAATGGACTGGTAAATCCGGAAACCAAATCGGGAAGAAGCATTTGCATATAGGGTGTGCCAGCATAAGTGGTTATAAAACCGGGCATCAGAACCGGAGCAGCAAGTGCCAGCGCCAGTGGTAGCAGTCCAAACGAGAGGTACATAAAGCCGGCAATATAGGATGCCCTTACGGCAACCTTTTCTGACCAGGCCGACATCACCCTCTGAAAAATTACTTGGGTGGCAATGGAACCCAAACCGATGGTAATCCAGGCGGTAAAATAGTTGCCCAGACTGGTTATATCGCCTTCGGGAGCAAAACTAAAAAATCCAGCAGGAGCATTTTCCATAATGGATTGAAAATCCACAATCCCGAATATCTGCACGAAAGCCATGATCAAACCCGCAACGATAAAAAGGGTCTGCATAAAGTCTGTTATCGAAACTGCCCACATCCCCCCTACAAAGGTGTAAAGAGTTACCAGGCCTGCAGCCACCAGTATTCCTTCTGTTATAGATGTTCCTATCAGGACACTTGTTATGATTCCGAATGCAACAAACTGAGCTGCTAACCAGGCAAAGTACGAGAGCATGATGCAAATCGAGGCAAACAGCTCTATCCGTTTCCCGTACTTTACACGGTAAAAATCGCCCAGAGTAAGAAGTTTCATACGATACAGCGGACGGGCAAAAAACAAACCTACCAAAAACAAGCATAATGCTGCGCCAAACGGATCGCGGATAACTGCAATCAATCCACCCTGTATGAATTCAGTCGAAGCCCCCAGAATAGTCTCCGAACCGTACCAGGTAGCAAATAGAGTGGCGGCCACTATGTACAAAGGCAATCGCCTGCCTGCCAGAAGATAATCTTCGGTGTTGCGCACCAGACGGCCTGCCATCAGACCAATAATGATTGTTACGGCCAGATAAACCAAAACTAATGCAACCATTGACAGTCGTATTTTGGGTTAATTTTTCAAAATAAAAATAATAAAAAAATGGTTTTCGATAATTATGAAACCTACTCTGAAAAGGTGAAGTAAAAAATCCCACTCAAAATTTTAATACCAAACTGAGACCCACTTTATTATTAAATATTGTTCTGCTATGGTTATGTGAAATAAGATTTCGGATTCAAATGCTATTACCCATTAAAAGACCATCGGCGATAGTTTCACGAACTTTGCCGGCAGATAAGCAGAATGGCTTTTACCATTTTAAAAGAAGCATATGAAAACTATACTCCTGCACGCTTTTGCCCGCAGGTTGTCAGCAAGGGATGGTAATAGTTTTTGAAACAGGGAGAAAAGGTCAGCGGCTTTCTGAAATATTGGGATAAGCAGCCTTCCGCATACGGTCCATGATGGCAATTCCAATACCTGTTTCAGGTACCGGTTCAGCAACAATAAATTCCACATCAGAGTCTTCGAGCTCATGAATGGCAGCAAACATCCTTATGGCATATTCTTTTAGGTCGCCGTTTGTAGTGGGTTGGATTACTTTTTTATACCCTGAACCTTCCCGCGAAGCAAGCGCTATCAAACCTGCTCTTGAGGCCGGCAGATTTTCGGGCATAGATTCCCCCAAAATGTAAAAAGGTTTGCTGGGGCTGTAATGGGATTTCAGCATTCCCGGAGCTATGATTTTCTCCTGGAGACCTGGTTTTGCAGCCATAGGCACAATCTGTCTGATTTCTTCAGTAGTAATAGAGCCCGGCCTGATGATTGCAAAGCCCTCCTCGTTTAGCGATATAATGGTAGATTCGATACCCACGGTGGTGTTTCCTCCGTCTAAAACAAAGTCGAGGTTGGGAAGTTGTTTTCGCACATGTTGTGCGCTGGTGGGGCTTAGTTTTCCAAATTTGTTGGCGCTGGGAGCAGCTATAGGGCAGCCTGCTCGCCTAATCAGTTCCAGTGCGATTTTGTGGTTGGGCATCCTGATGCCAACAGTAGGCAAACCTGCGGTTACTATGTCGGGCACCAGTTTGCTTTTGGGAAAAAGGATGGTTAATGGCCCCGGCCAAAACTTCTCAGCCAGCGCATACACTCTTGCATCGTTGGTAAGGATTAGCTCATTTAGGCATTCTATGTCGGCTATGTGCAAAATCAACGGGTTGAAAGAAGGGCGTTCCTTTATTTCATAAATGCGGGCTACGGCTGCCGGATCGAGACCATTGGCTCCAAGGCCATATACGGTATCGGTGGGAAAGGCCACTACTTTGCCTTCCCTGATGAGGTTAGCAGCAATATCTATTTGCTTTTCAAGTTCCATGTGAAAGAAGTACGGATTTGCGAATTCTCAGACAGTTTTTTGCACTTTCGATGACTTTTCCAAAACCTCCTGTTTCAACTGGTTTTTATACGCAGCGATTTTTTCCGACAGCTGTTTGTCGGCCACGGAAAGTATCTGTGCAGCAAGGATACCTGCATTTTTGGCGCCATTGAGGGCAACCGTTGCCATCGGCACTCCGGCGGGCATTTGCAGAATGGACAATACGGAGTCCCAACCGTCGATTGAGTTGGATGATTTTACCGGAACGCCCACTACGGGTAGG
>DATIKK010000294.1:0-8790 GCA_035477635.1 Bacteroidales bacterium | reverse complement strand
ACTACTTTCGGCCAAATTAGTGGTGGAAGGCCTTTTGTAATAAATCTCGGACTTTACAACGATAGGATTGACGAACTTTCTGAAGCGTACAACGATGTCCCTGAAGGAGAAAAACTTGCCCGTTTCGGTCCGACGGGATATCTGGAAATTGCTATCAACAGAGGGAGAGCCTCCAGCCTTCTTGGGTTAAGGCTTAATGACGGGATTTCTATTGAATTTACCGATCCAATATAGATGTTATGTTCGCTCTTTTTAAAAAGGAAATAAACAATTTTTTCAATAGCCTTATCGGCTATATTGTAATAGTGGTATTTCTGGTTATAATAAGTTTATTTCTGTGGGTTTTTCCGGGCAACTATAACCTTCTGGAGGCTGGGTTTGCAAGCCTCGACGGTTTGTTTGTGGTCGGACCTTTTGTATTCCTTTTTCTGATACCTGCCATTACTATGCGATTTCTTGCCGACGAGATACGTACAAAAACCATAGAAATTTTGCTTACCAAACCCCTAACCGACCTTGAAATAATTTTTTCAAAATTTTTTGCCGGCGTTGCCCTGGTTTTGCTGTCGCTTATTCCTACCTTAATTTTTGTTATTACCATATATCACTTTGGATTGCCTCCCGGAAATCTCGATATGGGGGGGGTATGGGGTTCTTACCTGGGGTTGCTATTTTTGGGAACTTCATTTGTATCTATAGGTCTGTTTGCATCATCACTGACCGAAAATCAGGTTGTATCTTTTATAACAGCAGTTTTCCTTTGCGGATTCATATTTTTGGGATTTGAACTCATTTACACCCTGGAGCTATTTGGAGGAGCCGATTTGTTTGTACGAAACCTGGGTATTTATGCGCATTATATCTCCATGAGCCGTGGTGTGGTCGATACCCGTGATCTTATCTATTTTATCAGCTTAACAGCCATGTTTATTTTCCTTACCAAAATCAGGCTGCAAAGCCGCTATTGGTAATTTTAATTTCGTTAATAATTCGGAGAGATTCAGAAATGGATATATTTTTTAAATCCAGCAAGCCAAAATCAAAGGAAACCACCTGGAGACGGGATTTACGAAAACAAAGTCTTTTGCAGTTAATGGTTTGCATTACGGTAATAGTAGCTGTAAACACCTTTGGCAGCCTCAAATTTGCCCGGCTCGACCTTACTTCAGAAAAACGCTTCACCCTCTCACCGGGCACCCGGTCAATGCTCCGTCAACTCGACGATATTGTTTACTTCCGTGTTTATCTGGAAGGAGATTTTCCTGCTGGTTTTCAGAAATTTAGCAATCAAACTCGCGAAATTCTCGGGGAATTCAGGGCGTTTTCAGATAATATTCAGTATGAGTTTATTAATCCTTTAAAGGCCCCCGAACGCGATGGAATAATTGACATGCTAATTGAAAAAGGCCTGCAACCAACACAAGTACAAGTTCGTGCCCATGAAGCTACTTCGCAGCAGATAATATTCCCGGGCGCCTTGGTGAACTACCGTGGCAGGGAAATACCCTTACAATTGCTTGAGGACCAGTTGGGAAAATCACCTGAAGAAATTCTCAACTATTCGGCCCAGGCTCTGGAGTACAATCTGGCTAATGCAATCAGGCAAATTACAATTACCGAAAAACCAGGTATTGGCTTCATTGATGGTCAGGGAGAAATTGCTGAACCTTTTATTGCCGACATAAAAAGCAGATTGAGCGATTTTTATCAGGTAGAAAGAGTAAGAATTGGCAACAACCTTGCTCAAATCCTTCAGTTCAAAACCCTTATATTAGCCAAACCTCAAAAGCCCTTTACTGAGGAGCAAAAATTTGTTTTAGACCAGTACATAATGCAGGGTGGTTCAATGCTGTGGTTAATTGACCCGGTTTTTGCCAGCATGGATAGCCTCAGACCGCCTTTGTTTGAAACCATCGGCATGGGTTGGCCTGTAAACCTCGACGATATGCTTTTCCGATACGGCGTTCGACTTAATGCAAATCTGCTTCAGGATTTGAATGCTGCTCCAATTCCTGTAACAACTGGCATGATAGGAAACCGGCCACAAATTAACCTGCTACCCTGGTATTTTTTTCCGCTTCTCAACCCGGCTAGCAATCATAAAATAGTTAACAATCTTAATCTTATACGGTCAGAATTTATAAGCAGCATTGATACAGTATATGCTCCTGAGGTACGTAAAACAATTCTGCTTCAAACATCGCCATACACAAGGAACGTTTCAACACCAGCAATGATATCACTTGATATCTTGAGCCGGCCACCAGACGAAAGAAATTTTGCCGAAGGACCGCAATCCGTAGCCGTGCTCTTAGAAGGCACTTTCGAATCAGTTTTTAGAAACCGGTTGGCTCCTCCTGTTAATTTGCCTGAAGGGTTTCAACGCAGAAATCAGAGCGTGCCTACAGCTATGATTGTTGTGGCAGATGGCGATATTATCAAAAACCAACTTAGCCGTGATGGCCAACCCTTGCCACTCGGATACGACAGGTTTTCGGCACAAACATTCGGAAACAGTGATTTCATTATGAATTCAATTGATTTTCTTGCCGATGATTCGGGAATTCTTGAAGCACGTGCCAGGGAAATGAGGCTAAGAATGCTCGACAGGTCGAGAGTTGATCGCAGCCGGACTTTTATTCAACTTACCAATGTCATGATGCCTGTAGTGCTGGTTGTTACATTTGGTCTGGCCAGATTTATCTGGCGCAGGAAAAAGTATGGATCAAAAACTACGGCACGATGAAACCGGGTTATTAAATAACAATACTTTGACAAATACTTTGCATGCTTAAATCATGCAAACTTATCCTTTCAAATTGAACTCAAGTGAAGGCCAAAAATCTTAGCTATTTAATTGTTTTGATGGTTGTTATAACTACCATCACTTTATTCCTTCATTTTGCAGGAAGACAGGCTTCAATCCCCGAGCGCGACCGCGGCTTCAGGCTAAATTACGTTAATAATATTGTGCGTATTGAGATGGGAAAAGTTGATATGCCTGCACTTAATCTTGAGAGGAACGAGGCCGGCGTATGGCGTTTTAACCGGTTATATACTGCTAACGATCCTGCGATTCGCGAATTGCTTGCAGCGTTGCGGCAGTTAAACGTGCGTAAGCCTGTTGCCCTTACCGACCAGGATTCGATAAATAAATTGCTCGATACTGAAGGGATTCGCTTAAATGTCTTTTCCCGGTTTTACCTCGTCAGATTGCCTGGAGAAATTAGGCTATTCCCTTTTTCAAGGCGGGTAAGACAATATTTGATTGGACAGGATACCCCTGAGGGCGACGGCGCCTACATGCGGTTATTTCGTTCGCAGATTCCTTTTGTTGTTCATATTCCCGGAGTTGAAAGAAGCCTTGCAGGTATATTTAGCCCCGATGAAAGTATTTGGCGCGATCCGGTAGTTGTTAACCTCCTACCAGAACAAATCGCCAGAATAGAAGTATCCTACAACCAGTCGCCCGAAGAATCGTTTGTTATTGAAAACCTGGAGAATAAACCGGTGTTGCTTCAAAATCAATTTGCAGTTGACTCTGTGCTTGTAAACTGGGATAGAGTAGGGAGATTTCTTAGCTCGTTTACCGAGTTATATTATGACAGGCTGCTAACTAATCCTGCAGATTCGGTAATGCTTGAAGGATTAATCGAACCGGCATTTTTTGATATTACGATAACCGATTTTCTGGAAAACCGCACAAATCTTATTTTTTACCGCCGTAAAGCTGATAAGGAGGAATTGGAAGTATTGGCCCCGGGAACCACTGCCGACCCCAATTTGTTTTTCATGCAGGTTAACAGTGGAAAATTTGCAGTTGGTAATTATTTTGTTTTTAACCGCATTATGAGACCATTGTCGTTTTTTTTAATACACTAACAAGCAAGGTAGGACTATGGGATTACCAAAAAAATATTGGCGCCGGGAGTCTATTTTTAATAAAAAACTATCTTTGCTTGAATTAAATTAAATTAAGTAAGTATGAAATTTATAGTGTCCAGTTCGTTGTTGCTGAAACAGTTACAGTCTATAAGCGGAGTTTTGAGTTCCAACAACACCCTTCCCATCTTGGATAACTTCCTGTTTGAGTTGGCCGATAACGAAATTAAAATTACCGCATCCGACCTTGAAACCACCATGATTGCCCGCATTGGCATCGATATGGTCGAAGGGGAAGGTAGTGTTGCCATTCCGGCCAAAATTCTGGTTGAAACTCTCAAAACCTTTACCGATGTTCCGGTAACCATCGATATTGATGAGACCAATTTTGGAGTTTCGCTTACGGCCGGGGAAGGAAAATATAAATTATCCGGACATAATGGGGATGAATACCCAAAAATTCCAAGCATTAATGCCATAGCGAGTTTTAATATGGAATCGGATGTGCTTTACCAGGCGATCAACAAAACACTTTTTGCAGCCAGCAGTGATGATCTGCGCCCGGTTATGACAGGGGTTTTCTTTGAAATAGGCGATGAGGGGGTTACTTTTGTAGCTACTGATGCACATAAACTTGTGCGTTACCGTCGAAACGATATCATAAGCAAGGATTCAGCCAATTTTATCCTCCCCAAAAAGCCTCTTAGTCAATTAAAGCATATCCTTACTCACGACAACGACTCGGTAAAAGTGGAATATGCATCAACCAACGCACGTTTTTCGTTTAAAAACATTATTTTGGTGTGCCGCCTTATTGAGGGAAAGTACCCAAACTACTCAGCTGTAATTCCGTCGAGCAACCCAAATAAAATGATTGTTGACCGGATCCCATTCCTTAACAGTATCAGAAGGGTTTCAATTTTTTCTAACAAAACGACATATCAGGTAAAATTACGGATTGTAGGTTCTGAGCTTACTCTTTCGGCCGAAGATCTCGACTTCAGTAACGAAGCCCGCGAAAGAATAGCCTGCAGTTTCGAAGGTAATGACATAGAAATAGGCTTCAACAGCCGCTTTCTGGTTGAAATGTTGCAGAACCTTGAAACAGAACAAATCAGCTTAAATACGTCGGAACCCAATCGCGCTGGTCTGGTACTGCCTGTCGATAATCCAAACAAAGCTGAAGATATTCTAATGCTTATAATGCCTGTTATGCTCAGCAGCTAAGAACCTTGATTTGCTGATTATGACATTTACCGTCATGGTGCTACACCTGGCGGTTTTTTTTTATTTCAGGGTGTAAAGGTTGGCGTTTAACTGGGATAATTGAAGGTTTACCTTTGTTTTAAGGAAATGGAAGGACTTATTGTTTTTTAAAGAAAATATTACGGGCACGCGGGTTGTTGAGCATCACACCTTCCACCTGATTTTGGCCGTTACGAACGAATCTAAATTGCCAGCCTTCCCTGCGGAAAACATCAGCTTCAGTGAATGAAAGCTGCCCATCAAACGACGAATGATCTTTCACATACAACTCCCCGCCAATAACCACAATTTCGAAATCTGTTTCAAATTCAATGTTCTTGTAGGTTCCGGCATATTCTGCCAAACTTTTCTCAATTACATCTGCAAGGTACAGATCAACTATCTGATTACTAAGGTTGGCCGGATTAATGTCGCCCATATTACACAACACTGCAACAGCAAAACGTTGTTCTGGTATGCGGAGGTAATGAGCCCTGAATCCCATAAATGAACCTCCATGTCCAACTGTTTTTAGCCCCTTGTAATTGCCAAAATTCAGCCCGAAGGCATAATGTAGTGTGTCACCATTATTGAGTACCCCCTTGGTGTGCATCAACCCAAGAAAATTCCTTGTATCGGGTATTCTGTTATAAAAAAAATTCTCTTCCCACAAAAACAAGTCGCCTATGGTGGTATATAACCCACCGGGTCCTACCCCCTCAAAATTTGACAGATAGCTGAGCCTTACTTCCCCATCGCGTCCAGGCGAGTAACTTAAGGCGCGGCCTCTGACTATTTCGTGCCTGTTATCATGAAAATGAGTGTTTTCCATACCCAGAGGCGCGAAAACATTATCGTGCATAAATTTTCGCAGGGATTGGCCCGAAACCCTTTCCACCAAAATGGCCATTAGGGTATATCCGCTGTTATTATATGAAAATTCATCGCCCGGAAGAAAGTTTAGGTCAGTTTGCCTGGCAATCAGATTTAATTTATCGTCGATCGATAAAACATTGGCCACATTAATTTCTGCCACCGACATTAGTGCATACAAATCGCGTAATCCGCTGGTATGAAACACCAGATCTTTTATTCGTATTTGTCGTTCAAATTCAGGAAGTTCGGGGATATATTTTCTCACATCATCCTTAAGGGATAGTTTTCCCCGGTCGGCAAGAATGGCTATTGCGGCTGCCGTAAATTGCTTCGACACCGACCCAATGTAAAAAACGGTGTTAGGTGCAATCGGGACGCTATGATCAAGATTGGCGCTACCGTAGCCCCGCTGAAATATAATTTCACCTTCGTGAAAAACTCCAACCGCACAACCAGGCCTACATATATTATTCCAACTTGAGAATAATTCATCCATCCTGGTACTACAGACCTGCACGGGATTTTCAGCAATAGCCTTGCAGCAAACCCACACGCAAAGTAAAGCAGGAATCCAAAGTGTTTTACTTTTCATTTGTGGTCAAATTTTATTCGACATGTAATATAGATTGCCACTTCTGGCTCAGGCAAGACGGTAGCAGTTACGGTTCTTACCCAAAATCTGGAAAGTGCGCAATTTTAACGCAGATGAACTTCGTTTCATTGGTGTTTGTGCTTTGCGAATCATGCTCGTTTCATCAAACATAGGTGTAAAAACTTTGTTTGAGTTTTGTACCATGGCACGTTTAGTCAATAAAGATAAAAAAAACAAGAGAAACCCCATCTTCAACCCATTTAAAAAAAGACAAAATCGAAAAATTATTGAATGGTTTTTAACAATAATGTTAGCCGACACCCTAAAAAGACGACCCAGCAGTCAAAATCGGTTGACAATTAACTGACCGAAATAGAAAACAGGAAAAATGAAAATCGTAAATTTGCTTGACTCAAATATAATAGTAAAGTGTAATGACCGACAGAATTGCAAAACCGTTTTTGAAGTGGGCGGGTGGTAAAACACAGCTTATTAACGACATAGAAAAGGCTTTGCCTAAAGTCGTTTACAAAGACAAATTCACATATATTGAACCATTCGTAGGTAGTGGAGCAGTTTTGTTTTGGATGCTAAACAATTTTCCAAACCTCAGAAAAGCTGTTATAAATGACATTAACGAAGATTTGATAAACACCTACAAAACAATTGCTTCAAAACCAAAAGAACTTATTTCAATACTTGAAACATTACAAATTGAATTTCACGGACTTGAAAGAAAAGCCGAAGCAAAAAAAGAATATTACTACCAAAAAAGAGACTTGTATAACAAAAGAAAAGAAGAACAAAGCGGACAAGCTGCTTTGTTTATTTTTCTAAATCGTACTTGTTTCAACGGACTTTATAGAGTGAATCGCAAGAATGAATATAATGTTCCAATGGGCAGTTACAAGCGACCTGCAATTTGCGACAAGGAAAATATTTTGGCAGTTAGCCAAGCATTGCAAAAAGTTGAAATCCTTTGCGGCGACTATGAAGAAACATTGAATTGGGCAGACAACAACTCATTATTTTATTTCGACCCGCCTTATAAACCATTGAGTGAAACTTCGAGTTTCAACTCTTATGCAAAAGACGAATTCAATGACCAGGAGCAAATCCGATTAAGAGATTTTTGCCACAAACTTGACGCCTTAAATCACACTTGGATTTTGAGCAATTCAGATGTAAAAGGCAAAGATGAAAATGACAACTTCTTTGACGAGTTATATTCTGACTTTACAATTCAAAGAGTAGATGCACGAAGGAGTATAAACGCAAATCCTGAAAAAAGGGGTACTCTAAAAGAACTTTTAATTCGTAATTATTATGAAACTAACACTATAGAAAAAGTATATGGCTAATAATGAATCTTGGGCTAAAATTTTCAGAGACTACGATATATTATCCCACAACTTTGATGAATCCCCTTTTGAACTCTCGGCACAAAACATAAAAAGGTCTTGTCAAGATTTCACAGAAGTAAATCAGAAGGAAGTTCGGGTGTTATGTAAACAAGATACTAGGTCAGGCAGACCTCAAATCTTCATTGAAAAAGACTTATTCCTTTTACCTATAAAAAATGGAAATTACATTATTGTTAAAGGTGAAGGCTATGTTGATATTCCACCAATAACAACAGAAATTAAGGAATACAACTCAAGATTAGATTTTAATCTTGATACAGCTGGAATAGGAAACTCAGAAATGCAACATCTTGATTTTGCATACGCATCAAGTTTGATACGCACTTTTATGAATGATGAAAGTTTAGTTTTAACAATAAGGGGTAGAAAATACACCCCCGCATTCGATTTTAAAGTTGGCAATCAAAAAATTAAAACAAAAAGTGTACAAACTGAAGTGGACGGAGGTTATGAAGGGAGAGACAAAATTGTTTTAATTGAAGCTAAAAACTCTTCAACAGATAATACCATTATAAGACAGCTATTTTATCCATATAAACAGTGGAAACTCCACACCCAAAAAGATGTGTTCTTGCTTTTCTTCGAAAAACGTATTGATGTTTTTAATATTTGGCAATATGGCTTTACTGATGAGTCTGATTATAATAGCATTCAGTTAATTAAATCTGACAGATATAAGATAATAGGTCACAATTAATGAGATTAGAACCATTCTTCAAATCTAACGACAAAAACTTCTATCTTCTAAAAGGAGATACAATGGAGCTATTG
>DATIKK010000293.1:0-14614 GCA_035477635.1 Bacteroidales bacterium | reverse complement strand
TGGCAACGGGAAGCTGTTACAAGGGGGAGAGAGGGCTCAAGATGATGAGTTGTTTGTAATCCAAACCCATGAAATAGATGCATTTACGCTGAGCATTTTTGCTGAGGTTCCCTACACCGGCCAACCGGTGAAAATACAGGAACCTTTAAGGCAGTTCAAATACGATTGCATGGTGGCCTCCCAACATTGGAATGAATTATCACAAAACCTGAGTCTTGAATTGGACCATCCGGATATAAAGGCCATAAAGGAAATACTTCCATGGTTTGGAGCAAATGCCCTTACGCATTACCTTACGCCTTATGGATTAGAGCAATTTGGCGGAGCAGCCTGGGGTACACGCGATGTATCGCAGGGGCCAATAGATTTTCTGATAAATCTTGGAAAATACAAGGAGGTCAGACAGGTGCTCTGCATCATTTTTTCGCACCAAAACCCCGATGGGGGCTGGCCACAATGGTGGATGTTTGACCGGTATTTGAACATTCGCGCCCACGAAGCCCACGGCGACATCGCCTATTGGTGCATTATTGCACTTGTCAACTACATTTCCACAACTGGCGATCTGAAAATTCTGGATGAAAATTTGCCCTATTACCATGCCGAGGGAGTGGGCAGTGCCGAGAAAACTCCACTTCGCGAGCACATGGACCGCCTTTTAAACAGGATTACAGGTTCTTTCATTCAAGGTACAGCCTTAGTACCCTTCGGTGGGGGCGACTGGAATGATTCCCTGCAACCTGTAAGCGAAGAACTTGCATCGCGCATGATTTCAAGTTGGACTGTTCAAATGAATTATCAGGCTTTTTCGCAATATGCCCAAGTGCTGGAGCAGGATGGCAATCTGCTCCAAAGCCGCGAGCTGAAAGCAATTTGCCAGAGCATCAAAAATGATTTTAACAAGCATCTGGTTAAAAAAGGCGTTGTGGCCGGATATGGCCTTGCAGAAACTGATGGGAGTATAAGTGTTCTGCTGCACCCATCTGACAAAAAAACGGGCATCCATTATAGCTTGCTGCCCATGAACCGGGGTGTCCTTAGCGGAATTTTCACCAATGAACAAGCCGTTGCGCACCGGCAAATTATTGAGCAGCACCTTAAAGGCCCCGATGGAGCACGACTTATGGACAAGCCATTGAAATACCGTGGAGGAATCCAGAGTATTTTTCAAAGGGCAGAAAGCAGCACTTTTTTCGGACGCGAAATTGGCCTGATGTACATCCATGAGCATCTGCGATACGCGGAATCCCTTGCTGTAATGGGCAGGGCAGATGATTTTGTGTTTGCACTGCGTCAGTCTTTACCGGTAGATTATCAAAAAATTGTAGCCGACGGAGATTTCAGGCAGGCCAACTGTTATTACTCAAGTTCCGACATTGGCTTCAAAAGCCGTTATGAGGCCGATGAGAGATACCATGAGATAAACTCAGGAAAAATAACTTTCAGGGGTGGTTGGAGAGTCTATTCCAGTGGGCCCGGTATTTTTATAGGACTGGTGATATCCAGAATGATGGGTGTGCGAGTCGATGCCAATAGGGTGATACTCGACCCGGTGCTTCCGAATGAGTTCAATGGACTTGCCGCTAAATTGAATTTCCTTGGCAAAAAAGTGGAGTTTATTTACCGGGTTGCTGGAAACTGCTTTAGCCCGCGTGAAATAAAGGTCAACGGTAAGACGGTTCAAATTGAATACGAGAAAAACCAATACAGGAGTGGGGGTGCCGTTGTCCCAAGAGACCTTTTCATATCAATGCTTAGCAAAGACGAAAACCTAGTTGAGATACTAATGTAATTTTTTTTGACCTATAATCATTAAGGCTATGAAACGAGCATGATTCGTTAAACACAAACACGGATGAACCGAAGTTCAGCGAAGCTAAAATTCATCATGCGAGTTTGCTTTCAGCGAGCCCTTCGGGATTCATCCAACATTTATTAAAAAATTATTTACGGATGAAAACAAAGTGGTTTCCATTTGCGATTCTAATTTTCTGTTTTTTCCTTTCATGTGCTCCGGCGAGGGAAAAATCTCCTGAAGCTGAAATGAAAGTATTTATTGATGACCTGTTGGCCCGCATGACAATTGAGGAAAAAATCGGCCAGTTGAATCTTCTTGCCGGTTTTGGAGATATTGTTACGGGAAATACAGGGGCATCTGTAACCGGAACCAAGATCCGGGAGGGGAAGATTGGTGCCATACTAAATGTGAGATCACTTGATAAAATCCGCGAAATGCAACGATTTGCCGTTGAGGAAAGCCGCTTAGGTATCCCTCTCCTATTCGGGCTTGATGTAATACATGGATACAGGACGGTTTTTCCTATCCCACTCGGGCTGGCTGCCAGTTTTGACATGGAACTTATTGAACGGAGCGCAAGAATTGCCGCTATCGAAGCTACTGCCGACGGAATTTCCTGGAATTTTTCGCCGATGATTGATATTACCCGCGATCCCAGATGGGGTCGCATTGCCGAAAGCCCCGGCGAAGACCCTTACCTGGCATCAAGAATTGCTGAAGCCTTTGTTCATGGATACCAGGGCGATGATCTTTCGAAATACAATACCATGATGGCTACCGCCAAGCATTTTGCACTATACGGAGCTTCTGAGGCAGGGCTCGATTATAATACCGTTGATATGAGCCGCATTCGGATGTACAATGAATATTTTCCTCCTTTTTTGGCTGCTGTACGGGCCGGAGTTGGCAGTATAATGACCTCCTTCAACGAGGTGGATGGCATACCTGCAACAGGCAACAAATGGTTAATGACAGAAGTGTTACGCAACCAGTGGGGATTCGATGGGTTTGTTGTATCTGATTACACAGCAATTAACGAAATGATTGACCATGGGATGGGCAACCTTCAAACCGTTGCTGCATTAGCCCTGAATGCCGGGGTTGACCTCGACATGGTTGGCGAAGGGTTCCTGACAACCTTGCAAAAATCACTTGATGAGGGTCTTGTGAGCCGCGAACAAATCACAAATGCTTGCCGCCGGATACTGGAAGCAAAATACAAGCTGGGTCTGTTCGACGATCCTTACCGGTACATTAATCCCGGTAGAGCAGAAACGGAGATATTTACTGATGAACACAACAGGGTCGCCCGTAAGATTGCAGCTCAAACTTTTGTGTTGCTGAAAAATGAAAACCAGGCGCTCCCCCTTTCTAAAAAAGGAAAAATTGCCCTTATCGGCCCTCTGGCCAATAGCAGACAAAACATGGCAGGGACCTGGAGCGTAGCTGTTGACCACGATCAGTCGGTTACTGTTCTTGAGGGATTTCGGGAGGCCGTGGGCGGTAAAGCAGAAATTCTTTATGCACGCGGAAGCAACCTGGTGGATTGCCCGGACCTGGATCGCTGGACCGCAACACGGGGCATTACCACTTTTGATACCCTGCGAAGCCCTCGCCAACTTCGCGAAGATGCAGTACAACTTGCCCGTCGCAGCGATGTAATTGTTGCAGTAATGGGCGAACCGGCAGAGATGAGCGGTGAAAGCTCCAGCCGCACCCACATCGGCCTTCCCGGAAGCCAGCAGGAGCTGCTGAAAGCCCTTCTTGAAACCGGCAAGCCTGTCGTACTTGTCCTTTTTATGGGAAGACCACTTACATTAGAATGGGAGCAACGGAATATCCCTGCCATCCTAACTGTTTGGTTTGGAGGAACCCAGTCGGGAAACGCAATTGCCGATGTGATCTTCGGCGAAGTAAACCCTTCCGGCAAATTGCCAGTAACATTCCCCCGAAATGTGGGACAAATCCCAATTTATTACAACCATAAAAATACCGGCCGCCCTTTAGGCGACAGACCATGGTTCCAGAAATTTCGCACTAATTACCTTGATGTTCCAAACAGCCCTCTTTATCCCTTTGGGTACGGACTTAGCTATACTGATTTTACCTATGGCGACCTCAAGGTAAACAAAACGGACCTGTCAGGCGATGAAAAACTGTTGGTAAGCATTGCTCTAACCAATTCGGGCACGCGCGATGGGGCAGAAGTAGTTCAACTCTATATCCGCGACCTGGTAGGGAGTATTACCCGGCCTGTGAAGGAACTTAAAGGATTTCAGAAAGTATTTTTGAGAACTGGAGAAAGCCGTGAAATAACCTTTACAGTAACCACCGAAGACCTTAAGTTTTACAACTATTTGCTTGAATTTGACTGGGAACCGGGTGAGTTCGACATAATGGTGGGAGGAAACTCGCGCGATGTGAAAACGGCTCGTATTGTCTGGCAGAAGTAAGTCGCAACTGTAGCTTCCTTTTTGCAAGGCGCGAGAACCACTGTTTTTCAATGACCTTTACAATCTAATAAAGGGCACAACATCGTTACATAACCATTAGCCGAAAACATTAGAGAAAAAGTGCAATAGAAACTTTCTATGTAATGCAAAAAAAGCCGCAACCTCATGCGAAGTTGCGGCCTAATGTTGAGTCCCTTCAGGGAAATATCAGGTAAAAATAATCTGAGTACCTTCTCCCGCGGCTAGTTCGTAGAATTGTCCTATGGTTATGATGTCCTTCACATGTTCGGAAAAGTCTTCCTTTTTCAGTTTGAACATCTCTACGGCCAGTTTGCAGGCATAGATCTCGCCGCCACCTGCTTCAATCAGATCAAGAAACTCATCCACCGGGGGAATATCGAGCTTATCCATCTGGCTGCGCATCATTGCCGACACTCCGGCTTCCACGCCCGGCAGGGTTCCCAGGAGCGTGGGGAAAGGCAATCCGCCGGGCATACGCATTCCGGGGTTTCCTACCGTAGCTGTATGGAGATTTTTCATGCGTTTTTTGGTTATTGCATCAAGGCCAAAGAAGGTGAAAAACACCTTGGCTTCTATGCCTTCCATTACCGCTCCGTTAGCCATCACCAAAGCTGCATACACATCCTCAAGATTGGCCTTGGCGCAGATGATCATCACTTTTTTTACCGGATGCTCCACTTGCTTTTTCATACTGTTTGGTTTTTAGGGTTATACACAACTGCTCGGTTTGGGAATTCCGGCAATACGGCTTGCCTTTTTCAAAGGGGCCCCGGGAAACAGTTCGTAAAATTGCTTTGCGTCAACAATGCCCGACTTTCCGATAGAGCGAAGGGAAAGGGCTTCTCCCCTGGCTGTCCTGTCTCTGATGAAGTCCAGCACAGCATAGTGTTTGTCGGTAAGTACAATATCCTCTTCAGTTGCAATTGCCGCTGCAATCTCTTTGGTCCAGACCGATGCATTGAGGAGGTAGCCTTCCTCGTTCACCTCAACGTTCACGCCTGCATAAGTTAGTTGTGCCATGATAAAATTTTTTTGTTATTTAAAAAAAGGTATTATTTCGAAAAAAATTTGCAAGGGTTTGAATGCCCCATTGCTTAGTCAGTCTTTTTGCCTGTCATTGACATTGCCGTGCTGATGGGCATATGCCGTCCTTTGATGAGCAGATTCCAGTAAGCCCATTTAAAAGCCATTTTGCCCCAGTAGTTGAGCCTGTTCACTTTAAGCAGTTTCATGGGGCCTATCACAGGCAGCGGGAATGTGCCCGGCAGAGGCTCCACATCGTAGTTGAAATCAATAAGCGTTCCCTCGCCGATACCGGTGATGATGAAACAGTTTGCATGCCCGTCGAATTTGGCCTTAAGGGGTTTGCCTTCAATTGCCGAAAGGAAGTTCTCATAAAGTATCTCGGCTGCAAAATGCACTACCGATCCTGCTTTTGAGGTGGGGATATTGGCGGCATCGCCCAAAACAAATATATTTTCCCATTTTTCTGATTGAAGGGTGTGCTTGTTGGTATGCACGAAGTTCAGATCGTCGCCCATGCCACTGCGACCAATGTATTCGGCGCCCATATTTACAGGTACCACCGTGAGCAGATCAAATGGCACTTCGCGCCCGTCGTACGACACCAGTTTTTTGCCCTCATTGTCAATCTCCTCTATGTTGTAGTCAGGAATAAGCTGTATGCCTTTCTTCTCGAGCAACTCCCCAAGCATTTTAGTGGCTTTGGGTTTGGTAAATGCTCCCGGTAGCGGGGTGGTGTAGAAAATATTCACTTTGCTGCGTATTCCCTTTTTCCGGAAATAAGAATCGGCCAAAAAGGCAAATTCAAGAGGGGCAACAGGGCATTTGAAGGGAAGCTCTGCAATGCTTATCACCAGGTTTCCTTCCGCAAAATTCTTAAGTGCATCATACAAACGGGTAGCGCCCTCAAGGGTATAAAAATCGAAAATGCTTTTATGCCACTCCGGCCCCGACAGCCCCGGCGTTTCGTAAGGCGCAATATCAGTTCCGGTGGCTACAACCAGATAATCGTAGTGGAGTTTTGTCCCATTGGCGAGAAGTACATTATTTTCTGCAGGTTCTACTTTTTCTATTTCTGCCTCAATATAGTTCACCCCCTTTGGAATAAACAGCTTTTTGGGCTTTACTACCTGCCCGCTCTTGTAAATCCCAAAAGGAATGAACAGGAAGCCCGGCTGGTAATAATGCGCCGGGTCCTTGTCAACAATGGTAATATCCCATTGGGTCTTCGAAAGTTTTTTTCTTAGTTTGTTTGCAATGAGGGTGCCTCCAGTTCCGGCACCAAGTATGAGTAACTTTTCCATCCGTAAATAATTTTTTTGTTAATGTCGGATGAACCCCGAAGGGCTCGCTGAAAGCAAACTCGCATAATGAATTTTAGCTTCGCTGAACTTCGTTTCATTGGTGTTTGTGATTTGCGAATCATGCTCGTTTCATGAACTTTATAAAGTGGGCTTAATTAAAGGTTACAACAACACAGGAGCAAATTTAAGTAGCTTGCCAATAAAAATCAACGTGCGTAAATATTTATATTTCTCAATATTTATTTACTTTAAAAACCGCTATCAGGGATAACGGTTTTTGTCAGAATTATCTCAGTTGAGGTTTTTGTTCAAGTAATTCTACCCTCCCTCAGGTCGGTTTTGCAAATTCTTTTTTAGCCAATGTGCTGATTTTCCGGTGCAAAATTACAGAAAACTTTCTGACCCAATTCTGAAAAAAATGTTAAAGTTCTCAGTTAATTCCATATGATGTAAACCTGAGCCGATTTGGCGGGAATATTCCACACATCAAATCTGGTGGTTACATCTCCCGAAATCAGGTTCTGGGCTTCCGTAGCATTTTTTAAACCCTCCCTGAATCTATTCAGATTCAGGTTTATTTCCTGGTCGTTGTTATTCATTACCACCATTATACGATTTTCGTCGTCGTAGCGGAAATATACATACACATTGTTTTCAGGCACAAAGTGCATCAGGCGGCCAAAATGCAATGCTTGTGTGTTTTTTCGGAATCGCAACAGTGTACGCATCAGGTCAATCACCTGGTTTTGCTGTTCATTGCGTCCCTGCGGGGTGAATGCATTTACCGGGTCGCCTGGCCAACCTCCCGGAAATGGGGAGCGCATTTTTCCGTGGCCATCGCGTTCATATGCAGCTTTCAGGAGTTCAGTGCCGGTATAAATTTGCGGGATACCCCGGGTAGTGAGAAGGAAAGTAAGCGCCATTTTCAAATTTCTAATGTCGTAACCTACTCTTGTAAAAAACCTGTCGGTGTCGTGGTTGTCGCCAAATATCACAAGATTGAAAGGGTTTGCATACAAGAAATCCATAGCCAATGCGTTGTACAACCGCATAAGACCGCTGTTCCAACCTTCCTGCTCTTCGAATGCAAGGCCAATTTCGTCGAAAATGGCAAAATCGAAAACGCTGGGTATATGGGAATCGTAAGCATCGTGATTCTTTTTTCCTCCCTGGAAATAACTGATTATAGCAGGGAGCCCACTCCATGCTTCCCCCACGATATTAAAATTCGGGTACTCGCTCATCACATACTTGCCCCAATCTGACATGAATTCTTTATCCGGATATGGTTGGGTATCCTTTCTGATACCGGTAATTCCAGTGTGCTCTATCCACCATACACTGTTCTGCTTCAGGTAAATTGCAAGGTGCCTGTTGCGCTGGTTCAGGTCTGGCATATGGGTATCAAACCATCCATCCACCATTCTTTTGTGATCCGAAGGGGCTGCCCACGGGTCAACAATAGTGCTCATTCGATACGAAGTCCTGGTAAATTCAGGCCAGTGATTAAGCCAGTCAGCAGCAGGCAAATCGGCCATCCACCAGTGACAATCGCCGCTATGGTTAAAAATCATGTCTTTTATAATATCCATGCCTTTTGCCCGGGCTTCCTTTACTAAACCAACGAAGTCGTCAATTGTGCCCAACCGGGGATCAACTTTGTAGAAATCGGTTATCGCATAGCCATGATATGAATAGCGGGGCTGGTTGTTTTCGTAAACAGGATTCATCCACAGAGCGGTAAAACCAAGCTCGTGCAGATAACCCAAATGGTTTCTTATACCCTGAATGTCGCCTCCTTGCCTTCCGTTAGGATTGGCGCGGTCAACCCCTTCGAGCATTCCGGGAATATTGTCGTTTGCTGTATTGCCGTTTGAAAAACGGTCGGGCATAAGCAGGTAAATGGCATCTGAAGCATCAAAACCCTTCCGGTACCTTGAGCCTTCTTCCCTCTGGCGAAGTTCGAAATTGTATGTATGTTGAAGCCTGCGACCTAAAAAGAAGTTGATGGGAAATGAGCTGGGCGCAGCATCAGACAAATCCAGGTACAAAAACAAATAATTGGGGCTATCAAGTTTCACAACCTCCCTGAGGGTTACTCCCGGCTGATTGATCTCTACCCGTGTGAGGGCTATATCCTTGCCATAAACCATAATCTGCAACTCCTCATGATACATATCGGCCCACCAGAAAGGGGGTTCTACCTTTGCAGGAGTCGTTGGGGTTCTGGCTTCGAGAAGTAAGCCCGGAATAAGGCACAGGGCAAAAAAGAAAAGCTTAATCCAAAGATTCGATGGGTTGTGATTCATGGTAAATTAGTTTTTACAAAAATATGCTTAACCAGTTAATTTTCTGATGCAGGTTTGCTGGTTTGTTAATTTTATTATCCCATCGCTAATCTGCAAATCAGCTAATCAGCTAATTATCCCCATCGTACATCACACAGAGATCAATGGCTTCTGCAAGAATCTTTTCGTTTTTTTTGCCATCAGGGCTGATGATTTCCAAAACTTCGGGTTTTTCCACTATATGACTGCACAGGATGACATTTGCTTCAAGAAGGGAATCTTTCTGTTTGCGGGTAAGGGTTGTAAGGGCTGTAACCGGAAACAATCCCATTTGCTCTATCAGGTCTCTGATGCTTCCCCCTATTGGATAATCCCAACTGATAAGCTTCAGCCCCACACATTTGCCGTAATCGGCAGCATCAGAAGTAAACCTTGTGTTTGTAACTACCCAACACGAAAATTTCAAACCCTGGTTTTCGGGTCTGGCTTCCCAAACGGACTTCACATCGTTGAACCGCGAGTGGATGTAGAGCGGAACCTGCACATTGCAGTTCTTGCCCGGACTGTTGTAGTACTTGCATTCTACCATAAACATCTCTTGGCTGTTTCGTGCCAAAACATCCAACTCATGCGTAACACACCGCCCCCTGAAAGTAACGCCCACTTCCGCTTTGTAGCCAAGCCGGTGAATAATTTCGCCAACCAGCCTTTCGAAAGGATGTCCTGAAGGCCCCATTTCCATAATAGCGCTCTTGAGGCTGTACCTTGCCGCTGAATTGCGCACAAACTTGCGCAACAAGCCGAAAGCTTTTTTGTAAATTATTTTTGTTGAAATGCCGTCGTAAAGAAGCTTTCCAATTTCTACTATAATTTCGTCAGCCACCACATCGGATGCACCCGAGCGCTTCAGCGACATTCTTAACTTTTCAGGTGAGAACTCCTGGCCTTCGCCCGAACGCTTTTTTACAATAAAACTCTTTTCCATAAATCAAATTTAAACATTAGGGCATAATTCAAAGAAATACAAAACTAAGTCAAATCTGAATAGTGCTCGTTTCTTCTTTGATCATCTTTGTGGATGTGAATGTTATAATTAGGCTCATTTCTTTCTGAAAAATTTTAGTAGTTTAGCTGTTTTAACCCGCATGGGAAAAGGCAGTTTTCATGTTTACAGATCGTCGGCAGGTAGTGGGAAAACCTACACGCTGGTAAAAGAATACCTTAAGCTGGTGTTATTGAATCCCGAAAAGACGAGCCAGATCCTTGCAGTTACATTTACAAACGCTGCCGCTGCCGAAATGAAAAGGCGGATCATAAAGGAACTTTATGGTCTTTCTATGCTTAAAGATAATCCCACACAGGATAAATCGCGCGAACTTTTTAACAGAATTTGCGAAGATTTCAAAAACCAGCAAATAGCACCCCCTTCCGAAAGCCAGATTATAGAAAACGCTAAAACCGTTCTGATCAGAATTTTACACAATTATTCTGATTTTTCCATCAGCACCATCGATAGTTTCCTGCACAGGGTGGTGCGCACCTTTGCTTTTGATCTGGGAGTTCCGCTAAGGTTTGAAACAGAGCTGGAATCGGCCAGTCTTCTTTCGAAGGCAGTTGACTTGCTTATAAGCCGGGCAGGAACAGACACACAGCTTACAAAACTGCTAATCAGCTTCCTGCAGCGCGAAGCAGATGAAGACAAAAGCACCGATATTGAAACCAGCATTACCAAACTTGCCAAATCCCTTTTCGACGAAACCAGCGGGGTTTTTATTAATCAAATTAAAATCCTTTCCCTTGACCAGTTTCATAAACTTCAGAACTCCCTTGCTGAAGAAATAAAGAATTTTGAAAAAAACGCCCAGCAAAAAGCCCGGGAAGCCATCAAGCTGATTAACCACCACCACCTGTCATCCGATGCTTTTTTCAATAAGGAGAAAGGGATTTACGGCTACTTTATGTCGCTTTCAGAAGGGAAGGTGTCTGAAAAAATTGCTCCGGGAAGTATTGTGTTGAATACCATTCAAAATGACAAGTGGTACATTGATTCAACAAAAAGCCCTGACAAGGCGGCTATCGATGCGCTTAAACCTGCATTAACCCGGTTGTATTACGACATTGTGGGCGAAACGCACAGTTTAATTTTGCATTATAAGTTGCTCAAAGCAGTGAACCTGCATATTTTTCCGGTAGGAGTTATCAATGAGATAAAAAAGATACTCGACCAGATTAAGGATGAGAATTCGCTTTTGCATATTTCAGATTTCAACAGGAAAATTTCGGATATTATTGCCGAACAGCCTGTTCCTTTTATTTACGAGCGTTTGGGCGAGCGCTACCAGCACTACATGATCGACGAGTTTCAGGATACTTCAGCCCTGCAATGGCAGAACCTGCTTCCGCTAATTGAGAACGGACTGTCAACCGGACAACTGAGCCTTGTGGTTGGCGACGGTAAGCAGGCTATTTACCGGTGGCGCGATGGAGATGTGGAGCAGTTTGTGGCCCTTCCTGCACTTATGGACACCCTCAAATCCAGTGCAAGACAAAACTGGGAAAACACTCTCAAGCGCAATTACCAACCCCTGAATCTTAATACTAACTTCCGCACAAGGCAGGAGATAGTAAATTTCAACAATGGCTTTTTTGGTTTCGCCAGTAGGTTCCTGAGTGAAGAAATGAAAAATATTTACAGGGAAGTGTGTCAGGAAACAGGGCCAAATGCAAAGGGCGGGTACGTCGAAACAATTTTTGCAGGAAAAGATGACCTTGTTTCGGACGATGATCAGATGGTGCAACACGTAATCGAAATCATAGGCAGGCTCATACGGGCAGGACACGCCTACAAGGATATAACCATTCTTTGCAGGACTAATCAAAAGGCAAGCCTTTTGGCAAGATGCCTTCTGCAACATAACATCCCGGTGATTACTGCCGAATCGTTGTTGCTCAGCCAGTCGCCCGTAGTCATTTTCATTATTTCACTGTTAAAACTCCTCCATAACCGCCACGACTCAATTTCTGGCATTGAAGCAATGAGTTTTCTGATTAATGCGGGAAAGGTGAAGCGTCCTGACAACCTTCACCAGGGTTTAGCATTCGCAGGTATTTTCTCCTGTACCAACAAAACCCAGCCTCCCTGCTGGCAAAAAACAATTGACGACCTCCTTGAAAAAAACGGAATTCGGTTTAAGCTTGCAGATTTAGGATTTCTGAGCCTTACCGAAATATGTGCCACCATTGTCAATGCTTTTTTCACCGACGAGAGGGCCAACCCGTTTGTTGCCTTCTTTTTGGATGCTGTGTATGAATTTTCCGAAAAGAACCCACCTACGATAATTGATTTCCTTAAATGGTGGGCAAACAAAGGCAGTCAGATTTCGCTGATAATTCCCGAGGGAACGCCAGCAGTTCAGATTATGACAATCCACAAAGCAAAAGGTCTTGAATTTCCGGTTGTAATATTTCCCTTTGCGGATTTCCAAAGGAACAAACCCGGCAAAGACGGCTGCTGGATCTATCCCCGCGATTATGGTCTGGAGAACCTTGAAGCCGCCTGGATCCCTTTCACGCAAAAGCACCTTAAAGACACTCCTTTTCAACCATTATATGACCTTGAAATGGACAGGAGTTTTCTTGACCGGCTCAATATGGCGTATGTAGCATTTACCCGGCCAAAGGAAAAATTGTTTGTTATTTGCAAAGAGCCTGAAAAAAAACAGACCATACACCCTTCCCTTTCGCAAATGCTCAAAGAATATTTATCAAACATTCCGGGTATCATAGCAGAGGGCAATGTTTTCAGAATAGGGGAATTTGAATCCGCCAGTTCTGAAAAAGTGCAAAAACACGAGGATCAAACGGTGTTGGAACGGCTGTATTCCCGCGAAAGAGAAGGCATGCTTAAAATTCAGTCGCGCATGCCCTATTGGAACGAAGAATACACATTACATCGTGATCGCGGCAAAATACTTCATAAGGTCATGGAGTCCATCAGAACAATTGCTGATTTAGAGCCGGTGTTGGAAGGATTTTTGATTCACGGCACTATTGATAAAAAAACAAAGGAGGATTGGTTGGAGAGCCTTACCGAATTATTGTCAAGCGACCCCTTGTCGCCTTGTTTTTCGGAAGGCGTCCTTACAATGACCGAGCCAGGCATTTTTGATCATTCAGGCAATTTCTTCCGCCCCGACCGGGTTGTGTTTTTCGAAAACCATACCGTTGTAATCGACTACAAAACAGGGCACGAACAAACAGACCATGTCAGTCAGATTGAGCATTATGCTAAACTTCTGCAGGCTATGGGTTATCAAAACATCATTAAAATACTGGTTTACCCCGACCAGGTAACCCTGAAAATTGTATAAAACATTTTGGCCGTTGGCAGCACAGGGAATTAATGTACATGGACTTTTCGCCGGGTATCAAATGCCGTTCTGATCGCTATTTGTTTGCTATAGCCAATATTTCAATACCTTCTTTACAAATTTCCTTGATGAAATCATCTCCCTCATAATAATATTTTATAGGGTAAGGGTGAGTTTCAATCACAGGATACTTAATGTTAATCTTTGAGTATAATTTCAAATTCTCAAAAACATTATCACTGAATTGGTCTGAAATTAATAATAAATCAATATCAGACCACTCATGTGTCATGTTTTTTGCGGCCGATCCAAATAAAAATACTTTATGAAAAGTAAGTCCAATTGATTGGCAATCCTTTATGAATAATCTTGCCGTATTTATTGCACTTTCTCTAGTAACCATAATCTTAATTTATTTGTTTCACTAATCATTTTGGTTGTGAATGACTCATTGCAAACATTATGCATTTTAGTTAAATAATCAGGGTATCGTCCCTCCAAATGAAACCGGTTTAAACTAAGCAGGAATTCACTCTTTTCTTCATTCAATTCTATCGGTGTGGTTGAAAGTAAGTGAATCAAATTGTGGGTTCTGGGAGGTATGTTCCCCTCATTATGCCTAATCCATAAAGCCTTGCATATTTTTTCAATAACCAGATGTGAAAAAAACAGGGATTGTATATAGTTCCTTCCTTTAAACAAAGTAACTACTGCTTTCCAGTCGTCATCAGCCTGATTTAACCAAAAATATATATGCTCTTTTTTTGTTCTCATTTTCCAAAGATAAGCTACTTTTTATGAATTGAAATCAGGGGGTATAGCCTTACATCATTGAAAGTTTATACTTAACTTTCATCCGTAAAAAATTTGATGCATATTTATTTTTGAATTTAGCATCAAATATTTATTGATTAAAGGTGCTTTTCTAATACAGGGAAATAAAAACTATGAGCAAAACAGCAACTTTTTCGATATCAGGCCATATTGTGGATGTGGTCAGCCGTAGGATTTTTAAAGGAACCTTGCAAATAAAAAACGGGAAAATTGCAAGTATATCGGAAGGAAATCCAGGTTCAGACAATTTTTTGATTCCGGGCCTGATTGATTCACATGTCCATATCGAAAGTTCCATGTTAACGCCGGTTGAATTTGCCCGGCTTGCAGTTGTTCACGGAACAGTGGGTGTAGTATCCGATCCGCACGAAATTGCCAATGTTTCTGGGGTGGAAGGAGTAGAATACATGATTTCCAATGCCAAGCGTGTACCTTTAAAGTTTTGTTTTGGCGCTCCTTCGTGCGTGCCGGCAACCGGTTTCGAAACCTCGGGAGCCAAAATTACCCCTGATGATATTAAAGA
>DATIKK010000292.1:0-20353 GCA_035477635.1 Bacteroidales bacterium | reverse complement strand
CTACTGCCTCGCGGCCATTTTTGGCAACAAAAACTTCCGTTACGATATTTCTTAGGATCATTTTAAGCAAAAGGATGGTAGACTCGTCGTCCTCGGCTATCAAAACTTTTATATTTAACTTTTTCATCCGTAAATAATTTTTATGTTAATGTCGGATGAACCCCGAAGGGCTCGCTGAAAGCAAACTCGCATAATGAATTTTAGCTTCGCTGAACTTCGTTTCATTGGTGTTTGTGCTTTGCGAATCATGCTCGTTTCATCCGTAAATAATTTGATTATTAAGGTCGCTTAGAACTTGCAGGTGGAATTTTAGCCTCGCTGAACTTTGTTTCATACCGATTTGTCTCGCCTAAAGCGAGATGGCTCATTTTATCAGGCAGCTAAAATTTTTAACAATGAAAATCAAAAATACAGTATTTGCTTTGATGTTGGGGTAAGTTTTTTTTGATGGCAGCATCAGTGTTCTCCATCTTATTGATTTTTACCCCGACCGTTCGGTAAAGGTTTTGGCCGAAATATTTGTTTTTAGGGAATGATTACAGAAGAAAGCTAATTTTGTTGACTTCACATAAGGTTTGTTTTCGAAATGAAGGACAAAAAATTTATCGTAGCTCTTCTTCTTGTTGCGTTGCTATCATACTTTATACCAGGGCCGGCATTGCCCGGAAGTTGGATTCCGTTGCAGGAATTAAGCAGCATTGGCATATTCCTGATCTTCCTTTTTTACGGATTGAAACTTGACCGGAAAAAAATCGCCAGCGGACTCCGGAATTTTCGGCTACACCTGCTTATTCAACTTACCACCTTTATACTTTTTCCGCTCATTGTTCTGGTATTGCTGCCATTTCTAAACAATGAATTTCAAAGAACCCTGTGGCTCGGAATCTTTTTTCTTGCAGCCCTGCCTTCAACGGTATCTACTTCGGTGGTAATGATTGCCATGGCAAGGGGTAATCTAACTGCCGGAATATTTAATGCAAGCCTGTCGGGTCTCATTGGCATCGTAGTAACTCCACTTTGGATGGGTATATTTCTTGCTGTTGAAGCAAACGAATTCAACTTTTCGCAAATATATCTAAAACTTATATTTGAAATAATCCTGCCGGTGCTGCTGGGTATTTTGCTGCAACCACGGTTTCATTCTCTGGCAGTAAGATTTTCAAGGCAAATTACAATTTTCGACAAAAGTGTAATCCTTTTAATTATATACAGGAGTTTTGCCTTTTCGTTCGCCAACAATCTTTTTTGCGGCATTGGCCTTATTAACATTGCTTTGCTAAGTGCAGGAGTAATTCTGTTGTTTTTTGTTGTTTATGCCATAGTTTTGGTTACTACGGCAAAACTCAGATTTAACCGCGAGGACCGCATAACTGCCCTGATTTGTGCAACTCAAAAATCACTGGTTCATGGTTCGGTTTTTTCTGATGTATTTTTCAGAAACCTATCCACCGCCGGAATCATGTTGTTGCCTCTGATCATTTTCCACACATTACAGATCTTTGTTTTTAGCATACTCACACAAAGGTATGCAAAACAGGAGGAACCCGGTTAGCCTTTTAATAATCTCAATTTTATTTAAAAATTCGCATCAGCTTAAAAAATTTATTTTTTTTAATTTAGAGTAATTATTATTTAAAAATTGTTCTAACTTTGTAGTGCATTAATTCAATCTAATTTAAAATGCACACAAACCAGGACTTGGCTCATAAACTTACAATGCATGGTATCAAGGTTACCCCTCAGCGCATTGCCGTTTTGCAGACGCTGTTAAATTTTCGCCACCACCTCACAGCCGAAGAAATTTTCAAGGAGGTCTCCACGAATATTCCCGGGTTATCGCAGGCTACCGTTTACAATACGCTCGATGTTTTTGTAAAAAGGGGTATTGCATGCAAAATTGCAACCAATGCCGATGTGATGCGGTACGATGTCATTTTAGAACCACATCACCACCTTTTCGATGTGGCATCGAACCGTGTGGTGGATTATTACGACCCTGAGCTGGACCAGATCCTAAAAATATATTTCTCGAAAAAAAGAATTAAAGGTTTCAGGCCTTTGGAAATAAAACTGCACCTTACGGGCAAATTTGAAGAACTATCCTGACCTATTTACTAACATTAAATTTTTAAATTATGAGCAAATTGAACAAAATCGGGCTTGACAAGGAACATAGTATTGAACTGGCAAGCAAACTTAACGACCTGTTATCTAATTACCAGGTTTTTTACCAGAACACCAGGGGTTTTCACTGGAACATTAGAGGAGATAAGTTTTTTGAACTTCATGCAAAATTTGAAGAACTTTACACCGACCTGCAGGGCAAAATTGACGAAATAGCCGAACGAATTCTTACACTTTCGGCTACTCCACTGCACACTTTCGACGACTACCTTAAAGTATCGAAAGTAAAACAAGTACAGAATGAAAGCGATGCGGAAAAGTGCGTTGAATCGATTGTGGTGGCATTTGGGATTTTGCTTGAAAAGCAGAGGGTTATTTTAGAACTCTCGGCCAAATATAACGACGAAGGAACCAATGCCATGGCAAGCGACTATATCCGTCAACAGGAAAAATTAGTTTGGATGTATAATGCATGGCTTGACTAATGGGTACCTTACTTTGATCACGTTCTGACATATACCGGGTCGGTTGTTGACCCGGTTTTTTTTTCACTTCCCAATTGACTTTGTGAAGTAAAGTTTAAAGGGTAAAAACCTTTAAAAATTTTATAGTTTAAATAAATCCAACATTTCGGATTTTTTATAGCTTTGTAGCGCATTTACCTAAAGGGTTAAAACAAAACAACTTAGCCTTTATGAATTTTTACTCAGCCTTGCTTTCCATTTTTTTTCAGGTTCTGGCCGGTATTCCAAATTGACGGTTTTTACATTGAATAAGTGCAGACAACCTGAAAGCGCAAATCTTATCAATCCACAGCACATAAATAATTAGCCTGGAGTTCAGGTTGTTTTGTATCGCTTAATGCGAAACAATTTATATTATCAGACCAACTAAGAAAAACCATTATATATGAAAAAATTATCAGTTTTAGCATTTGGAGGAAACGCACTATTAAGGGACAACCAGGCAGGTACTATTGATGAACAGGAACAAAATGTGTACGACACCTGTAAGCATCTGGTTGGGTTAATTAAGTCTGGCTACGATTTGGTTATTGGGCATGGTAATGGCCCTCAGGTGGGGACAGTATTATTGCAACATGAAGCAGGAAATCGATTATACGGTCTTCCAAAACAGCCAATCGATTTTTGTGTTGCCGAAACCCAAGGTTCGATTGGTTTTATGTTTGAACAACAAATAAGGAATGTCCTTTACGAGAATGGGATTAAACGCAATATTGTTACGCTTGTAACCCAGGTTATTGTGGATAGGAATGATCCTGCATTTCAAAATCCAAACAAGCCAGTAGGTCCATTTTACACAGAGGAAGAAATGGCAGGACTGAAAAAGGAGCATCCAGAATGGGTTTTTCATGAAGACCCGAGAAAACGTGGCTGGAGAAGAGTTGTTGCCTCTCCCCGACCAATCGACATTCCTAACTGGGAAGCAGTTGAAAAATTGGCGCGAACCGGTACAATTGTGATTACTGTCGGGGGCGGTGGAATTCCGGCCTATATCGACGAAAAAGGCAAAATGATTGGAATAGATGCAGTCGTTGACAAAGATCTGGCTTCATCTATGCTTGCAAGACAAATTGGAGCTGACGAATTTTGTATTCTTACAGATGTGCAAAACGTTTTCATTAACTTCCACAAACCTGGAGAGCAAAAGCTCGGGCGAATCTTTGCAACCGAGATTAAAAAACACCTTGCCGATGGACAATTTGCCGAAGGTAGCATGGCGCCAAAAGTAAGGGCGTGCATTGAGTTTGTCGAGAACGGTGGAAAAGAAGCTATTATTACTGAAGTATCGCAACTCGGGAATCCCGAAGCAGGAACTGTTATTTTGTCTTAAATAAAATCTTTAATTTTTAAAATCATGGCATACAATCTGAAAAACAGAAGTTTTTTAAAAGAGCTTGATTTCACCTCCCGGGAAATCAGATTTTTGCTTGACCTGGCGATCGACCTTAAAAAAGCCAAATATGGCGGTTACGAGCAGCAACGCCTTAAAGGAAAGAACATAGCGCTGATTTTTGAAAAAGACAGCACCCGCACCCGTTGTGCCTTCGAAGTAGCTGCCTATGACCAAGGCGCCCATGTAACTTACCTGGGACCCACCGGAAGCCAAATCGGCAAAAAAGAATCTATGAAAGACACTGCACGTGTTCTGGGTCGCATGTACGATGGAATACAATATCGCGGGTTTGCCCAAAGCACGGTTGAAGAACTTGCTCATTATTCCGGTGTTCCGGTTTGGAACGGGTTAACCAACGAGTTTCATCCAACACAGATACTTGCCGATTTTCTGACTATGATGGAACACAGCAACAAGCCTATCAACCAGATTTCGTTTTGTTATCTGGGTGATGCCCGCAATAATATGGGTAATTCACTTATGGTTGGCGCATCGAAAATGGGTATGGACTTCAGGGCTGCTGCTCCGAAGTCAGTGCAGCCCGATGAGGCATTGGTGGCCAGGTGCCGTGAGATAGCAAAAGAAACAGGCGCGAAAATTACTATTACCGAAAATGTGGATGAGGCAGTAAAAGGCGTGGACTTTCTTTACACCGATGTGTGGGTTTCGATGGGCGAGCCTGCTCATGTCTGGGACGAACGCATTAAATTGCTCAAGCCATATCAGGTAAATATGGATGTTTTAAAAAAAACGGGCAATCCCAAGGTTAAGTTTCTGCACTGCCTACCTGCTTTTCATAATCGAGATACTTCAATTGGCGAGGAGATTTTCCAGAAATATGGCCTCGACGGCATGGAAGTGGTTGAAGAAGTTTTCGAATCGGAACATTCAATTGTATTCGATCAGTCTGAAAACCGTATGCATACCATAAAAGCCGTTATGGTGGCAACCCTTGGAAGTTAAATTATCTCAAAAAAATTTAGGATTAAAGCCGGAAGTTCATTCGACTTTTCTATTGGATTTCACATGGTTATGACATAAATTTTAACAAATGTTTAAAAACTTGGTTTAAAATGGCGTATTAAAAACAAAAAAACCTAATTTAGCATCATGTTTTTTTAATCCAAAACAATAAGCTATGAGAAAAATTTATTCAGCGTTTTTGGCCGTTCTTTCGATTAGTTCGGTTTTTGCTGGTGGTTTAGTTACCAATACCAACCAGAGTGCATCTTTTATCCGCAATCCTTCAAGGGGGGCTTCGCTCGAAATTGATGCAGCCTATTTTAATCCTGCGGGATTGGTATTTCTTCCTGATGGATTTCATTTTTCTGTAAATAACCAAACTATCACACAGGAGCGGTCAATACAATCCGACCTGGGTATTCTCCTGCAAAGAGATTTTATCGGTTCTGTTGCAGCGCCCTTGTTCCCTTCTGTTTATGCTGTTTATAAGGTCAACAACCTGGCATTTTCATTAGGAGTAATGCCTATAGGTGGCGGGGGTTCAGCTTTGTATGAAGAAGGTCTCCCTTCATTTGAATCGCAGGTAGCGTCAATCCCTGTAGGTCTGACTGCGGCCGGAATACCAACTACCCGGTACGGATTCGATGTGGAGTTTGACGGAAGTTCAGTTTTTTGGGGATTTCAGGGTGTTGCTGCATACAAGGTGAATGATAGACTGTCGGTAAGCGCCGGATTACGTTTTATCACTGTAAACAATACTTACAACGGTCATTTGCAGCATATCGGCATCAACCCCAATCAGCCTGCCTTTGGCGCTCTGTTTAACGGGCTAAACATGGTTTCGGCTCCGTTCTTTTTCACTTCAGCAGCGACCGTTCTTACCGGATGGAGTACCGGCGCAACTTCTTTTGCTACTGCCTTGCAACCCATTATCACGGGTGGCGGGGGCACAGTATTGCTGGCCGATGGAACCACTGTTGGTCTCACTGCTGCTCAGGTTGCACAAATTCAGGGACTAATAACCGCAGCCGGCCAAAGCCATACAGGAATGACTATTTCTACAGCACAAGGGGTCCTGACAATAGCAGCTCCTGCTTTTACTACAAGGGCAGCCCAAATGAGTGCTCAGGCCGCTGCCACTGCCGACCGCCAGGTTGATGCAACGCAAAAAGGTACAGGTATCGCTCCTATTGTTGGCTTTACCTTCAAACCCATTGATCAACTGGTAATTGGTTTTAAATATGAGCACAAGGCAGCCATGACCCTTACCAACCATACCGTAGTTGATGGAACCGGTCTTTTCCCAGATGGGGCAGAGACCCCTGCTGATATGCCATCAAAATTTTCTCTTGGGGTTTCATTCGAGGTAATTCCCCAGCTCCGTATTTCCGGAACCGGTCATTATTATCTCGACAGGAATGCAAATTACGGGAGGAAAGTTGCCGGTGCATTCGTGGAAAATGATGTGGTGATTGACCGCAACCTTTGGGAGGCTGCTTTTGGAGTTGAATACCTTGTAAATGACCGCTTTTTGGTCAGCGCCGGATACCTGAGGACCAAATCCGGGGTAAATGCTCTGTACCAGACCGACTTAACCCATAGCCTTTCTACGCATAGTCTTGGAGGTGGTATCCGTTATGGCTTTGGCGAAAACATCGGGCTCAACCTTGGTGTGTTGAATACCTGGTATGATGCTGAAACAAGAAACTTTGGGGCCTTCACAGAAACCTATGACAGAACAGCTTTTGTTGTTGCTGTTGGAGTTGATTTTTCATTCTGATTCAGAGAGGCCGGCAATAAATTATTTCTTTCGTACCTTAACACCCGCTTTTGCCTTTGCAGAAGCGGGTTTTTTTGTTTTTATCCAATTGCCAAAGTTTTGCGAAATTTGCTTCACTTACCGGCTTTTTTGCAGTTAACCTGTACCTATTTAAAAAAAAATTAAGCAAATGATTTTTCAGACCGAGATCAGCCTTACTCCATTCCCAAGAGGGTTTCATTTGATAACAAACCATATTGTGAAGGCATTGGGAACATTGCCAGCCACAGGACTTTTGAATGTCTTCATACATCACACTTCTGCCGGAATATGCATCAACGAAAATGCCGACCCATCAGTGCTTAAAGATATGGAAACCAGTTTTAACAGAATTGCTCCTGAAGGGTTATCATCCTATACCCATACGATGGAAGGCGACGATGATATGCCGGCACATGTAAAATCAGTTATTACGGGGGTTTCGCTTACAATTCCCATTACAGGCAGCCGGCTTAAACTGGGCACCTGGCAGGGTATTTACCTTTGTGAGTTTCGAAACCATGGTGGGGCACGGATACTTACCCTTACCATTTATTCATGAGCCAATGGCATTTTTCATTTGTTGCAGAAACAATTGGTTCTTTTCATTGTTAAACCATAATATCCAGGTATGAATATGGAATACAAACCAGGAAAAATTGCGGAACTTAAAGTTGAAGGCATGACCTGCACAAACTGTGCACTGGGTATAAAAAAGTCGCTCGAAAAGGAGGGATTTGCATTAGTGAATGCCGACTTCGCTTCCAACATAGTAAGTTTTGAACTGACTGATGAAAGCCGAATACCTTTAGCCATTAAGCGTATCGAAGGTCTGGGCTATTCGGTAGTTTTGCCTGTGGATGACAAGGATGCCCGGAAAAAAGCAGGACTGTCGGCCATTGAGTTGAAATTCTGGTTTACGGCCATTTTTACCATACCACTTCTTTTGGCAAAGGTTGTTCCCCTTCCGCTTTTGCACAATGATTATTTTCAACTTGTATTGACGACTCCGGTTTTTGCCGTTGGTTTCTGGCATTTTGGCCGCAGCGCATTTAACAGTCTCCGTTCGGGGGTTACAAATATGGATGTGCTGATCTTTCTGGGAAGCACCTCAGCATTTGTCTATAGTCTTATCGGAACCATCTACCGGCTTGGCCACGATTACATGTTTTATGAAACGGCCGCATCCATAATAACCATTATCCTGTTAGGCAACATGCTCGAGCAAAGGGCCATAAAGAAAACTACCAGTGCAGTTTGCGACCTGTTGAGTCTTCAGAAAAACATTGCGAAGCGCATCATTAAGCGGGGATTGATAGAACATATAGAAGAGGTAGATTCATCTCTAATCAATACTGGCGATCTGGTTTTGGTAAACACAGGCGATAAAGTCCCCATTGACGGGGAGATTTACTGGGGAAATGGCACTGTTGACGAAAGCATGATTACCGGCGAAAGCCTTCCCGTGGCAAAGGGGAAAGCTGACAAGGTAGTGGGCGGCACTATTTTATTGTCGGGTACAATAAAAGTAAAAACAACGGCCGTAGGTGAAGAAACCGTCTTGTCGCAGATTATCGAACTGGTAAAAACTGCAAGGCAGGATAAGCCCAAATTACAAAACCTGGCAGACCGCATCAGCATTATTTTCGTTCCGGTGGTGGTTGGGCTTTCTTTAATTACAATTGCAGGCTGGTTGGTTTTGTCGGATTTGGATTTTCGTGATGCCCTGCTCAGGGGGATTGCGGTGTTGCTTATTGCCTGCCCTTGTGCATTGGGCCTGGCAACACCCACCGCTGTTATGGTAGGATTGGGCCGGCTGGCAAAAAAAGGTATCCTGATGAAAGGCGCTTCAACAATAGATAAATTTTCTGCCATAAAAAGCATAGTATTTGATAAAACCGGAACACTTACAACCGGAAGGTTCACCGTAAAAGCAATGCAGGCTTTTACCTTGTCCGACAGCCAGGTTTGGGGCATCATTGGAGCGATGGAAAAACATTCACAGCACCCTATTGCTAAGGCACTTGTGCAACATTCGGGTGAAATCGCCGGACCCGATTTGGCAGAAGTTTTCGAGGATAAAGGGGTTGGCCTGCAGGCCACAGGGACAGATGGACAGGTTTATCAATTGGGTTCATATGCTATAGCCTCTCACCTTACCCAAGACCACCATCACAATGTGTATTTGCTTGTAAATGGCCGGTTAGCGGCTTGGGTGGATATTGAGGACGAAATAAAGCCTGAGGCTGTCAACGCCCTTCAATATTTAAAAAACAAGGGACTAAACACCGTACTGCTCAGTGGCGATACTAAAAAGCGGTGCACGTGGGTTGCTGCCGCATTAGGAATAAATGAGGTACATTCAGAAGTGCTGCCGGGGCAGAAACTTGAGATTATAAAAATTTTATCACAAAAGCATAGGGTAGCTATGGTGGGCGATGGCATAAACGACGCCCCTGCTTTGTCGAGGGCAGATGTGGGTATAAGCATGAGCGATGCCACTCAAATTGCAGTAAAATCTGCAGATGTGATAATCCTCAGAGGAAACCTGGAACTCCTTTCGATGGCTTTGGGGATTTCCAAAACTACACTCCTGACGATTAAGGAAAACCTCTTTTGGGCTTTCTTTTATAATGTTGCAGCAATCCCTCTTGCAATTGCAGGCGTTTTGACCCCTATGATAGCAGCTGTGGCAATGGTTGCTTCGAGTTTGATAGTTGTATTGAATTCTGCCAGGCTGAAACATCGAAGGGTTTACTGAAAACTTTTGAATGAAGCTGACCCTCAGAAGCTGCGTCTCATTACAAGGAAACTATAAAAAAAGGCAAGGCCCCAGGGTAATCCAAGGGGCCTTGCCTTTAATTATTAAACTGCCGCACTTATCCGTTCATCGAGAGCAGGAACTCTTCGTTGTTTTTCGTGTGCTTTATCCGGTCGAGCAGAAACTCCATGGCTTCCATGGGAGTCATGTCGTTTATGAATTTTCGCAAAACCCAGATGCGGTTCATTATATCCCTGTCGAGAAGCAGATCTTCGCGACGAGTACCTGATGAGACAATGTCGATCGACGGGAAAATCCGCTTGTTCGACAGACGGCGGTCAAGTTGAAGCTCCATATTGCCTGTTCCCTTGAATTCCTCAAAAATCACCTCATCCATTTTCGAACCTGTATCAATCAAAGCCGTGGCAATGATCGAAAGTGAGCCGCCATTTTCAATATTGCGGGCTGCCCCGAAAAAGCGTTTTGGTTTGTGCAGGGCGTTTGCATCGACCCCTCCCGAAAGCACTTTCCCCGAAGCCGGTGCAACAGTGTTGAATGCTCTGGCGAGTCTGGTAATACTGTCGAGCAATATTACCACATCATGGCCGCACTCTACAAGGCGTTTGGCCTTTTCAAGTACAATACTTGCTATCTTAACATGCCTTTCGGCCGGCTCATCAAATGTTGATGAAATCACTTCTGCCTTTACATTACGTGCCATTTCGGTAACTTCCTCCGGGCGTTCGTCCACAAGGAGAACAATAAGGAAAACTTCGGGATGATTGGCGGCTATGGCGTTGGCAACATCCTGAAGCAGAATGGTTTTACCGGTTTTGGGTTGAGCCACAATAAGGCCGCGTTGTCCCTTACCAATGGGCGAAAACATGTCAATAACTCTGCAAGAAAGGGTTTCGTTGTAATGGCCGGTCAGTTTGAACTTTTCATCCGGAAACAATGGCGTGAGAAAATCGAAAGGAACCCTGTCGCGTACCTCTGCCGGATCGCGGCCATTTATCTTTTCAACCTTAACCAGCGGAAAATATTTCTCATTTTCTTTGGGCGGCCGAATTCCTCCCCTTATGGTATCGCCCGTCTTTAGCCCGAACAATTTAATCTGGCTTTGCGATACATATATGTCGTCGGGCGAATTCAGGTAATTGTAGTCCGACGACCTCATAAACCCATAACCGTCGGGCATAATTTCAAGGACGCCCTCAGAAATTATAATTCCGTCGAATTCGTATATTGGATCTCCGGTGCGACGGTCGAAACCCTTGGGCTTAAATAATTCTTTTTCTGGTTGCTGAAAATCCTGAGCATCAGGTTTTGGAGAAATAATTGCACTATCAGTCGCAACTGCATCTGAGGCGGAATCTAAGGCCGGGGGGGTTACGGTCGTTTCCCCCGTAATTTCGAATTCGTCAACCAGATTAGTAGGTTCTGTGGTTAACGGATCATCGAGACGTACTTTTCTCTGAATTTCCTGGTCGGGAAATGATATATTTTTCATTGATGGCATAGACTCTTGCCTTGAATCAGCCATTCGACTTCCGGGTTTTTGCTGTTCTCGTTTATCCCAGCGGTGTCGAGGATTTTTATGTTGTGGCCGCTGACCGGGCGAAAAAGGCCGGGTAGTTTCTTGTTCCCTGATTACCGGGGGTTTGTCTAACGGAGGCTGTTTCAAATGCTCAGGCGCCGGTTCCTCTGTATTTCGAACACTTGTTTCAGGTTTAACAGAACCATCGGTAGTGTCTTTTTCCTCACGCCTGTCAGAACTTGATGTACCAGCAAGGAATTTTCTTCGGGGCCTATGCCCGGATTTTTCATTCCTTCTTTCTCTTTCCAAAACCTCTTTAGGCGGATTAATGGCCTGTGCATCAAGAATCTGGTAAACAAGTTCTTGTTTCTTAAAAGATTCAACTCGTTTAATTTTCAATTCTTTGGCAATCTCTCTTAATTCATTAAGGAGTTTTTCATTCAATGCTGCAATGTCGTACATGATAAATTTAAGTATGTATTAAAATTCTGTCAATTTTTATGGTTGGGTTCCGCATTTTGAGGGGTAATTCCATTGGATCAAAATACCTGTTACTACGCAATTTCTTTGCGCCAGGGCGGCAATACACGGCGAAAAATAAAAAACTTCGGGTAAATTTTTGAAAGAAAAATGGAAAATACGCAGATAATGATTGGCAAAAATAAAGATATTTGAACTAACCGCGAAATTTTTGTTCAGCCGGGGAAAAAAACTTTCAGAAAAGCGCAAAGATATAACCTCCGAATAGGTACTTTTATTTTTACATGGTTTTATTTTTTTAACAGCCAGACAACAGTCTAAGCAACGGAAAATTATTAAACGATGCAGGATTTTAAAGTTATGTATTTTTTTGCGACCTTTTTAATAATTTTGTTTTGCATAATTAAAATATAACCCATCATGCTTCAACGTATTCAATCTGTTTACCTAACGCTGGTTTTTGTATTTATGCTTTTAATTGTTTTCATGCCTTTGGGGAATTTTGAAGAAACTGAACCGGTTTTTGAAGCCCCCTCCCAAACTACCATTGTGCCACTAATAATAACCGGGCCGGTTCTGCCTGATTATTTTCATCAAACTGTTGAGAAAAGCAACCTGAGTATTGTCTTATTAATACTCACCTTTGGAATTATGGCGCTATCAGTTTTGGCAATATTACTGTTTAAGCGCCGCAGATATCAGATGCAACTGTGCAAATTCAATATTCTGCTGCTTGTAGGACTAGTTGTAACGGCGTTTAGTTTTATTGACCACTACAAGATTTACCTGACTGGCATGACATATACGCATGGCGCTGGAATTTTCCTGCCGCTTGCAGCCATGGTTCTGGTTGTGTTGGCTATCAGGGCAATTAAAAAGGATGAACTATTGGTGCGTTCCGCCGACAGGATAAGGTAATTTTCAGCTACTTTCTCAACCATTTTTAAAGCGTCATTTTAATAATTCAATTTTCAGAACCTTTCGTTCGAATCTGATTTTAAAAAAAATTGACTTATTTCTGGGGAAATAAACGAAGGTTCAATTCATGGGCCGACCAATGCAAGAAACTATACGGTAGCCGGTTGCAACGGGTTTCTATTAACGCTGGTTTTAGCTGCCCCAATCGCGATGGAACTGTCGGTACCGGAGGATGCACTTTTTGCGACAACCGGGGATTCAGCCCTTCCTATTGCCACGCAGGACTTTCAATAAAGCAGCAGATTGATGCAGGGGTAGGTTTTCTGAAAAGCAGATACCGAAGAACCAATAAGTTTATAGCCTATTTTCAGGCTTATTCCAACACTTATTCAAATCTCGATCATCTGAAGGAATTATACATGGAAGCTCTTTCGCATCCTGACATTTCTGGAATTGCGGTGGGTACAAGACCTGACTGTATAGATGAGCAAAAACTCGATTTTTTTGCTGCTCTGTCCAAAAATTATTATTTCAGTATTGAATACGGATTGGAATCGTGTTACAACAGCACCTTGCAGAAGGTTAACAGGGGCCACAGCTTCGAAGATTCGGTGAAAGCTGTTGAGCTATCGGCATCTCGTGGATTGCATACCGGTGTGCATATAATTTTTGGATTGCCGGGCGAAACGCGCAGTATGATGCTCAATCAAGCACAAATTCTTTCGCATCTGCCGATCAATTCAATAAAATTCCACCAGCTTCAAATCATAAAAGGAACCCCAATGGCTTCAGAGTTTCAGCATTACCCCGGGCGTTTCGATTTATTTTCCATTGAAGAATACGTGGAGTTTGTTATTAAGTTTATTGAAAGTCTCCGCCCGGATATAAGTATTGAGAGGCTTGCCGGCGAAATACCACCTGGCTTTCGTACAGGAACCAACCACTGGGGTGGCATAAGGAGCGACCAGGTTACCGTACGAATAGAAAAAAAAATGGCAGAGTTGGATACCTGGCAGGGTAAAATGTGGTCGTGATCTGGTATGATTAATATTAGTTTGACTGAAAATAAATACACAATGAAGGTATGTGTGTTTTGTTCTTCGAGCTATTATCTGGAAATTTCATGAAAATGTTCAATTTTTTTTTTAAATTTACACGATAAAAACCGAAGTATAACTGAATCATAACAATGCGTGAAACTTTACTTATTCCTACTGATTTTTCTATAGTAGCCCGCTATTCAATGGACCACGCGGTTAATTTGGCTAGACAATTTAACCGGAAAATTGTCCTGTTGCATGTAGTAGGGAAGAAGGTACTGGGTACTCCCAAAGAAGTTGCACTCGGGGCGAAAATGAGGGAAGCTGCTGCGTGGATCAAAAAAAAGGGAGATGTCGAGGTTAGCTGGGTGCTTGAAGAGGGAAACATCTTTACGACCATAGCTGATGTTGCTGACAGAATAAAGGCCGAATTCATAGTAATTGGAATACATGGGAAAAAGGGTGTACAGCACATTATGGGAAGCTATGCATATAAGGTAGTATGTAGCTCAAGGGTTCCTGTTTTGCTGGTTAAAAAGTTGCACCGACATGTGGGTTATAAGAATATTGTATTACCGATTGATTTCTCGGCAGAAAGTACTCAAAAGATTCTTAAATCCATTAAGTTCTCGCACTATTTTGGAGCTAATATCAAAGTTTTTGGATTTCTGGGTACTCATAACCCTGCCAAATTGATCAGCAAACAAGCT
Source organism: Bacteroidales bacterium (assembly GCA_035477635.1). Lineage (GTDB taxonomy): Bacteria > Bacteroidota > Bacteroidia > Bacteroidales > UBA7960 > UBA7960. Next base: position 6,105 of record DATIKK010000292.1, on the reverse strand, counting down.
CTGCTTAAAAAGGTTAAGGACATTTATGCAGAATTGGGGTTGACCGTAACCACCGATTTGTGTGTTGATCCAAGTTTAGACTGGCCTGAAGCATTAATGAAATTTTCGGAAAGGACTGAAGCCGACCTGATCATGATCGTTGCCGAAAAAGACGGTGGAATACCCGACATTTTTGGCCAGAATTCAACCGAGACATTGATCGACAAAGCGGAAATACCGATACTGACTGTAATGCCATCACTCGAAGAAGAAAGCCCTGAACTCGAATCGGTTGTCAGAGCTTTTATTGACCCAATGGGAATTACCAACGGAAGGGTAACCTCAAAGTACTTTATAGGATAGGTTGGAATTCTGTCTTAAATCCAACTTTTGCAATATTTTCCCAGAAATCAGGAAAAGATTTTTTTACCACATCAGGATTCCTGATTGCAATTTGGCCGTATTTCAATGCAAGCGGTGCGCAAGCCATAGCCATGCGGTGATCGTTGTGGGTGTCGAAGCATAAGTCATTAATTATAGCGTTGGATTGTGTTTTTTTCAATTGCCAAACCCCGCTTCCTGAATGTAATAACTTGTAGCCTAACTTGATTATTTCGGTTTGAAGCGCATTTATTCGATCGGTTTCTTTTAATGGCAGTGTAATTAGGCCAGAGAACTCTGCCTGAAGGTTTGACGCGGCAAATGCCATACACATCGTTTGAGCCATGTCGGGAGTATCAGTAAAATCTATTTTGAAAAAATCAGGAGATTGGCCAGCTTTAGAAGCAATGGCGCCATCAGATGTAAACCGGGTTGAAACCCCGAGCTCATCAAACCACCGGTAGAGTGTTTCATCACCCTGAAGGCTCTTTGGGCTAAGACCGGGAAAAAAAATTTCTCCACCTCTTGCCAGCATTAGGGCAGAATAAAAGTAGGATGCTCCCGACCAATCTGACTCAATGGTTATTGGGAGGTTTAGATATTGTCCCGGAAAAATCAGTATAGTACTTCCCTCCCACCGGCTTTCAACCCCGAAATATGCCATTAAACTCAAGGTCATCTTTATGTAACTCGACGAAACAGGTATGCCTGTCAGGGTCAACTCCAGGCCTTTTTCGAACCGGGGCGCTATCAAAAGCAGGGCGCTTATAAACTGGCTGCTCGTACCTGAATCTATGGTTATTTTTCCGCCTTTTAGTTTTTGCCCTTTAATTTTTAATGGTGGGTATCCAGGCTCTCCAAGAAAATCAATTTTCGCACCAAGACTATTTAGCGCATTAACCAAAGCTCCTATTGGCCGCTTTTTCATACGTTCCGATCCGGTCAAAACAAAATGGTTGTCGCAGGTAGCAAGGTATGCCGTCAGAAACCTCATGGCAGTGCCCGCGTGACCAACGTCGATTGCCCGTTGTGTTGATTTTGCAATGGCCAAAGCCTGAAGCAGAATTTGAGTATCGTCTGCATGAGAAAGGTTTTCTATGGGAAAACTGGTTCGACAAAGCTCCCTGATTATTAACACCCTGTTTGAAATGCTTTTTGAAGACGGTAGCAATACGGTTCCCTGCAGAAATCCATTTTCAGGCGGGCTAACCAACAGGAGTTTTTCCTTCATGATTATTAATTGTCCCTGAATATGTCATTTAACTCTTTCAATGCTTCTACTATCTCTTCCCGGTTACATTCATAACCTGTAACAATCTGGCCGGGTTTTCGCATAAGGCTGAATCCCGGAATGCCTGCCTGGCTTTTTTTATCGTTAGCCATAAATTCAATCATGGATTCGATGCAATGATTATTAAAATCGTAAAGCACTGCAAATTCAAACAATCCGGCAAGAATAGGCTCGGTTTCAGTTGGTGTAATAAGTTTATGCTTTTCACTAAGCAGAACTTCCGCCATCATTCCCAGAACAATGGCTTCGCCATGCAAAAGTGGCCGTTCGTCGTGAAGCAGGGAGTAGCTTTCGAGTGCATGCCCCACCGTATGGCCAAAATTTAGTACTTTTCTTATTCCTTTTTCAAAAGGATCGCGTTGCACTATATCTGACTTAATTTCGGCCGAAATCCTTATGTCCTCTGAAGTCAGGTTTTCAAAACCCTTTTCAACAAGTTGTTCAAAAAATGAATATTCAGAAACAAGGCCGTGTTTAAGCATTTCAGCAAACCCATTATTCATTTCGCGTTCGGGCAAAGTGTCCAAAAACCGGGGATCAATAAAAACGGCCATTGGTTGGGTAAAAGTCCCCAAAATGTTCTTTAACCCAAGGAAGTCAACGCCGTTTTTTCCACCAATGCTGGCATCGGCCATGGCCATCAGACTAGTAGGCATGTGCATAAACCGTATGCCGCGTTTAAAAACGGCAGCCACAAATCCACCCACATCGCATACAACACCGCCTCCAAGATTAATCAGAATACTTTGCCGATCGGCAAGGTTCCTGGTAAGGGAGTTCCAAACGATACTGCATGTTTCAATGGTTTTGTTTTTTTCGCCTGAAGGTATTTCAATTACGCTTGCAGCAAATTCCGGATGCAGTTTCGATTCGAATAACTCCAGGCAATGCTTATTTGTATTTTCATCGGTCAAAACAAAAATTGATTCGCGTGGCTTAACATGGTATTTTAAAAAAGAGCTTAAATGACTGATTCCGGTCTCGTCGAAAAATACCGGATGATTAAGCATGCGTTCCGGAGTGTTCATTGGTCAACTTTTACACACAAAAATAAATATTCCTGAGTATCCCTGACAAATAAGGCAAAACTTATTAAAAAATATGTTTGCAAGCAAAATCTTTAAAGCCTGATTTTATAAATTTGCCGCACATTAATCTTATCGCCATGATAACCTTCGACAATACATCTCTGGCCTTTCATGATAAGCATACTGGTTATTTAAAACGCGCCAGGTGGTTGTTCAGGCTTATTGCAAACCCTACTCTGGTTAAGCTTGGTAGCGCCTTTATTCGGCTGGCTATCTTGGTCGGGATTCCGGTTAAATGGGCTCTCAAACCAACTGTTTTCAGTCATTTCTGCGGAGGAGAAACCATTGACCAGTGTGATGAGGTTATTAATAAACTTGGCATGTCGAATATAAAAACTATTCTCGACTACTCTGCCGAGGGTAAACAAACCGAATCTGATTTAGACTACACTGCCAGTCAGGTACTTGCCACAATAAAAAAATCCAAAACCAATTCAAACATACCGTATGCTGTTTTTAAGCCATCGGGAGTGGCAAGGGTAACCTTGCTGGAGAATATTCAGGAGGGAAAAACCCTGTCTAAAGAAGAAATTATGGAGTACGAGAGGGTGCAAGGTCGTTTCCGGATGATTTGTCAAACTGCCTTTGAGCTTGGAGTTCCTGTAATGGTCGATGCTGAGGAATCATGGATACAGAGGGTAGTTGATGAAATAACCGAAGCGATGATGTTTTCATTCAACAAAGTAAAGCCAATCGTTTTTACAACCCTTCAACTGTACCGGACCGACAGGATCGATTACCTTCAAGATATTTTTATTCGTTCAAGGCAAAAAGGTATTTATCCGGGAGTGAAGCTCGTACGGGGCGCTTATATGGAGAAAGAACGTGAACGTGCATTACGCCTGGGCTACAAATCACCCATTTACCCAAACAAACCAGCAACCGACAAGGCTTTCGACGAAGCTGTGGCTTTTTGTTTGGATCATGTTGATGAGATGGCGGTTTGCATTGGAACTCACAATGAGCTAAGTTGCGCATTAGCCGCCGGGAAAATTATATCAATGGGTATAGAAAGGGCGCACCCGAATATTTCTTTTTCGCAATTATTGGGGATGAGCGATAACATAAGCTATCAATTAGCTGCCGATGAATTTCGGGTAACCAAATATGTACCCTTTGGTCTGGTAAAAACGGTTGTGCCTTACCTCATAAGGCGTGCCGAAGAAAACACCTCAGTGGCAGGCCAAACATCAAAAGAATTACTACTCATAGAAACCGAACTAAAGCGTAGAAAAAGTCAAAAAGCAGAATAAATCTCTTTTTAGGCATGAAACGAGCATGATTCGTATAGCACAAACACGGAGGAAACGAAGTTAAGCGAAGCTAAAATGCATCATGCGAGTCCCCTGCATGCCGGCAGGGAGTAATCCGACCTTAACCATAAAATTATTTTTGGATGAAATTTATTGTCGCTGACGAACAGCCTCGAATGTAATTATGGCCACAGAAGTTCCCACATTTAAGGAATCAATTATTCCCAACATAGGAATATTTACTGTCTTATCTGTCACATTTTGCCATTTAGGGCTAAGTCCGGTATCTTCAGCTCCAAAAACAATTGCCGAAGGGCCTGAAAAATCTTCCATAAAATAGACGTTGGGGGCATGAGGCGTAGCAGCAATAATTTGAATACCCTTTGATTTTAACCAGGCAATGGCTTCACCGCTAGTACAATGAATTAATTTCTGGCTAAACACACAACCGAGACTCGACCTGATAACATTGGGATTGTAAATATCGGTGCGGGCATCGCACAGAAATACAGCATCTACTCCTGCTGCATCGGTTGTACGCAATATGGCTCCGAGATTACCCGGTTTTTCAATACCTTCTAAGAGTAAAATCAAAGGATTTTCGCCCGCTTTGTATTCACTAAGTTTAATTGGGGAGCTTTTGCCCACTAAAATTATGCCTTCGGATTGCCCTCGGTAGGCAAGCTTGTTGTAAACCCCTTCAGATACTTCAATCTGCCGGTTTTGAGTAACCGCCGAAAAAGGAATTGGATATGCCGGATCAGGCGAAAAAAAATCCTGACAAATTACCAGCCACTCTGGTTCAACCCCGTAACGCAATGCCAACGAAACCTCACGCCTGCCCTCTGCAACAAAATTTCCGGTTTTAACACGTTCGGATGGTTTTTGTTGAAGTTTAAGGATGGCTTTTACAAGTGGGTTTTGAAGGCTGGTGATTCTTTCAATCATACTTTCAATTTTTTCCGGTTGAGTAAAAATGCCACAGAGGCAAACAAATAAGCAATTGCAGCAATCAATATTACAACCGAGAATCCTGCCTTAAGAGAAATCAGGGTAACCAGTGAGGTGCTAATTACCGAAAGGCAGCCATTTATACCCCATGCCCAGGGAATTTGAGAGGCATCATGCCCTTGAAGATACCTTATTCCCAATGGAAACATCATACCCATGATAAAGGCCGGGAGTCCAATGGCTATTAAGCTGATAGCAATTTTTATCCAGGAGCTCAGGCCTAAAGTAGCCTCCAGCAGTGGTGTCAGGAAGAACAGCAAAACCATGATAATAGCTGAAACACCAAATCCTATGCGCCGGATGTTAGATATTTTTGCTTCGAGTTTTTGTGAAAGCAGGCTCCCTATTCCGCTGAAAACCATCATGGTACTTATTACAGCAACCACTGCATAAATGGGTTGCCCAAGGAAAAGGACAAACCTCTGGATCAGCAATATTTCGACAAACATGTATCCCAGACCCAATGCACCAAAATAAAGCAGGGTGGCCGTTTTATTGTGGGTGCTTTTTTTCAGGACGAATAATGGAAGTATAATGAGAATTACGGCCAGTAATACACTCTGACTCAAAGCTACTATTAGGGTTAAAAAACCGAGTTCGAGAAAAGGGAACTGTCCTGCCCCAAAATCCCTGATTAGTTCACCAATGCGGTCTAACCGCATAAAATGAGAAAAATATGGCTTATTGTCAGTAGCAGGTTTAATATTAAATTCATAATCATACAGGCTCAAAGGATTACCTGCTACAATAGAGTCGAGCATTTGAAAAAATGCAGGGTCGGAAATGTCATTGAAAGTGGACCTTTCATCCAATGTTATTTCGGGTAAAAGAAGAGGGTCGAAATGCATTGTAAGGCAAAATTCTCTTACACGTTCCAATTCGGACTGGCTAAAAGGTGAGTTTTTCAACAAAAAAGTTATAGCACCCCACGACCTTACGGCAACAATGTGTTCTGATGGCTTTTCGAATCCTGCTTCTAATGCTGCCTGCGACAGAGTTGCTGCAATTTTGAGGCTGTGCCGTGGTGGTTGGTCTTTCCAGGTACTTATGGCAATGACCCCTCCGGGGGAAAGGCGTCGGATCATCTTTGCGAAAGCCTCCA
>DATIKK010000291.1:0-2854 GCA_035477635.1 Bacteroidales bacterium | reverse complement strand
CCGTAGAGAGGATTGCAGCCAGAATACCAGCCAGCGCCAAACCTCCGGCAACCGGATTGATAAACTCCGGCGAAATAAGGAGTTCAGGCAAAACCATTTTAGGGTTTATCTGTTGCAGGCTTGTATCCCACAGAGGGCTTGAAGAAGAACTTATATCGAAATAGATTCCGGTCCTTGCTAACAAACCCAGCAGGGCAATCATCAAACCAAAGGGAGCAATAAAAAATGCCGACAATATCGCAGCCCGTTTTGCAGTTAAAGGGCTTCGTGCGGCAAATACTGGTTGGATACTTGCCTGGCCTGCCATGCCACCCAGAATACCTCCCAGAACAAGGCTCCAGGCGTAGCTGATTTCGCCGCTAAACGGATTAAACATATCGTTGGGCGAGCCTTGCAAAATTAGCGCCATCCTCAAGCCTTCAAGCCCTCCAATATCGTTCATTCCTATAAACACAGCCATGCCAATGCCTGAAAACATAACTATAACATGAATAATTCCCGCTAAGGCAATAGAGTGCATACCCCCAAAAATTGTATAAAGGCTTATTAAAAAGGCTGAAATTAATATCGACTGCAACCATGTAATGTTAAAGATTGCCGAAATGACGCTGGCAGCAGTTTGAAGCTGAACAAATGCAAGTACAATATATGCAAATAGAAAGGCAATAGCCGAAACCAACCTTGCGCGAGGTCCAAAAAGTTGCTCCAACATTTCGCTAACAGTTTGCACCTGCTTTTCACGGTAATGCCTGGCCACGGTGAATCCGATTACCACCATGCCCAATGCCGTCGAAAAATTGTAAAGAATTGGTTTCAGGGTGCCCGTAGTAAAAGCTTTTTCGCTAACCCCAATTGTACTCATACCGCCAAGCCATTCTGCCGCAATAACCACCGAACAGGCAATGGTACCCAGATTACGGCCTGCAATCAGAAAGTCGGCAGCCGACCTGCTTGCCAGCTTTTTTGTAAAAAACGATATTAAAGTTATTAACCCAAAATAGAGAAGTACAACCAGGAGGTAGGTATTCATTACAATTTACTTTAGAATTCCTCATAGAAAGTTTTTCCGAGGTAAACTGCCCCGCCAGAATGATCATAGCGACTTCCGGTAACCATGCTAAGCGTATTTACCCTCCTTAAAATCCTCAATACACCCAGGAATGCAAAAATAAGGGCCTCTTTAAAATGAACTATTTCCTGGCTGGGAATTACAATCCTGGCTTCAGGTTCCGATTTGCTTTTAATCAGTTCTAAAAGAAACAGGTTCATTGCTCCTCCTCCTGTTACAAGTATTTTATTCTTTCCTTTTTCAGCTTTTACGACTGAAGATATTTGCATGGCAATATGGTCGTAAATGGTTCGTAATTTGTCTTCCAGAGATATTGCGAAAGAATCCACTATCGGGAAAACATTTTCGTTGACCCACTCCAAACCCAGGCTGCGAGGCCCGGTTAGTTTATAGTAGTCTAATTCGTTAAGTTCCTTCAAAAGTTCTGCATTTAAATTTCCATGCTTAGCGATACTTCCTCCGGGATCGAAAGTTAAAAAACGCCTCCTATGGTTTTGTTTCTTTATTTTGCTTTCTCCAGGTATTCTGGCTGCTATTACCAGGTGGTTAATTAAAATGTTTGCAGGGCATATATCAAAGGCAATTCTGTTCTTATCCCTTCTGAACGATATATTAGCAAAACCGCCTATATTCAGACAGAAATCGTATTCAGGAAAGAGCAATTCGTCTCCCAAAGGTACTAGGGGCGCCCCCTGTCCTCCAAGTGCAACATCTGCTGAGCGGAAGTCGCTTACAACCGTTAGTCCGGTTTCTGCTGCAATTGAAGCTCCGCTTCCAGCCTGAAACGTATATCCATTTTCTGGCACATGAAAAACCGTATGGCCGTGGCTGGCAATAATTGTTTCTGGTGGAATGTCGTATTTCTTAATAAATTTTCTGGTGGTTGCTCCCAAAAACCGGCCGTATTCCTCGTGCAATTGTAACAGTTCCCTGCCCGGCAATTCCGTTGCACTACGCAGCCGTTTTTCCCAGTGCTTCGAGTATTCGATGGTTTCGGAAGAAATTATCTTGTATTCCCAACCAAATGGTTTTTGCACAAACTTACACCAGGCTAAATCCAGGCCGTCGAGCGAAGTGCCCGACATTAATCCGATTGCACTCAAACCTTTCATATCAAAGCGCCTCAAGGGTTTTTTCCATGCGAATTCCTCGCGAACCTTTAATTAATACATGGAATCCTTGCAGGGGATTTTCTTTAAGCCAGGCTAATGCCTCCTCCGAATTACCAAATGACATGAAGCCAGATTGTGGAAAAGCAGTTTTCATGAATTCCTCCCCAACAAGAATTTTTAATTCAAATTGACTTTTTTTCAATAATTCGACTATTTGCTGGTGTTCATCCCAACTGCTTTCTCCCATTTCGAGCATGTCGCCTAACAATACTGCTCGCGGAGCCTTACCAAATGCGGCAAAATTTGTTATTGCAGCCGTCATGCTAGTGGGATTGGCATTATAGGCATCGAGCAAAATTGTATTTCGTTTGTTTTCAATAAGTTGCGAACGGCTGTTGGATGGTTCATAGGCTTCAATTGCCTGGAGGGCTTTTTCTGGCGATACACCAAAATAAAGTCCAATTGTGAGCGCGGCAAGAATATTCTCAAAATTGTACTCTCCTACAAGTTTAGTATTGATGTTTCCGGTAATCCCCTTATTTGCCTTCCCAAATGGTTTGTTTACCTTGAATTCGAGGCTTAGAAACGGATTTTGTCCTGTAATACGGGCGCTGCAATGAAAGGTTTCTTTACGGCCATACAATACATGCGATATTCCAGTCGCTTTACCTGT
>DATIKK010000290.1:0-13623 GCA_035477635.1 Bacteroidales bacterium | reverse complement strand
CTTTTTATAAGCTTAACGTATTGCATTTGCATCTGACCGACGATGAGGGCTGGCGTCTTGAAATACCCGGGTTGCCTGAATTGACGCAGGTTGGCGCACAAAGGGGTCATACTACAAAAGCTGCCGCAGCCCTTCATCCTGCATATGGCTCTGGTCCTTTTCCAAATACAAAGGGGCGCTTTGGTTGCGGGTATTATTCTGTTGAAGATTTTATCGAAATTTTGCGCTATGCTAATGACCGGCATATTACGGTAATTTCTGAAATAAATCTTCCGGGTCATGCCCGTGCTGCCATCAAAGCCATGGAAGCCCGTTACGAGCGGTTTATGGCCGAGGGCAACGAAGAAGCGGCCAACGAATTCAGGTTGATTGATCCGGATGAAACTTCCGAATATTATTCCGCTCAATTTTTTACCGACAATGTTGTAAATGTGGCCCGCGAAAGTGCCTATCATTTTTTGGAAAAAGTTCTGGATGAACTTATTGGGATGTATGCCAAGGCAGGAGCGCCTTTAGACATTGTGCATATTGGAGGCGATGAGGTTCCGCGAGGCGCCTGGAGCAGGTCGCCAATGATTGATGCTTTAATGAAAACTATGCCGGAAATAACCCATCCTGCTAATATGCATGTGTATTTCACAAGGCGGGCCCTTGAGATTTTCGAGGAAAGGAACCTCCGAATGGCTGGTTGGGAAGAGATTGCATTGCACAAGTCAATTGATGGTGTTCATGTTGTGAACCCTGACTTTGCCGGAGGCTCTGTAATACCCTTTGCATGGAATAATCTCTGGGGTCAGAAAGATTTGGCATATCGTTTTGCTAACACAGGTTTTCCTGTAGTGCTTTGCCATGTTACCAATTTTTATTTCGACCTTGCCTATAACAATGATCCTAAGGAACCCGGGTTGTACTGGGGTGGATTTATCGGGGCAAAGGAGCCCTGGCACTACAATCCTTTTAATGTGTTTTATTCTACAATGAAAACGCCAATGGGAGCTCCGCTTGATTACGAAGTAGCCTTTGCAGGTATGGAGAGGTTGCAACCTGAAGCTCGCAAAAATATTCTTGGCCTTCAGGCCCAGGTTTGGAGTGAAACCATTTTTGGACAGGAAATGTTAGAGTACTACCTGTTGCCGAAGCTGATCGGATTTAGCGAGTCGGCCTGGGCTCCGGAAAGGATTTGGGAAACAACTACTGATAAGGTTTTAAGGAATCAACAAGTGCAGGATGGTTGGAATATTTTTGCCAACACACTGGCAAGGAGAGAACTACCGAGGCTATCTGAGTTGCACGGAGGGTTCAATTACAGGATTCCATTACCGGGAGCAATAATAAAGGAAGGCAGGTTGCATGCAAACATTGAACTGCCCGGCCTCGACATTCGCTTCACAATTGACGGTTCAGAGCCTTCAGAGCAATCAGAGCTTTATAGTACACCAGTTTCGGTGCCCGAAGGAACTACCGTCAAGCTAAGAGCATTCGACAGGGCAGGGCAGGGGAGCAGGTCTGTAACCCTGAACTTCTGAACCTTAATTTATTGATAGCTTAGCCATTTGGCCTGGCCTTTTGAGGATTCAATAACTCTTTCGATAAAGCGCATTCCCCTTACCCCTTCAGCAATGGAGGGGTATTTTATGAACGGAGGTTTAATGAAATTTTTGTCCTTGTACTGCATTATGTCATAAGCTGCATTTCTGTATAAATTGGCAAAAGCTTCAAGGTATCCTTCAGGGTGTCCGCCTGGTGTACGGCAATTCCAAATGGCAATTGCCGACAGATTTGAATAGTTTCCACCAGCCCGGAGAATCTGCACCGGTTGCCCGAGCATCTTCAGCAGCAGTGTGTTTGGATCTTTGTGGTGCCATTCTAATCCTCCTATTTCACCATATATTCTGATATTGATATCGTTTTCTTCACCGGCCAGAACCTGGCTTGAGTGCAAAATTCCTTTAGCCCCGCCTTTGAACCTCAGCAGCACCGAAACGTCATCGTCAAGAAGTCTTCCTTGCACAAACGTAGTTATATCGGCAGATAGTTCATCAAGCTCAAGCCCAGTTGTGTACTCAATCAGGTTAAAGGCATGCACTCCGATATCGCCCAGACACCCACCAGGCCCGCTTAGTGCCGGATCGGTTCTCCAGGCTGCTTGTTTTTGCCCGTCTTTCTCGAGTGATGTTGAAAGCCATCCCTGTGGGTACTCTGCAACCACTTTCCTAATCTTTCCTATTTTTCCTGATAAAACTAACTCGCGGGCTTCCATAACCATAGGATAACCTGTATAGGTATGCGTCAGGGCGAATATCAGTCCTGTTTCTTTTATCTTTTTCTGCAGGTCGATGGCCTGATCCAAAGAAATTGTTACCGGCTTGTCGCATATCACATGGAAGCCCATGTCCAGGGCCATCATAGCCTGGGGGTAATGCAGGTTGTTTGGGGAAGTAATAATGACAGCCTCCATCCGGTCATTAGCATGTCGTCGGGCTTCTTTTATCAACATAACCTGCCATGAAGGATACGCACGGCCTTCCTCTATATGATACTTAGGGGCTGCTTTCCTGGATTTTTCCGGGTCACTGCTGAAGGCTCCGCATACCAATTCAAAATAACCATCGAGCATAGCCGCACGGTAATGAATAGCTCCAATAAAGGAGCCCTCACCACCACCAATTAATCCAACCTTAATTTTCATACTTTTTTGTGTTTAAAAAGTTTGCAGTTAATAGGTTAAGTGTCTCATCACACCCAGGCCAGATGAGACACCTAACAAATTGGAATTTAATCAGTAATTATTTTCTCAATTGGCCTGTCAACCAGGCTGGCACCAAACTGTATATTTGGTGTATTGCCCATGAAAAACTCCAGTTTACCTCCATGCATAATTTCCTGGTATGTAATAAAACTGCGCGAATAAGGTTCTCCGTTGAGACTAACAGATTGAATGTAAATATTTTCGGGGCTGTTATTATGTGCCTCAATTACAAATTTTTTCTCTCCCGGGAGATTTATGGTGGCTTTATGCGCTAATGGTGACCCGAAAACAAAAACTGAATTGACGGGGTTAACAGGATAAAACCCCATAGCCGAAAAAATATACCATGCCGACATTTGCCCGCAATCCTCATTTCCAGGCAGTCCTTTGGGTTCATCCGTATAGAAAGTTTGCATTACCTGCCTAACTATTCTGGCGGTTTTATATTGGCGGCCAATGAAAGGGTATAGGTAGGCAATATGGTGGCTTGGAGCGTTTCCGTGGGCATACATACCTATTAATCCGGATATATCGGGTGAAGCCTCTGGTCCCATGTAGCCTGTTACCACAAAGAGGCTGTCGAGTTTTGCACCGAAGGCCTGCTCACCACCCATTAATTCGATTAGTCCGCTCACATCCTGTGGTACCAAAAAGGTGTATTGCCATGCATTGCCCTCAGAATAATCGCCATACATATGAATAGCTTCGAAGGGGTCGAAAGGTGTCCTGAACCTGCCGTCGCTCATTATTGCTCTTATGAACCGTGTTTCGTGGCAAAAATATTTTTTGTATGCTTTCGATCTTTTATCAAACAAAGCTGCATTTGCCGAATCTCCCATTTTTTCGGCAAAACGGGCAATAGCCCAGTCGGATATTGCATATTCGAGCGCTTTCGATACTGATTCCCTTTCAAGATCGGCAGGAATAAAACCTTTTGTTCTCAGATAGTCTAACCCAAACTCATCGCCAAGGGCCGTTGCCTTCACCGCCTCAAATGCAAGATTGTGGCAGAAACCGTCAAACCCTTTCATTACTGCTTCTACAACCGGAGGCACACCGCTTATGCCTGGCATTGTGTTGGTTTCGTTGGCCAACAGGTGCCACACAGGCAACTTCCCCTGATGTTGGTAAATAGTCAGCATCGAATTGATCATGCAGTTGACCCTTTCGGGTTGCACGATTGTGAAAAGGGGATGAACCGCCCGGTATGTGTCCCATAAGGAAAAAATGGAATAGTTTTGGAATCCGGGATCAAGATGCGCTTTCTTATCAGTACCCCAAAAACTGCCATCGTAGTCATTAAATAAAACCGGTGCAGTAAAACTCCTGAACATTGCGGTGTAGAAGATTCGTTTAACAGATTGGTCTGGATGCTCAAATTGGACTTTGTTCAACTCCCTGTTCCAATAGTTTCGTGCTTCCATGCGAACCCTGTCAAAATCCCAGTGAGGTATTTCATTTCTGATGTTATTCAAAGCCCCTTGGATACTAATCGGAGAGATACCTACCTTAATAAATATTTGTTCATTATGGCTGGTTGCAAATGTCAACACCCCTGTTACTGCAGAATCCACTGGCTCGGGGTTTTTAACCTGTTGAATGTCATTTAGAAAATCCAGTTTTTCAATTGGCCTGGAAAGTACAATCGCGAAGTAAACCCTTTGGTCGGCTGCCCATCCTGTTGAATGTCGAAACCCAACAAGTGTTGTATCGTTGAGCAATTCGAGACTGGTGTTGATGGGGAATTCCCATCCTCCTAATCCAAATTCCAGGTTAATGGCAATCCTGGAACTGTCATTTTCCGGGAAGGTGTATCTATGAAACCCGACCCTACGTGTAGTAGTTAGCTCCGCCTTAATGTTGTAGCATGAAAGAATTACTGAAAAGAATCCGGGCTCAGCGATAACATTTTCTTTGGAATAGAGTGAAGCATATCCTTCAAGCGGCTTTTCAAGTGTTCCGGGCGAAAAATGCAAAGGCCCCGTAAAGGGGGTCAACAATACATCGCCCAAATCTCCAATCCCTGTGCCGCTCAGGCTTAAATGAGCAAATCCGGTTAACACCGAATCGGAATAATGATATCCTGACGTCCAGTTCCATCCCCGGTAATAATTTTTTGGACCAAGTTGAACTGCTCCAAAAGGTACGTGAGCGCCCAAAAAAACATGACCATTTCCGTCGGTTCCGATAAAGGGATCTACATATTTGGCAAGATCTTTTAATTCTTCGGGCCTTTTGCACCCAAAGGCCAGGAAAAATCCGGAAAATATTACTAAAATGGCAATACTCTTAATAACTTTAGTTTTTTCAAAAATTTTTCTCATTTAAAGAATTGTTTAATCATTTGACCCTATTGAGAACTCCTCAATAAAAATGTGCTCTTGTGAATTTCTGGAAACATACAATCTATACCTGCCCGGGTAGAGCTTCCAGGTTCTTTGGTCCAAACTCCACTTTTTAAGATTGTTTACCGGGATATTTATTCTCACTGTTTTGGATTCACCTGCATTTACAAATACATTGTAAAAGCCTTTAAGTTCTCTAATTGGCATCCTTTCCACTTCAGGATAGCCAATATACACCTGAACAACTTCATTTGCGTCAAATTCACCGGTATTTGTTATCCTGAGCCTTATGTTGATTAAATCGTTTTCAGAAAAACTTCTTCCCGGTCTTCTGACCCATTTATAATCGAATGAGGTATAGCTTAGGCCAAATCCAAACGGAAATTGAACTTCGCCCTGGAAATACCGGTAAGTCCTGTTTGCCATGCTGTAATCGGTAAAGTCGGGCAGGTCGTTTAGGCAATTGTAAAAGGTTATAGGTAATCGCCCCGAAGGTGAGACTTTCCCAAAAATAATATCAGCCAGGGCATTACCTCCCTGTTCACCGGGATACCAGGCCATAATTATGGCATCGGAATATGGTTTTATTTCATTGATATTCAGGGCGCTGCCCCCTGTTAAAACAGTAATAACAGGTCTGTTTGCCTCCTTCTTAAGTCTTTGAAGATATAAAATGTGTGAACGGGGGATGCTTAGTGATATTCTGTCGCCCTGAGCCGCTGCAAGAAAAGCATCGCCACGCTCACCTTCAAGCAAAGGATTCAGCCCAAGCACTGCAATTACTACATCGGTAAGGCTTGCTGCCCAGATCCCTCCAAAATTTACGGTATCAATATAATTTACCCCCAAATCGTAATTCACAGAAATGCCCGGCCCAACAGCCTTTACTATACCCTCAACAAAGGTTACGAAGTTTGGCGCCAAGCCATGGTAGTTTCCAACCAAGGCATTAATTGAAGCGGCATTTTCACCAACTACCATTATGGAGCCAATATTCTCCTTATTCAAAGGCAGAATTCCATTGTTCTTGAGCAAAACCATACTTTGGGCAGCCGATCTTCGGGCCAAATGAATATTAAACGGAGTATTGACACTGTCTGCTCCCAAATGTGCAAATGGAGAATAGCCTGGCGGATCGAAAAAACCAAGTTTAAATTGCGTCCTCAGGCTAGGTAACAAAGCCCTGTTTACATCCTCCTCGGTAATTAATCCTTCTTTTATCGCCTGTTCAACATCCTGCTGCAAAATGTTTCCACATTCAAGGTTAACACCTGCCTTTATTGCTGCTGCAGTTACTTCTACCCTCGTTGGAATTACTCTGTGTCGTAGCCATATATCGTCAAGTGCCCAACAATCAGTTACCAACATGCCGGTAAATCCCCATTCTTCCCTTAATAATCTTCTCAGAAATGTTTCTCCCGTGCAAGATGGTTCGCCATTTACCCGGTTGTAGGCACACATAATGCCGGCAACACCATGGTCAACAAGCGCTTTAAAAGCAGGAAGGTAAGATTCCCTGAGGTCTTTTTCATCAATTATGGCATTAAAATAATGCCGGATGCCTTCCGGGCCGCTATAGGCTGGGAAATGCTTGGCCACTGCTGCTGTTTTTAACATGCCGGGGATATTTCCCTGAAGCCCTGTAACAAAAGCCCTGCCCATTGTGGAAGTGAGAAACGGGTCTTCGCCATAGGTTTCTTGTCCTCTTCCCCAACGAGGATCCCTGAATAAGTCGATAGCGGGACTGAAAAAGGTTAAGCCCATATATTGAAGATGCCTTCCTCTGCCTGTACTCAGGTTGAATTTACTCCGTGCCTCGGTAGCGATAGATGTGGAAATATTGTAAACCAGTGTGGAATCAAAAGTGGCTGCCAACCCAATTGCCTGAGGAAAAACCGTTGCTGTTCCTGCCCGTGCAACACCATGCAGCGCTTCATTCCACCAGTTGTATGAAGGAATCTGCAGCCGCTCAACCGGTGGGCTGATATGCCCGAGCATTGCAATTTTTTCATGGAGTGTCAGTTCCCCCAAAAGGGCATCAGCCCTCTCATCTATGGTAAGCCGTGTGTTGCGGAAATTGTGAATTTGAGATCCCCATCCCGACATGCTGATAAACAGCAGTATAACAGAAATTAAAATTTTGTTGAAGTTTGAAGAAAGTCTGTAAATCATTCCTGAATTAATTTATTGGAAATATTCAATTGCTGTAAAGAAAAGTAATCAGTTCATATTGGTAATCCGCAAACTCCATGCTTCGGTGGGAGGAGGATTTCTTTGTATCCTTGCAGGAACATAAACCCTGATTCCTTGCCCGGTCCTTTGCCACCTCAAATATCCGGAAGCACCCAACAGGCTGATTCTGGAATTTTCTGCCGGAAACACCCCGTTTATTTCGATTACCGGCGGCAAGGTTTGCTGGTTTTCTTCAGCAAGGTAAATAGCGTAAACATTGTTGGTATGCCTGTTTTGTGTAAACCATACGTTTTCTGATGAATAAGGGTTGAATGGTCTCGTGTAGTAAATAGCTTCGCTGTTTATTTCCATCCACCTTCCAATACCCTCGAGCATGGTGTATGCCCCTTGATCCCACCTTCCGTCAGGTCCGGGAGCAATATTTAAGAGCATATTGCCTCCTTTGGCAACAATTTCAACAAGCTTATGGATAGCCCGGCGAGATGTAAGGTAGTTCGGATCGGGAATCCATGACCAACTCCCGCTGGAAATAATACATGACTCCCATGGTACGTGTAAGGTCTCTTCAGGAACATAGTTTTCAGGTGTTAAATAATTTTGGTGCGGGCCTTCCACCGCCCTGTCAACAACTATTAGACCAGGCTGTTTCTTCCTGGCTTTGGCAACCAATTCATCCATTCGAATGTCCTGGTTCACAATCCGGCTTTTTATAAACCCTGAAGGATACTGCTCTATTTGTTGCAGGTAAGCTGCTTTTATTTGTTCGGGGGTAAGTTTCCTTACCCAACCTCCATCAAGCCAAAGAATATCTATTTCGCCATATTCGGTTAGTAGCTCCAAAATTTGATTATGTGTAAACTGAACAAAATTTTCCCATTTTTCAGGATAAACTGCCGGATCATAGTTCACATTCCTGTCGAATGGGGGCCAATAGGGATGCCAATAATAGGGAGAATGCCAATCTGCTTTTGAAAAATATACTCCTGCCCAAAGTCCCTGCTCCCTGAATGCATTAAAAATTTCTCTGGTAACATCAGCCCTTGGGTTTCTGTGAAACGGAACCAATGGCGATGTGATTTTATAATCAGTATAATCTGTATCCCACATGCTGAACCCATCATGGTGCTTGGTGGTAAAAACAACATACCTCATTCCGGCCTGCCGGGCCGCCTTAGCCCAACTTTCAGGGTTAAAACCAACAGGATTGAATGTTAATTTCAGATTTTCATATTCTTGCTTATAATTAAAGTAGCATTGCGGATTGGTTCCCATCCGCCTCTCGCACCAACCCCAGTCTTCGGGGCACAACGACCAGGATTCTACTATTCCCCATTGGCTATATGTACCCCAATGCATCAACAATCCAAATTTCAAATCCTGCCATTGCTCCAACTGCTCAACTACCTTCGGATCATCTGGTTTTGTGTAAACATATGCAGGCTTTGATTGGCTCATTCCCTTATAGCAAAGGGCCAAGGAAAAAACTAACAAAAAAACGATTGATTTTTTCATATTTTGCAGTATTAGAAACAATTTATCCTAAATCTTTAGATTTAACCAGGAAAAAACAATAGCCGAATTTGTTGCTAAATCCGGCTATTGTTACTGAATTCATCGACCTTACATAAAATTAATTAGGGTCCCAAAAAATCCTGGTTGTAAGGTTATCTCTCGCGGCTACCTTCTGATGGTTTTCGGTGTTGAATATCCGTTCGCTATCCGGGTAAATCCACCTTACTGGAGGCTGATTTTGGTCATCTGTGGGATCAACCCAAAAGCTGAGGGATGGTAACCCCAGCCTCCGGTATTCGGCCCAGCCATCCATAGATTGAATCACATTGAAATTTATCCATTTCTGGGTAGCGATAAGATTTAGCCTGGCGTTAAGTGTAGTGGCTGCATCCCAGCTAATGCCCGGTTGGGCAAGGTAATTGGTAATTTCCACTGGAGTAGGTGGCGCTGGAACAGGCACGGTATTATCATTACTAAGGTTTCTTACGCTAAAATAAAAATCAATGGAATTTCTGATGGCGCGTTCATACGATTCTCTGGCGGCAATAAGATTGTTTGCCCTTAAAAATGCTTCAGCGGCGTTAAGGTTGGTCTCGGCTGAAGTCATCAGCATGCCCGGAAAAAACTGATTGCGGCTAAAAGTTGACCGGTTAATTAAAGCCACAGTACCAGCCAGAACTGCCGCATCCTGTACCGAGCTAAGCGCTAACGGGTCGAGGCCGATAAACACCCCTGCAGCGTTGGCTCCTGGTTCGAACATTACCCGCAACCTGGGGTCGCTGTTTGCCAACATATGGTCTATCATGGCTTTTCCAGCTAAATTACCGCTCCAGTCTTCGAGGCCTGCCCTGAAATCCCTGGCATGGATATCCGAATTTACATCATGCACCCTAATCTGAATATTATGAGTGTTCTCCAGAACATAATTTGCCGGATTTGCAAGAATCAGTGCCATTTCAGTAGCAGCTCTTGCCTGGAACGCAGGAACTCCTGAAACCCTAAGGAGCATTCTTAACCTTAACGAATTGTTGTATCGCCGCCATGAATCGAGGCTGCCGCGGTTTACAATATCCTGGGTGGTGAACCCAACTTGTACCCCTGCCGGGATTACCATAGCGCTGAGTTCCTCCGAGAATGCTCGCAGATCGTCAAGTATTTTGGTGTAAATAGATTCTGCAGTATCATACTCAGGGTAGGAAATACCGAAATTACCGCCATGAGTGCTCATCATACCTGCCTGCGACCAGGGAATATCTCCATGAAGATCAACCTTCCTTTGTGTGTGGTCATAAAAGTAGATGGTGGCAGCTATCATGTAAATTCTTTTGAGGTTACGTTCAGCTTCAGGTAATTTGGCGAAAACCCTTTCAAACTCCCTGAACTGGGCAAGGAACTCATAAAAATTGTTCCATCGGTCCTGTATCGCAGCCGAGCCGGGTCTGTACTGCCGTTCGGCATTCACCCATCCGGTGGCTTGGGTCCAGCGGTTGGTAGTTGCCCTGCGGACAACAAAAAAGTCCCAGTAATGGGGAACCACATAATGAACATTAGCCCTAAGGAAACCTGTAAACTGCCTTTCAACGGATGTATCTGTAATTCTCGCCGGGTCCCTGTAGGCTTCATCAAATTGTTCCTTTGTGCATGCAGTAGCAACTACCACCAGGAACGAAATCAATATTGCTATTTTCTTTTCCATGTTTTATCACTTTTTAGTATTAAGCCAACAATTACAAACTAACCCTGATCGAAGCGCCAAATGTTCTGGTAGCAGGGTTCGTTCCAGAATTTGTGATTTGCTGGTCCCACCTGGAACCGGCTGTAAGTTGCTCCGGGTCCAAATGTTTAAGGGCACGATAAAAGAAAAATAGGTTTCTGCCAAACACAGAAAGTTCTACTCTATCCATTCCAAATCTGTCAGTTAGCGCCCGGGGAAGTGTGTAACTCAAAGTAATATTTCTGAGTTTGACATAATTGTTTTCCTTTACGAAAAGCTCATACCTCCCATGTGGACTCCAACCCGGACCACCCCAACCATAGGTTAACCTAAAGTAGTCGGCGTTTGTAGCTATGGCTGTATTTGGATTTCCGTTAGGGTCAACTCCAGGAAAAATTATTCCGTCATGAAATACTTGCGCTCCTGGAGGTGCTGGTGTCGTAGGGGTAATCAGGATTCTCTGGCCGCCTGAAACAAAATAACTCAGACCACCATGTTCAGTATCCATCCATTGCAGACTTTCTTCGGTAAGGCCCCGGCTGATCATCCAATTGATACCTGTTGGCATCACATGCCCGCCATACCTGAAATCAACTACTGCATCGAGAGTAAAGTTCCTGAAAGAAATAGTGTTGATCAAACCGCCAACGGCTTTGGGCATAGCGTTGCCACCCCTTACCCAGTTATTTGGGTCAACCCTGTATAATCCACGGACAGGATCCACTACCGGTTGTCCGTTGAGCATCAACAGCGGCCTTATATAAATATCGCCCATAGGTCTTCCGACAACTGATCTTAACTGGGCTGCGCCACCATCAAAATCGCGATGGAGCAGTTCGCTCGCACCATCAGTTAGTTTTACTATTTCATTGACATTATTGGCAACATTAAAGATGGTGTTCCATCTGAAATTGTTGGTCTGAACCGGAGTTGCATTTATTGAAAACTCAATCCCGCGGTTCCTCAACGTGCCAATATTGGTTAACACGGAAGTAGCCCCAGTGCTGGAAGGAAGGGTGAAAGGAAGTATCTGGTCAACTATCCGGCCGTCATAATAAGCAATATCAAAACGAAGCCTATAGTTTAACATCACCATTTCAAGGCCAAATTCCATTTCCCGCTTTTCTTCCGGCTTAATTACCTCATTTCCGAATGCCATCGGTAGAGTTGTGAAAAGAACTGGACGTCCTCCTGGCGCTTGCACTCCCAGAGTGTGCTGGTTATATGCAATATTTGCCAAATAAATATCCGGGAAATTACCTACTACTCCCCACGATGCCCTTAGCCTTCCAAAATTGATAATTTCCGGCATTTCAAAAGCCTCGCTGAAAACAAAGCTGGAGTTAACCGAGGGATACGTAAATGTATTATTGTCAGGATGCATTGTGGAGGTACGGTCCCTACGAAGAGTGCCCTCTGCAAATAAAAAGCCCCTGAAGTCCAGATTTACTTTACCAAGAAATGCATCTTTAACAAGGGTCCGCCTTGAGGAGCTACTTGTGGGAAGATCAACCGAAGCAGCAATATCAAAGAAATTCCTGGTGCTTAGGCCACCGGCTGTTGAGCGCCTTAATATTGAAATTTCGTCTTGCTGGGCAGTGTAACCTGCTGTAGCACTAAACAGGAGGTCTGGGGTCAGATTCTGGTTGAAGACTATTAGAGCATCCCCGTATAAAATATTGCTGTTGAAAGTACCCATATTGAACCACCCCGAATTGCCAAATTCAAGGGGTATTGTGTTGTGTTCAAATTCCTCGCTTCTTTCGGCTGTATAATCGGTTGCAATCCGGGTTCTTAAACTCAGGTTGTCAAAAATTTGCCAGGTATTGGCCAGATTTGCTATGAGGCGATTAGAATTTTCTAAGGATTGCCTGTTGTGCAGATTCCAAACATACTCTGCAAAATCTGGTCTGAAGCCGTTAACCCTGATATTCTCTGCGGGAGTAAGGCTTTGGGTTCCTGCCCCAGAAACAAATCTGTAACCCAGGCTTGTCTGAAACCGGTCAACATACCATTCTGCATTATCAAACCGGGTAAGCATCCCTGCAAAATTATTTATGGTCCTGTCTGTAGAAAACGGCCTGTTTCTGGTAATTTGGTTTATAAAATTGATGTGCAGGTCTGTTCTGAGCCTCCTACCCAGATTAAAGGTAGTATTGAAGTTGACAATGTTCCGTTCGTTCTTTGAATTAATCGTAATTCCTTCATTGTCCTGCCTTGTTAATGACAGCCTGCTGTGGCCATGCTCACCTCCAAAGGAAACTCCAACTGTGGTATGTGCTGTAACAGCGGGCTGGTAAATTGCCATAAAGTTATCGATCTGGGCTTCGTAAGGCCTTACTACACCGTCCCAGCTAATAGCAGGTTGTCCATCGAATCTGGGTCCAAAGTTTAAGGAGGTTCCAATTACCATCCTTGTCTCCCCAACGCCATCGCCATCTCTGTCGAAAAACAGCCAGCCGTCAGCATTCTGTCCTACGTTGGCAACAGTAGTTGGGTAACCAGGCCCCCTGACATTCTGAAACCGGGGCAGAAAAGCCACATTATCGACGGAGAAGGAACTGTTTATGTCTATCTCCACTCCTCTAACACCTCTACCGCTCTTAGTAGTTATCAATACCACTCCGTTAACGGCCTCTGAGCCATAAAGAGCTGCAGCCGACGCACCCTTGAGAATATTAATACTTTCAATATCCTCGGGGTTGATGTCGATAAGGGCATTGCCCCTGATTCTTTGGTCGCTCCAGTAATCAAAGTTTGAAACTTCACCATCGCGAATAGGAATGCCATTTACAACAATAAGTGGTTGGCTTCTTCCGGTGATGGAATTGATCCCGCGGATGTTAATGTTTACAGCGCTGGTTGCCCCTCCGGGAGCACTGGAAATCCGCAATCCGGGAGCCTTACCATAAAGCGCTGAAGCAAAATTTGTAGGACTTGCCCGTGTTAATTCATCGGCTTCAATTGTTCGCATGGCGTAGCCAAGAGCCTTCCTTTCACGAGACATTCCTAGGGCTGTAACTACTACTTCATCCATTACCAGAACAGATGGAGCAAGAGTAACATTAATTATAGTTCTTCCCTGAACGGTAATTTCCTGAGTAGAAAAT
>DATIKK010000289.1:0-16482 GCA_035477635.1 Bacteroidales bacterium | reverse complement strand
TTCCCTTGATGCTACCCTTATAACGCCGTTTTGGTCTAAAACAAAATGCAAAATTGGCCCATCGCTCCCGTAATTTGAAAAGTCAATGTTGCTATCCTTAAGAAAAATGTTATTTTTCTCCTCCTCCGGCAGCAGGTTTTCGACCAATCGCAATAATCTTTTATTTTCTTTGCGAAGTTTATTTAATTCCGGTTGCAAATTGTCATTTTCAGACGTATCCATTGTAAGTTGGTTTTATCTTGCTGAAAACAATGTTTTTAATAATTACCTATTAACTAGAAAAGAGTATGAATCGCAAAACACAAACACTCATTAATATTCAACATGCGAGTTTGCTATCAGCGAGCCCTTCGGGGTTCATCCGGCCTTAATAATCGAATTATTAACGGATGAAAACCGAAATAAACCTTTTGCGCGAATCCGACCATTTTTCAAATATAAAAATAAATGGCATAAATTAGTTACAAAAGTTTGCATTGAGCAAAACTTTAATTGTAAATGTATTATTTTTAGAAATTGCCATTCATTGAGACCTGTTAATGGAATTTTTAAAAATACTGCTCCATACTATCAATTTTTTTAAATCGTTATTCTAAAATGAACCTTTAATCAAGTTGAATCCTTTTCGTTTTATACCGGGTCTGGGCTTAAATTCGGGAATGCAAGGCTGGAAATGGCTGCTTCTGTTTTTTGCCCTGCTTATTGTGGCAGTATCTCTTTATTTCACCGATACAATTGTAAAAAGGATTGCTGCTGACGAGCGTCAGAGGGTAATTTTATGGGCAGATGCGGTTCAGCAACGTGCCAGCTTAGTAAATTACACCGAGAGGTTTTTCGAAGAAATAAAATATGAGGAGCGGAAGCGAGTAGATTTATGGGCAATGGCCAACCGCAGGATTATGGAAATGCCCCTGTCGGCCAATATCGATATTATTTATGTTGAAATCATCACTTCTAACACCACGATACCCATTTTAATAACCGACAATGAAGGAAATGTGCTCGACCATCGTAATCTTGATCCAAAGTTCGGTGATCCGGCTTACTTCACAGATGAGTTGAAGGGACATTTTTCCGAATATCCCCCGATTCATATAACCAGCGAGATGGTTCCCGGTTTTGAAACACAATATCTGTATTATCGCGATTCGAGGGTTTTCACCGAATTGCGAGAACTTTTAGACGATTTTATTCATTCTTTCATTTCGGAGGTTGTGGTCAATTCGGCCAATGTACCTGTTATAATTGTCGATAGTGCGCATACCCGGATAATTGCCGCCGGGAATGTTGATGTTCCTGCTGAGTCCGACTCAAATGCAATTGCGCAGGTAATTGGGTCGCTTGCAGGGAAAAACCCTCCAATCGTTATCCAGCTACCTGGTTTTGGAACAAGCCACGTGTTGTATGCCAACTCCTTTTTACTAACCCAGCTAAGGTATTATCCGGTAGTACAGTTTGCAGTAATCGGCATATTTCTACTTGTTGCCTATATTCTTTTCAGCACTGCCCGTCGTGCCGAACAAAACCATGTTTGGGTAGGAATGTCGAAAGAAACGGCACACCAACTTGGCACACCGATATCATCGCTTGTCGGGTGGCTCGAAATAATACGAATGAAAGGTGTTGAAGGCGACACTCTCCGGGAAATATCGAAAGACATCCGGCGGCTCGAAAACATTACTGAGCGCTTTTCCAAAATCGGTTCACCTGCAAAACTGGAACCGGTGAATGTTGTTGATGCAACGCGCGACGCAATCGGATATATGAAAAACCGGACATCAAAGAAAGTGTCATCCCACTTTAATTCATCTTCCGGCGAAATTATTGTGCCGCTGAACATTAATCTTTTCGAATGGGTAATCGAAAATATCTGGAAAAATGCAGTTGATGCAATAAACGGCTCGGGAACCATATCGATACAGATTGAAGAACGCCCCAGGCAGGTGATCGTCGATATTTCCGATACCGGTAAAGGCATTCAACCTGGATTTCATAAAGCAATTTTTAATCCCGGATTTACCAGCAAACAAAAGGGATGGGGGTTAGGATTGTCGCTTTGCAAACGTATAATCGAAAATTATCATCGTGGCCGTTTGTTCGTCAAAAAATCAGAGATAAACAAGGGCACTACATTCAGAATAGTTCTAAATAAGCAATTGACTACCTGATATTATTCGTTTAAGGCCTCGTTCTATATAACCTTTTCCCTTAATTAATGTAACTTTTCCTGTTAAAGAGTTGGATAGAAAGCCTCTTCGATATGATTAACCTGGAGTTGGCTGCCCATGAACAATATGCTGATTATATCAAATCTCACCTCATGGCTTAGTTTTTTTTGGGAAAGATAGTTGTTGGCAGCCTGGATTAACAACTTTTGTTTGAATTTAGAGACAAACTCTTCGGGTTCGCCAAAAAAAGCAGTTTTTCTTGCTTTAACCTCAACGAAAACCACGACCTCACCCTTTTTTGCTATTATATCGATCTCCTTGTGGCCGCTCTGCCAGTTGGTTTCAAGGATTGCATACCCATTTTTTACCAAGTGCTCAATGGCAAGACGTTCTCCTTTTTTACCCGTATCGTGAAATTCGGCCATGGCAGATGGTTTAAATTAAGTGATTTCGGATATCATAAACTCATAGTATTCCATAATTGGGTTTGCCAGCAATTTTTTGCATGCAGTTTCAACCATTTCCCGGGCTTCATCGCTGCTGCCTGCTTCCAGTTCGAGAGTTATGTGCTTGCCCATTCTTACATTTGATATAAAAGGCAGCCCAATGTTTTTCATACTGTTGGTAATTGCTTTTCCCTGAGGGTCAAGCAGGGCCTTAAGTGGCATAATGTTAATTTCGGCGCGATAATTCATTGTTATTCAACATTCAATGGTTTGTATTTAATTTGAAGCAGATAATTTATCACAGAAACAATCAAATAAAGCAGTGTAATAAGAGCAATTGCCTCAACGCCTGCAATCGCCAGTGATCCGGCCACCAGAGCCAGGAAAATGTATCTTACTTTGTTTTGCTGCCAGCTCAGGTTTTTAACTTTAAGTGAGAACATGGGTAAGGGCGTAATCATCAATGCAGAAAAGAATGTTATCCCAGCCAGCATAGCAGGAATACTTTCAGTAAAAAACTGCACTGCAAAATAGATCGTTCCCTGGTGGCCGGCAAATGCCAGAACAAATGGCAAGGAGGCAAAAAAACCTGCATTAGCGGGGGTAGGCAGGCCAATAAAGTAATGCAACTGGCGAGTGTCGAGATTGAAAATAGCCAACCGCAACCCTCCAAATACTGCCAGGAAAAACGCCGTATAAGGCAGCAAAGTATTCAGAAAGTTTTGGTCCAACTCCTGTATAGCAACAAAAAGGTAATGGTACATAATGGCCGAAGACCCTAACCCGAAACTGATAAGATCGGCAAGGCTGTCGAGCTGAACACCGAGCTCTGAACGGCCCCGGAGTAAACGCGCCAGCATACCATCTGCAAAATCGAGTACAGCACATATTCCAATCAAAATGGCTGCATTATGGGGCTGGCCTTTTATGGCAAGAACTACGGCAATGGAACCCAGAAACAGGTTCATCAGTGTAACAATATTGGGTAGATGTTTCATGAAACGAGCATGATTTGTAAAATACAAACACGGATTAAAAAGCTTATTGAAGTTGACCAAAACAGTCATTTCATCATGCCTAAAAAATTTACAGCGAAGGTAATGGCAATTCTGCAAAATAGTGCATTATACATTGTTGCTTTACATTCTATTTCCATAACACATGGCATTCACTTTCCTAAAAAGTCGGGAGCGCCTTCAGGATTCATGCCATTTAAATGGTAGTTTTCTACGGTATGTTTCAGGCATGATATGCGGAGTTTGCGGTTGCATGCCAGGCAGCATTAAGTTTAATTTTATTGTAGTAAAGTATAATTTCAACCCCCCTTAACATGAAGCACCTTTTACTCTTAATTTTAATTGTTGTGGCTGCTTGTAAAGCAGGGTTTTCGACCAGTCCCGGGACAGCTCAAGGGAATACCCTCCAAAACCAGGTGATAATTTCGAATCCTTTCCCAAACCCTGCGCGCGATTTGGCCACTTTTGAATATTTTTTGCCCGCCGGCGCCAAAGAGGCCAGGCTTGTTGTTAGGAATCTTACCGGACTTGTTGAAATCAGCCAACCATTGGATGTGTCAGCCAATAAAGTGGAGCTTGATACCAGCAGGTTGCGAAACGGAATTTATCTCTATTCAATAGAAGTTAACAATCAGGGGGTAATCTCCAAAAGATTGGTAATATCCCGTTGATTGCAGAGAAGTCTCAGATGCCTGCAAGTGCTATTTTTATCTGTTTCATTGGAGGCAGCAAGTACACAATACATTTTTTGCCTTGCCAACTGCTTTAACAATCACTATTTTGTGTGTAGTGATTAACGGTTTTTCTCTGTTTCATTGTGAAGGTTTTTTCTTGACAAGCTAATTAACACCAGCTTAACTTTTTTGCCAAAAAAAAGGGCGGCGGCCAGACAAACGATCGAAAAAACAAATACGGTAACGGGAACACCCAGCGTTTCGGCCGTGGCTCCAGCAGCCAGGTTGCCAAGTGGCGTAATACCCATGAAAGTAATACTGTAGAGCGAAACGATACGGCCTCTTTTATCCTCGTCGGCAATGCTCTGAAGGAGCGTATTTGTAGCATTAAAAAGTATAATCATGCCAAACCCCGTAATCGCAAGGGCTATCATTGACAGAGGCTGAAAAGGTGACAGGGAAAAAACCGCAAGTCCTATTCCAAACAACAAAGCTGCCCGATAGGTAAGGACAGGGATTACCCGCGGAGATTTTTGGGAGGCAAGAAACAGGGCACCTAAGAGAGCCCCAGCTCCGATCGATCCGGTTAATATCCCAAGCATGCTGGCGCCTCCTCCCAAAATATCGGCAGCAAATATTGGAAGCAACGCCTGAAACGGCAAACCGAAAAAGCTGCATAAAATCAGCAGTAACAAAAGAAACCTTAATGATCTGTACCTCCATGCATACCTCAAACCATCAACCAATTGCTGAATTATTGAGCCCTTGTTAATACTCGTGATAATCATTTTGGTTTTTATGGACAACAGACCGGCAATAACCGCAAAAAAACTTAAGCCGTTCAAAAAGAAACACCATCCTTCGCCAACCAGAGTAATCAGAACTCCCCCAAGAGGCGGTCCTACAAACCGGGCCAGATTATAAAGCGTTGAATTAAGAGCTATTGCATTACCCAGGTCGGAGGGGCGGGTAACCATTTCCTGTACAAAAGCTTGCCTGAAAGGAGTGTCGAATGCAAGAAATACTCCGTTGAGTACGGCCAGGAAAATAATCCAACCTACAGAAATATTGTCAGTTAATACCAGGAAAGACAAAACAAAAGCAATTATCATAGCCATCAGTTGGGTGGCAATAATAGTTTTTCGACGGTTCCACCGATCGGCAAGCACACCCGCAAAAGGCGTAATAAAAAGCGATGGAATATGGAGGGCAAATACCACTGTTCCCAATAATAAAGCCGACCCGGTGAGGCGGTAAACCAACCAGCTCAAAGCAATATTCTGCACCCATGTGCCAATTAATGATATGCTTTGCCCCCAGAAAAAATACCGGTAATTGCGATACTGTAGCCCTCTGAAAATGTCTTTTAAAGAGCCGTGTGCAGCAACCTGGATACTTCGAAAAAACTGCATGCCCTGGAATTTGAAGACTTTCCAAAAGTACGAAAATGGGGGCGACAAAAACAAAACCCCTTAAGCTCAAAAGGGTTTCAGGTCGCTTTTTCGAGTTCCTCAAGCCTGATAAGACCGTTTAGCATTGCATAAACGGTAAGCCCTGCTACTGACCTGATATTGAGCTTATGTGTAATATTTTTGCGGTGCGATACAACCGTATGAGTGCTAATAAAAAGGGCTGTGGATATTTCCTTGTTGCTCAACCCTTTCACCAAAAGTTTAAGCACCTCTGTTTCGCGTGTAGTTAGGCTTTGATCGGTAAGCTTTGGTTCAGTCTCCTGGCTTTTAAACAATGTGGTGATCTTGCGCTGTATTTTCAAACGCTGGTCATTTACCTGAATCACTTCGTCGTAAGCCTTTAAATGGTCTTCATCGTGTAAACTATACACAATGGCGACTATCAGGATTTTTGACTCAGAAATCTTCTCCAGTTTTTCGCGAAGGGTGTCGGAAAAAACCGAGGGGTTGACAAAAAGGATGTCGGGTCGAAATTTCCTTGCCAATTCAGTTATATTGGCGCTGCAAGGAGTTTCACGGATAGTTTCGAACATACCGAAATCTGATAGCAATTGGTGAAGCCCTCTGCGAATTATTTCGGAGTTTTCGGCAATTAAAGCATTTAATGCCATTGAGTTAGGATTTTTGACGCCTCTCCATTTGTTCAACTACCGGAATTAATACCTGGTCTTCAAGCCTGGCATGGTTTACGAGATCTTGTTCAAGATCATACAATTCGCTAATGACCCGCATTCTCAGAAAACTGTCTTTCTCTGTTGCAGGTAAATGCCTTACCAGTAAGTTTTTCAGGTCAGATAATTTATCTTCGATGTTGGTGTGCCGTTCCTCAAAAATTTTGATGCCATAAGACTCAGTTTGAAGAAAGCTTTCCTCCTTGTCTGGTTTGCCCGAAAGCTTCAAAACATATGGAAATACTACATACTCCTCATACTCAATATGTTCGACAACTTCCCGGATATAATCGTTAAAAAAGGCTTCTATTTTTGACCTGACAGGATGATTAAATTCCTCCAGAAAGGAATTGAACGTGGATTGTATGAGGGGAATCTTTTGCTGAATATAATAAACGTGTGAATTGGCAAGGTAGGTTAACAGCAATTCTACATCAATAGTTCGCAGCTTTTTATTTGGGAAATATTTGGGATTTAAAAACACATTCACCATTAACAGGAAAAATGAAACATTGATCCTTTTTTCCTGGCAAATGCTGTTTATAGTTTTTTCACCGAATCCAAAATTAAAACCAAAACGAGTAATAAGCACCAGACTGCGTGGGTCAGCCTCAACCATTTCGGCCATTTTCATATCGCCGGTTATTACATGTTCAATTATCCCACCCATTTTTTAATCTATTAAACTTTGGTTAGCAGGCATGTTTACTGCTTTGGTGGGCAAAGATACCAAAAAATCAGCCATTAAAACCCGTAATTACCTTATTAGGTTTGGTACTTCAATTTTCTATTCCTCACCGGAAAATGACCCGTCTTTGGCAAGATTTTCCTTTCCAGTAAAAACCCTTAAAAAAAAGGTACAATGTTTGTACATTTATTGCCTGAATCAATATAATCATTTACTAAAATATGTGGACATGAAACAAATAATGGTGCTTTCAGCAGTTTTAATAATGATATTGTCATTAGGCTGCCAAAGGCGTACAGTAACAAGGATTGACCCTGAGCGGGCTATTGATTTGAGCGGGCGCTGGAATGAAACTGACTCGCGTTTAGTTGCCCAGGAGATGATTGCCGATATTGTAAGTCATCCATGGCTCAGACGATTCGAAACAAGCAACGGTCGTGTTCCGGTATTGATTGTTGGCCAGGTAAGAAACAGGAGTCACGAGCATATCGATGCCGAGACATTTATTCGTAACATGGAGCGCGAATTTGTGAATAACGGTACGGTCAGGCTTGTACAGGGTGCTGAGTTTCGCGAACAAATCCGAATGGAACGCGCCGATCAGCATGAGTTTGCTTTGCCAGAAACCATTGCACGTTGGAAACGTGAAATCGGCGCTGACTTTATGCTGACCGGTACAATGAATTCCATTGTTGATCAGTTCAGGCGCGATAAAATAATTTACTACCAGGTTAACCTGGAGCTTACTGATATGGAGACCAATGAAAAGGTTTGGATTGGCGAAAAACAAATAAAAAAAGCTGTAAGCAATTAAAATTCATCATGCGAGTTTGCTTTCAGCGAGCCCTTCGGGGTTCTTCCGACTTAGTAATCAAATAATTTCCGGATGAAACGAGCATCATTCGCGAAATACAAACATGGATGAAGATTCATCATGCGAGTTCCATCCGACCTTAATAATCAAATAATTTCCGGATGAAATCGAATCCGTTTCTTCTCCTGGTCATATGGCTGTTACTTTCGGGTTGTATGCCATATTATATTAGGCAGGGAGAGTTTCATAATCATTTCCGGAGAGGGGAACTTGAGGACGCAGCAAAAATCCTTGAAAGGAACAGGGAAGCAAGCCGTCGTCGAAACAGGCTGCTCTTTGTCCTAAATCAGGGCGTGGTGCAGCACATGTTGGCAAATTACTCTGAAAGCAACATTTATTTTGAGGAGGCCTACGTACTGGGCGAAGATGGTAGCAGGAAAGTGGCCGATGAAGCATTAGCCCTTTTAACCAATCCCGGAGTGCTTGAGTACCGTGGGGAGGATTTCGAACTTCTCATGGTGCATTATTACAAGGCAATGAACTTTCTTCAGCTTGGAAACCTCGATGCAGCCCTTGTCGAATGCCGGAGGATGAACATAAAGCTCAACGCCTTGAACGACAAGCATCAGGGTCAGCGAAAATATCAACGCGATGCTTTTATTCACAACCTGATGGGAATCATTTACGAGGCTGCAGGCGACTACAACAATGCCTTTATTGCCTACCGAAACGCTTTCGAAGTTTACAGCAACGACTTTAGCAGACTGTTTGGCATTGAATCTCCCCTGCAACTCAAGAAGGATCTAATCCGAACGGCACACCTTACCGGTTTTTACGACCAGCGTGTTTATTTTGAAAACAGGTTCGGCTTTAGTAATACTGAATCTTTGCCTGAAGACAATGAAGGTCAGCTTGTTTTTTTCTGGCAGAATGGTCTCGGGCCGGTTAAAGAGCAGTGGAGCATCAACTTTTCACTTGTAAGGGGCGAGGAAGGGTTGGTTCATTTTGTTAATGATGAAATGGGACTATCCTTTCCGTTTGTTATTCCTTCGAATCAGGCGACCGGAAACCTTGGCGATCTTCGTGTTATAAGAGTTGCTTTTCCGCGGTATGTAGAGCGTCGTCCGGTTTTTGCTTCTGCCAAACTTAGGGGTAGCGACCGAATGGCGGATTTTGAACTTGCCCAAAGCATAAATGCAATAGCATTTCAATCCCTCCATGACCGGATGTTTCGCGAGTTATCAACAGCTCTGCTCCGACTGGCTTTGAGGCAGGCTGCAGAAAAAAGTCTGCGCAGAAGAAATGAAAACCTGGGCTCACTTTTCGGATTGGTTGGGGCAATCACCGAACAAGCCGATACCCGCAACTGGCAAACATTGCCACATTCTGTTTATTACACAAGGCTTGCGTTGCCACCAGGACTTAATGAGATAATTCTTGAACTATTTGATTCTTCAGGAAAGCTATACCACGAAATTCCCATTTCTGTTAATATACGTGCGGGGCAAACCACTTTTATCAATTATCACACCCTGCACTCCAATCATCCTTGAGTTTTCTAAAAAAAGGATTTTGTAACCCGGGATTTTATTTACCCTTGTTTGCGCCCGCATATTTGTTCCTACCTTTGTGCAAATTTTTTCAATATGGATGAACGTCTTGCCGGATTTGCGAAGCTGCTTGACATAATGGATGAGCTTCGTACCAAATGCCCCTGGGACAAAAAACAAACCTTCGAAAGTTTACGGCACCTCACCATCGAAGAAACCTACGAGCTTGCTGATGCCATTATCGAAGGCAACCTTGATGAAATTAAAAAAGAACTGGGTGATCTTATGCTTCACCTGGTTTTCTATGCCCGAATTGGAAGTGAATCAGGGGCGTTCGATATGGCTGGAGTGCTCGAGGACATCAACCAGAAACTTATTAATCGGCATCCGCACATTTTTGGTAATGTTGTAGCCCACACGGATGAGCAGGTTAAAGAAAACTGGGAAAAAATAAAGTTAAAAGAAGGAAAGAAAAGGGTGCTTTCAGGGGTGCCCAACTCATTGCCTGCCATGATTAAAGCCTACAGGATACAGGAAAAAGCGCGTGGCGTTGGTTTTGACTGGCAAAACCCTGACCAGGTCTGGGAAAAGGTGATAGAGGAACTGGAAGAATTTCGCCAGGAAGCAGCTAAACCAGATAATCATAAAAAAACAGAAGATGAATTTGGCGACTTGCTTTTTGCCCTGATCAACTATTCCAGGTTTGTTGAAGTCAATCCTGAAATAGCCCTGGAGCGAACAAACAAAAAATTTATTTCCAGATTCGAATATATTGAAGAACAAGCAAAACGTGCAGGGAAGGAACTAAAAAAAATGAATCTATCTGAAATGGATGTTTTTTGGAACAAGGCAAAAAATAATGAGTAAGTATTCCTTCCATCCCTGACTAACCTTCTCTTAAAACCAAAACAAGTTCTGCTGATTAGGATGGCAATAAGTTATTCAACAGGATGGGAACTAAGGAAAACCTCCAAATCATAAAAGTACCCATAGTATTTACCCGCATACCTTTCATCCATTGGGGCAATAGCAAGCAATTCCTTAATTTTTCTGGCTTTGCTTAAAAATCCTTTTAAATCGTAGCCCTTTGGTAAATTATAAAAAAATAGGATGAAATCAGGAACTGGCTTTTCCTGAATTATAAGAGCGCCTGTATTGCTTTTATTCTCAAGCAGTAATATATGCATACGGAGGTTGGCCTGATAAAAGCCGTACAATTCATGGTTTGATGGCTGATGTTCAGCCACCGTATTCAGAAAATTTCCAAGCCTTTTTAGCTCGAATTCCAGTTGATTGTTTAGCAACCACGCCAGCCGGTAACCTTTTTGGGAACTAAAAACTAACATTGCGGTAAACGGCGACTTATAATCAAGCTTAAGCGGGGTTTTTCTGGGCATGGTGCTTCTTTCTTGATTTGCAAAAGGTGTTCTGCAAAAATAGCAGGAAACCAGCATGATTCCTAACACACAAACTCGGATAATGAAACCAGGTTTGCTCAGCGATCCAGGTAAGTATTTTGTTTAAGGATAAGGAATTATTCAGAAGGGTATTGGGTTGAAAAATTCCTCCATGCCTGTTCGGCGGCTTTTTGTTCGGCTTTTTTAATTGAATAATCGTGTCCTTTCCCGGCAAGCTCTCCATTAACTAAAAGATGAACAACATAAATTTTGCGATTCTTTGTTCCGTTTTCCAACTCATCAACCAGCACAAACTCCGCTTGCTTTTTATCTTTTTGACACCATTCAATTATTCTGCTTTTGAAATTTATCTCGGTATTAAGCAGGGCATCAATGTCGAGGTGGCAGGAAAAAATCTGATTAACCAGAATTTTTCTGGTAAACTCATACCCTTTGTCAATATAAATTGCTCCTACAAGGGCTTCGAATGCATCGCCCAAAATTGAATTTGAAACAACATTGCTTTCGGGGCTGGTCTGTACCATTTTGTCTAAACCCATTTTCCGTGAAAGGGTATTAAGGCTTGTCCTGCTCACAATTCGGGATCGCATTTCGGTAAGAAATCCTTCCTCCTTATAGGGAAATTTTTTAAAAAGGAAATCGGCCACTATAGAACCAAGTACAGCATCTCCCAGATATTCGAGCCTCTCGTTGCTTAACCTTAAGCCATTGCCTTGCGGCTCTGCTGCTGAGCGGTGGCGGAAAGCAAGTTGATAAACAGCTACGTTATTGGGATAATATCCTAAAATATTTCTTATAGCTTCACGAATTTTAAATTCTGAAGCATTCTTATTTTTAAAAAAAAACGAAATGATTCGCAAAATCAAAAGCCTACTTCGAAAACTTTTTAAATGCAACGCAGGCATTATGCCCGCCAAATCCGAATGTGTTGCTTAGAGCCAGGTTAATTGTTCTTTTCCTGGATTTTTTGAAGGTAAAATCGAGTTTGTTATCAATTTCAGGATCATCAGTAAAATGATTAATGGTAGGAGGTACCACATCGTGTTTCACTGCAAGGATAGCTGCTATGGCTTCGACGGCACCTGCAGCTCCCAGCAGATGTCCTGTCATCGATTTTGTAGAATTGATGCTTATCTTGTAAGCGTGATCTTTAAAGAGTCCTACGATGGCCTTTGGCTCTGCAATATCGCCCAAGGGTGTTGAGGTGCCATGAGTGTTAATATGATCAACATCATGGATTGCGAAGCCGCCATCTTCAAGAGTATATTTCATGACATTCATGGCGCCAAGTCCTTCTGGATGAGGACTGGTTATGTGATAAGCATCGGCCGATAAACCTCCGCCTGCAACTTCGGCGTAAATTTTTGCCCCTCTTGAGAGAGCGTTTTCCAACTCCTCGAGAATAAGCGTTCCGGCACCTTCGCCAATAACAAATCCGTCGCGGTCTTTGTCAAATGGTCGTGATGCAGAGGCGGGATCGTCGTTGCGCTCCGAAAGGGCATGCATGGCGCTGAAACCGCCAACACCGGCTTCGTTTATAGCTGCTTCAGAACCACCACAGATGATAATATCGGCCTTGCCAAGGCGTATTAGATTGAATGCATCAATTATGGAGTTGGCTGCTGATGCACAGGCCGAAATTGTTGAAAAATTGGGTCCCCTAAAGCCGTATTTAATCGAAATCTGGCCTGCGGCTATATCGGCGATCATCTTAGGGATGAAAAACGGGCTGAACCGAGGGGTGCCATCGCCCTTTGCGTAATCAGAAATGTTTTCGAGAAAAGTTTGCAATCCACCAATACCGCTACCCCAAATTACACCTACCCGATCAGAGTCAACTTTCTGAGGGTCAAGTCCGGCATCATTTAATGCCTCTGCTACCGCAACCAGGGCGTATTGGGTATAGGGATCATACTTGCGTGCCTCTTTGCGTTCGAAGTGAGCCTCAGCATCATAATTCTTCAATTCGCAGGCAAACCGGGTTTTAAACTTTTCAGGGTTGAAGCGGGAAATAGGAGCAGCACCGCTTACGCCATTAAGCAAACCGTTCCAGTATTCTGGAACGGTATTGCCAATTGGTGTTAATGCGCCAAGGCCCGTGACTACTACTCTTTTGAGTTTCATTGGTAGCGCTTTGGGTTCAGATTATAAGTTCTTTTCCAAATAGGCGATAGCATCTCCAACCGTGCTGATTTTTTCAGCCTGGTCATCCGGAATAGAAATGTTGAACTCTTTTTCGAATTCCATGATTAGTTCAACAGTGTCGAGCGAATCTGCACCCAAGTCGTTGGTAAAGCTGGCCTCGGGGGTTACTTCTTTCTCATCTACGCCAAGCTTGTCAACAATGATGGCTTTTACTCTTGATGTAATGTCAGACATAGTTTCTCCTTTTTTTGTGTTTAAAACAGATTGCAAAGAAAAAAATTATAATGCTATCCACCAACTTTTTGAGGCTCTAATTTTGATTTTACTTTTTAAACAATTGAAAAACAATATCATGTATTAATTTAATTTTTATGGCCGGTATAAAAAGTCCTTATTTTTCCAGGGTGTCATGTTAAAATTTATGGTTAAAATTGCCCAAATTTGTTATACATTTATTCCTTTTCTGAAAAATATGGATAGGATTGGGTCAAAAATAAGAATTGGTATGCTTGCCTCAGGAAGGGGAACCAATGTGGCCAATTTCATTGAATACTTTCGATTGCACGACTTAATTGAAATAGCCCTGGTAGTATCAGATAACCCCGACGCCCAGGTCCTTAAAAGGGCAGCTAAAACCAAAATTCCTCATGTATTGGTTAGGCGCGATCAGTGGGCCGACCCGGCCCTGGTTTTAGGCCTGTTTAGCGAAAACCAGATTGATTTTGTTGTGCTGGCCGGCTTCTTGTTTAAAGTGCCCAAATTTCTGCTTGACTCTTACCCAAACCGAATTGTAAACATTCACCCTGCTCTTCTGCCAAAATACGGAGGTAAAGGTATGTTTGGCCTGCGCGTGCATGAAGCAGTTTTAAGTAATGGCGAAAACGAATCTGGAATTAGCATTCATTATGTAAATGAATTTTATGATGAAGGCCCGGTAATATTCCAGGCCCGGTGTCCGGTTTTAAAGGACGATACGCCCGAAAGCCTGGCCAATCGTGTTCAACAACTTGAGTATCAGCATTACCCCAAAGTTGTAGAGCAACTCGTTTTAAAAGATATAATTTAACGCCAATAGCCAGTTTTGAAATCCTATTTCATGTGTCTAAGTGCTTTTTCTGCTGCTTCGAACATAGGCTGGTTTGATATAGGACTGCCAACTGCATATTGCATCCAACGCTGGGGCGTCAGCTTCCCAACGGAAAACATCCTGTCGATCTCGCCGGCAAGGTTCATACCGGTGAGTTTTCCCTCAATCTGAAACTCAATGAGGTGCCCAAGCGGATAGGCGCTAAGATATAGCGGATAGCTAATCATGTGCGAATAAATTGCCAGGATAGGCGAATCCTTTACCCCGAAAACAGGCGCAAAGTACTGGTTCCAAACTTGGATAGCGATGGCAATGGTTTGTTCTCTAAGTTGAGCAGGAGTGGCATCCGGATTTTCATACATCCATTTCCAAACGGCCATATCGACCAGCGATACTCCCATTATCTCATAGGTGCCCCAAAACACATCCAATACTCTGAGATGCTCCTGGTCGGGATTTTCATCTTCGATTCCCAGTAATTTGAGGTCGCGAACCTGAAAGATAAAAGCGAGGGCTTCGGTAAAGGCGGTGTTGGGAACACCTCGCATTAGGTAGTAATCGACATCGTGCAGGGTAATTGTTTGCTCAACGTTATGCCCCAATTCGTGGATGGCGATATTGAATCCCTTATAATCCATCCCGTCCTTGCCAATCCGGGTTCTCAGATAGGAATTCTTTTGGCGCATTTGTGCACCCCAAGCGTGGCCAGCCCCGCGCGAACCCTCGACAGTAATCTTGGATGAAAGCCATTGCGAACGCTCGGGGTTCCATCCAAACTTCATAAGCAGCTTAGGCATTTCGCGGCTGAAAGCCTCAGGTGTTGGGAAGCGGCTGCGTGTCAAATTGTCTAGTGTTTCTTCGGGAATGGCGCTACGTGCCTTGAACCCGTCGTACCAGATATCGAATGGTTTCAAAGGCCTTCCAAGCCGCTTACTTATGAGCGCTCCAACCTCCTTAAGGAGAGGCGAACTAACCAGGTCAACAAATAAGGCCTCTACTTCGGCTTGCGAAAGCTCCAGGCCGGCATTGAATGCTCGCTCAATTGCAGTGGGGTAGTTTGGAGAGTATGCATCGGCAGCTCTTGAAGCATGGAAATTACTCAAAAGATGGTAATACCTTGTGTCGGATTCGCTAACAGTTTCAACTGGTTGTCCATCCATGAAAACCTCATTGGTAAATGGATTCCACTGATAATCATCATTGTTGATAACTTTCTTTGGAATGTCCTGTGCAATGATACGACGCATAACCTGGTATATCATTTCTTGTTTTTCAAGCCCGTCATCCCAGGCATACAAACTTCTGATTTCATCGCGAAGCCCCCAGTGGGAGATAAGGCTCATGTTTTCAGGAAAAGGGGTTTGCCCTGCCGCATTCTTTAATTGCCCCATTATTATGTTGTACTCCGAAATGTATTTTTCGGCAAGCGTGGCTGCCTCGGTAATACCCTGGTTAATTGCCGAAGGAACCCTTGATGTGAACAAATCGCCCATTTGGGCATAAGCCCATTCACGGCGCGACCACCCAGCTCCCAGGCTTTCTTTTTCCTCAAGAGTGTAAAACGGGAAATTTAGAATGGTAACAAAGGCTATTTTATTCCCAAACAAATCGTCTGACAGATGGGCAAAAGGCGAATACGACCCAAACATTACGTCAACCGGAGTAATTGGCCCGCGATCGAGGTGAATGGGCTTATTCAGCTCAATATTCACCTGGTTCAAATAACCCCACAATACCTCAAAGTTGGCCGAAAGTTTTTCGAAAAGGGTAAACCGTGCTGCTTCATCAGCTACATAATGTTCAAGGCAGAAGGCCATAAACTCTTCGGAAGTGCCATCCTCATTCTTCCATAAAGCAGCGGATTGTTTTACGCCTTTTTCAACCAGGTTGCGATGCGTTTCGCCGTGTTTTTCAACCAATTGTTCAATTACCAATTTAATGGTAGCCTCTGGAATTACACCCATATCATTTTTTTTTAAGTTGTCATGACCACAGCCAGAAAGTAAATTTGCCAGCAACAGCCCTACGATTAGCAGAAAAGTTTTCATCCGTGAATAATTAAAATTAATATGCCGGTTCAAAGGAAACTTTTGTACAACACCGGAATTCATACAAAAATAATTCAATACCTGTTGAATGAACTAATTTGCGCAACAGGTTTCCTTATTTTTTTTCTCCTTTTGTCTGAAATGGGGTAGCCAAGAGTGATTAGCAGGTGAACCCTTTTTTTTGCTGGAACTCCAAGCAGATTTTTTACTTTCTTTTCGTCGAACCAGCCAATCATGCAGGTACCCAGACCAAGTTCAGCGGCTTGGAGGCAAAAATGTTCAGCT
>DATIKK010000288.1:0-6896 GCA_035477635.1 Bacteroidales bacterium | reverse complement strand
GAAAAAATGGGAATGGTTTTGTCGCTTTTTGAGCCGACCGACATTGAGCAGGACACTTTGTTTATCAGCAACCTGAAAGACGACAAAACCATTCCGATTTTTTCGCAAACCGTGCTGAAAGACCAGCAAGGCAAAAAACGGACAGGCAATATTTCTACGCTTCAATATTTGTTTGAGTTTTTAGATGCTTACGACTTTGGAGCAGAAGGTGGAGAAGAAATTCAGGAAGACAGCAAAACGCTGATTAATGCTTCGGTTCTTGGATTGATTTTCGAGAAAATAAACGGCTACAAAGACGGTTCGTTTTTCACTCCCGGTTTCATCACAATGTATATGTGCCGTGAAACCATTCGCAAAGACGTTGTGCAGAAATTCAATGAAACCAAAAAATGGCATTGCACAACGCTTGAAGAACTTTACGACAAAATTGAAGACCGAAAGGAAGCCAACAGGATTGTAAACAGCATCAAAATTTGCGACCCTGCCGTTGGTTCAGGACACTTTTTGGTTTCGGCTCTCAATGAAATGATTGCCGTTAAGAACGACTTGAAAATTCTGCAAGACCGTGACGGAAAACGCTTGAAAGAATATCAGGTGGAAGTGGTCAATGATGAATTGATTGTAACAGACGAAGAAGGAGAACTTTTTGAATACAACCCAAGCAATAAAGAAAGTCAGCGAATACAGGAAACCCTTTTCCACGAAAAGCAAACCATTATTGAAAACTGCCTTTTCGGGGTGGACATCAATTCCAACTCGGTAAAAATTTGCCGTTTGCGTTTGTGGATTGAGCTTTTGAAAAACGCCTATTACATAAGCTCCTCCCCTGATAAGGGGAGGTGGTCGCAGACCGGAGGGGTTAATAATTCCACTCAACCACCCCAAAGCTCCTCCCCTGATTATTCCCCTCCTTATGAAGGAGGGGTGGCTCAAAGAGCCGGGGTGGTTGAACAACTAAACAACCTTCCACACCTCAAAACCTTCCGTAAAGAACTCCGAAACAACCTTACACCGGCAGAAGCCAAACTCTGGACACTGCTGAAAGGCAAGCAAATGGCAGGAAGAAAATTCAGAAGGCAGCATAGCGTTGCAAATTATATCCTCGACTTTTATTGTCCGGAAGAAAGAATTGCTATAGAATTGGATGGACAAGGACATTTTGAAGCCACTCAAGCCGAGTACGATAGAGAAAGGGAGTTCTTCCTGGAAACTGTAGGGATAAGGGTATTGCGATTTGAAAATAAATGGGTTTGGGATAATCCCGAGGGTTTGTTAGAGACGGTAAAGAGTTATTTTGGAAAGCAACCACCCCAAAGCTCCTCCCCTGATAAGGGGAGGTGGTCGCAGACCGGAGGGGTTAATAATTCCACTCAACCACCCCGTCCTTCGGACACCCCTCCTTACAAAGGAGGGGAGCTTTTGGAGCTGCAAACCCTTCCCAACATTGACATCAACATAAAATGCGGCAACTCCTTGGTGAGCCGCTTTGCTATTGATGCAGACCTGAAACAAGCCCTGAAAAAAAGCAAGTGGACGATTGACAGCTACCGAATAGCCGTAGCCACTTACCGAAACGCTGAGAGCAAGGAGCAGAAACGGGAGATGGAACGGCTGATTGCCGGTATAAAATCGGATTTCAGAAGTGAAATTTCGGCCAACGACCCGAAGGTAAAGAAGCTACGCAAACTTTCGGGCGACCTGTATCAAATGACCAACCAGGGGCAACTCTTTGAAATGAGCCAAAAAGAAAAAGCGGAGTGGAACAATCGGGTGCAGCAACTCACTCAGGAAATCAACAAATTGGAAGCCGAAATTGAAGAGATAAAGTCCAACAGGATTTTTGAAAACGCTTTTGAATGGCGTTTTGAATTTCCCGAAGTGCTCAATGATGATGGCGATTTTGTGGGCTTTGATGTGGTGATTGGTAATCCGCCGTATATGCGTGTGCAGGAAATACAGGCTTCGCAACCCACCCAAAAACTTTATTATGAAAGTCAATATCAAAACGCAAAAGCATCTTATGATTTGGCAAATATCTTCTTTGAGTTAGCTGTAAATATTTCAGGCAAAAACAGTAAGAACGCTTATATATTCCCGCATAAATTTTTCAATGCAGCATCTTCTGAAGTATTTAGAAATTATCTAAAGAAAGGACAATACATTGATGTAATTGCTCACTTTGGAGCTAACATGATTTTTGAAGATGCTGATACTTATACTTGTGTGGCACAATTCAGCAAAAACCCAAGTCAAGGTTTCTTTTTCCAACGCTTCCCCTTCAAATCCGACTTTAAAACACTGATGCTGGATAAAAGTTTATACACCTTTATTACTTATGAAATGTTAGAAAAGGCATCCAGCCTATATGGAAGCAATCAATGGATTTTGTTCGATGACAAGGTTGGCTTTAAAGTTTTTGAGAAGATATATGCAAATTCTAAGCTCTTTTCTGATGCTTTTGAAGGGATTTTTGTAGGGTTACAAACAAGTAGAGATGATTTGTACGTTTTTGAATGTATTGGCAAAAACGATTTTAAATTAAAAGTGCCAATAAGTGGCAAAGAGTACCAACTCGAAAGAGATTTGTTCAAACCATTTTTAATGGGCAAAGATGTTCAGAGATACAGTTATTTAGAAACAAATCGGTATGTTTTCTTTCCTTATGAAATTAGAAATGGCAATGCGGAAGTAGTTTCCATTGAGGAAATAAAAACACGTTTTCCAAAAACATATGCTTATGTTAGCGACCATGAAAATATTTTTAAAGCTCGTGAAAGTGGGAAAGCAGGCAAAATGCAACATTGGCATACATACATCTATCCAAAAAATCTGAATAAGTTTGAACAGCCAAAACTTTCTTCAATGGAAATTTGTGCCAATCATCCAAATGTAACTTTGAATCACGAAAAACTATATCACACAACCAAAGCATACAGTTGGGTAAAGAAAGAAGCCACAAAAGAGAGTTACGAATATCTTTTGGCTATTGCCAATTCGAAACTCCTGTGGTGGTTTTTGAAAACTACAGGAGATACATTACAGGGAGATGCAAGAACATTTAAAACGAATTATTTAAACCCTTTTCCTCTGCCTGAAGTTGTTTCATCTGAAACAGAAAATGCAATTGCTGAAAAAGTAAAAGAAGTTTTGGTTCACAAAAAACAAAACCCATCTGCCGATACCACCGCCCTTGAAACCCAAATCGACCAATCGGTTTACCAGCTTTACGACTTGACGGAAGAAGAAATAAAAATTGTTGAAGGTAACGGATAAAAGCCCCGTAGTGGCAACATCATAATAGAAACGAAACATCAACCCAAAAGCCCCAGAGGGGCAACATCATAATAGAAAAAATAAATCATCAACCCAAAAGCCCTGTTAGGGCGGGATAAAACCATGGCAAACACATATACCCAAATTTATATACAAATTGTGTTTTCGGTAAAAGGGAGACAAAATCTTATCCAAAAAAACTGGAAAGACGAATTACATAAATATATCTGTGGTATTGTGAATGGAAAAGAACAAAAAGTATATGCAGTAGGAGGCATTGAAGACCACATACATATATTAGTTAGTGTAAAACCAAATATTGCTATCTCTGATTTAGTTCCTGATATCAAAGCAAATTCATCAAAATGGATCAATGAAAAGGGATTTGTAAAAGGAAAATTTCATTGGCAAGAAGGGTTTGGCGCATTTTCTTATGCACAATCTCAATTGGATACTGTTATTGCATATATCAACAATCAAGAGCAACATCATCAGAAAAAAACATTCAAAGATGAATACTTGGAATTGTTACACAAATTCAAGGTTGAATATGATGACAAATTCTTGTTTGATTGGATTGAATAATACCGCTCCTATGGAGCTTATCCATCGCTCATTCAAAAATCCTATGATGATTCTGCTCCTACGGAGCTTATTCGCTGTATTGAGACCCAAATCGACCAATTGGTTTACCAGCTTTACGAATTGACTGAAGAAGAATTCGCCATCATCGAAAGTTCAAATAAATAGCAGACGCATGAAATGGCGATTCACGAACACAAATAAAAAACAAATTAAAGAGTGAGTAAATAAAAATTGCGGAGGGGAGATGAATTTTTAGATCCCACCTTAAGGTTAAACAACATTGGAAAAGGGAAAAATAACATGGATAAAAAGCATTCCGATTTTATTTTATTCAAAACAGAAGACGATAAGATTTCAGTAGATGTTCGTTTTGAAAATGAAACAGTTTGGCTAACACAAGAGCAAATGGCACTACTTTTTGTTAAAGCAAAATCTACAATAAACGAGCATATTCAGAATATTTTCAAAGAAGGTGAGCTTGAAGAATCTCAATGTACACAGAAATTCGGAATTTCCGAATTTCAACAAAAAGCACCATTTTACTATAATTTAGATGTTATAATTTCTGTGGGTTACCGTGTGAAATCAATACGAGGCACACAATTTCGTCAATGGGCAACTAAACGCCTTAATGAATATATCCGCAAAGGTTTTACGATGGACGATGAACGCCTTAAGAATTTGGGAGGAGGTGGCTATTGGAAAGAACTATTACACCGTATTCGAGATATTCGTTCATCCGAAAAAGTATTTTATCGTCAGGTGCTTGATATTTACGCAACCAGTATTGATTACGACCCCAGAGCTGATATTTCCATTGCGTTTTTTAAAAAGATGCAAAACAAAATTCA
Organism: Bacteroidales bacterium; assembly: GCA_035477635.1. Lineage (GTDB taxonomy): Bacteria > Bacteroidota > Bacteroidia > Bacteroidales > UBA7960 > UBA7960. Next base: position 2,187 of record DATIKK010000288.1, on the reverse strand, counting down.
TTATGCAGTACACGGACAAACAGCAGCCGAAGTTATTTATACCCGTGCCGATGCCGAAAAAGAATTTATGGGATTGATGACTTTCCCAGGTAATCGTCCATACTTGAAAGATGTTGTAGTAGCAAAAAATTATTTGGCCGAAAAGGAGCTTCGTTCGCTCGGACAGATTGTATCGGGGTATTTGGATTTTGCAGAGCGTCAAGCCGAAAGAGAACAGACTATGACAATGAAAGATTGGGCTGAACATTTGGATAAAATTCTGACAATGAGTGGTGAAAAATTATTGCAGGGTGCTGGCTCTATCAGCCATGAAATTGCTATTGAAAAGGCTACCACAGAGTATAAAAAATATCAACAAAAAACATTGAGCGAAGCAGAAAAAAATTATTTAGAAAGTCTGAAAACATTAGAGAATAAAACCAAAAAAAAGTAAAATGCGACCCAAGAAAAACTGGTTTTAAAAAATTTCCATCCCTGCAAAAAAATAAAAAATGCAACGCACAACCCGACACTCACAGACAAAAAAGGCAAACGGACAATGACACTCAAACCCAACACTGACAATGGTTTACAAGGACAGACGACAGAACACCAGCTACCAACAGCGTGTATGTGGCAATAGCGGTGATGTGGTAAATCGAAGGTCAGTGCTTCTAAAAAACTTTGTGATAAGCGGACACGAACGCGCTTATAATCCGCTACTTTGCATACACGCAAACCGTTCCAGATGAAAGCAGAAAGTGGGTATTCCCCGGAAATTTTTAACCAAAAATACCGATATTTATCGTTTCATACGTATTTGTGTTTTACAAATCATGCTCGTTTCATAATAAAACTATAATGGCTATCGTAATCGCAAGTCAGCTCCAGAATGTTTCGGTTTGGGCAAGAGCCATTCAAAAGGTTGATAAGTCAATATCGGTGTTGGCCTTCGAGGAGGTTTCCGACCCTGCTTCAGTTGAATTTGTGCTTGCCTGGAATCAACCCGAAGGAATTCTTGGGGGGTATCCCAACCTGAAAACTGTCTCGTCAATGGGTGCCGGAGTGGATCACCTGATGAAGGACAAGTCCATAGGAGCACATGTTCATATTGTGCGGATTATCGACCCATTGCTGTCGCAGGATATGTTTGAATTCGTGCTTGCCACCATCATGTCGCACCTGAGAATGCTTCCTTTTTACAGGGAAAATCAACACCAATCGCTTTGGAAGAAAAAGCTCTACCGGCGCATTTCAGATGTAAAGGTGGGGATAATGGGCACCGGAAACATTGGGGCACATGTTGCACGCAAGTTAATGGATGCCGGTTTTTCGGTAACGGGATGGGGCCGATCGGCCGAGAAAGCTCCCGATGGGGTAAAAAAATATTGCGGAAAAGAGCAATTGGGAGAATTTATGAATTCCTGCAATGTTTTGGTAGCCCTATTGCCTCTTACTGGCGAAACCCGCGGCATCCTGAATTATGAAACCCTAAAGCTACTGCCACAGGGAGCCATGGTAATCAATATCGGCAGGGGTGGTCTGATCGTTGATGAGCATTTGATTCAACTTCTCAATGAGGAGCATCTGGAGAAAGCCTTCCTGGATGTTTTCCATCAGGAACCGTTGCCCGCTAACCACCCATTTTGGAGACATCCCGGAATTTACATCACTCCGCATATAGCAAGCCTTACACATCCCGATTCAGTGGCTCAGCAAATGGTGGAAAATTATTACCGGACTATCAATAACCAACCACTGATCAATTTGGTAAACCGCTCATTGGAATACTGAGGTTGCAACAACTGTACAAATGATTTTCATTCTGCCATTATTTTTTACACCACCATGCTGAAACTCAACGGCATTTTCCCTCCGGTAACCACTCCTTTCGACAAATCGGAAGAATTTAAGCCCGATGCTCTGCTTCACAATCTGCATCAACTTTCGAGATACCCTCTTTCAGGTTTTCTTGTTTTGGGTTCTAATGGCGAGTCAGCAATGTTGTCGCAAAAAGAAAAGTTTGCCGTGATGCACACGGCCCGTGAGGCCGTAGCTCCCGAAAAATTGCTGCTTGCCGGCACGGGATGCGAATCCACACGCGAAACCATAACCCTCACAAAAGAAGCAGCACGGGCCGGAGCAGACGCTGCTGTGGTGCTCAATCCGTCGTTCTACAAATCCCAGATGGATCAGGCAACGCTGAAG
>DATIKK010000287.1:0-3653 GCA_035477635.1 Bacteroidales bacterium | reverse complement strand
ATTTGTGTTCACGAAACCGCAAGCGGTTTTCATCTACAAATTATATTTTCCATTTCAGTCTGTTAAGATAAGATTTTCGGTCGAAACGGTGTCAGTGCCATGTCCTGAATTGGCTTGCCCAATTCCCGGGTAATTGCAGCGTTTGCCGGATGTCTGCTACGATTGCTTTTACGTCATTGCTGTTTCTGTATTTACCAACAACCCTTATCCGGCATATTAAAAACTGCAACTATGTTTGAGATAGATTTTCTTACGCCACTGGTAAAGGTATCAAGGTATTTAGGTTCAGTAAGGAAAATAATTTCTTTCCACAAATCAGGATGTTTTTTTAAAATCTTCACGATCAGTTTAAATGCGTTGTATCGTGCAGATTGATTATTTGCAGTATTTTCCCAGCAATTAACACAGATGCCGAACACTTTTCCCTCGTAAACTTCATTTAATTCCATCCTCTGAATAATCCTTAATAATTCTCTCAAATGGCCATCACGTTTGGTTGGCAATTTGTCAATAATTGTTTCAAGCCAGGCCTGAACCCTGGGGTCGTTATCTTTCATACAACAACCAACTAACCATGCAGCCCGCCAGGAATAGTTGGGAACATCAGCAATGGCAATATTGACAGCTTCATCAAAATCTTTGGGATGAGCCTTCATGTACGAGATTATTCCGGCTTTGTACGAATTTGCCAGGATGTATTTCAGCCGTGTTTGTTTCGAAAAATCCTGCATTTGGTTTATAAAAATCAAATTTTCTGGCCGAAGAATAAAATGGCTATTGGGGTAATCCCGTGCCATACTCAATAATTGTGTAAGTATAATCGACACCTTCAATAACATCGCCGGCAAGGTTTTTTCTGACAACCCTGTAACGCCTTTCTATCTTGCCCACATGCTTTGCGTAAATCTCCGTCCTGACATCTTCGCTGATTAAGGTAATCAGGTTGTTTTGCGAAACGGTAACCGTTGAATCAAAACGCAAAGTTGAATTAATCTGCAGGGGTTTATGAGCTTCGATAATGCGGTAGGTCATTGCTGGCAGCGTATTGTATGCGTTTCCATTCCAGGTTCTGCCCCTATGGGGCGGAAAAACTAATTTAACAAAGATGTTGTTCTCTTCAATTTTTTCAAGCCGGCCCTGATTTATCCTGGCCTGCCACACATCTTTTATCTGCCAGCTATCCTGCGGATTGAACCGGATAAACCTTTCAAGGCGCATGCTCTCCCTGCCCTCAGCATCGGTGAACCTGCTATGGATACGTTGCATCACCTGATACCGGTAATTGATTACTTGCCCCGTAAAGCCGTCGAAAACTACCGAATCTACCTGGTAAATTACGTAATGTCCGGGATTGGAAGGGAAATAGTCATAATGCATTTCCGAAGGTGGAAAATCCTGCTGCTCACACCCTGAAATGGCTGCCAACATCAGGAAAATCATCGCCCACCAGCACCATCTCATATCAAAAGCATTTAATTAAAATGACCTGATCATTTCAAGGATCGGGTCACTTCCTGGTTGCAGTGGAATAGCAGGATCTATTTCCTGTTCAATATAAACGGTCTCTTTTTCAAGCCTGCCCTTTTCATAATGCCGCTCTCTGATCAAATCGCCATTGTCGGTATAATATTTCCAAACCAGGTGTGGCAGATTCTCAAGGTATTGGGCTGTTAACAAAGGATTCCCACTTTCGTAAAACACTTTGAAAGCGCCCGACAGCAAACCATTCTGATAATAAGCTTCCAAACGAACCTGCCCATTTTCGAAATATTGCTTCCACTCGCCATGTTTCTTTCCTTCTGAATATTGAACCGTTTCGGCAGGCACACCCGAATTGAAAAACATGGTGGAGGTTCCGTGGGGCAAATCGTTTCGGTAATTGGTTTCCGACAATTTAACTCCCAACTCTGAGTATAGCGTCCATTTACCAACACGTTGCCGGTTTAAAAATTGCCCGGTGGCGCTCCGGCTCCGGTTTCGATGAAAAAAAACTGCATAAACAGTATCGATCCCACTTTGGTGCACCAATTCAGCCCGAACCCTTCCGTCGTTGTTAAAATAGATAAAGGTGCCCACTGGTTGATCGTCAACAAACTGCCCCCGGTACCTGATGCTTCCATCAGGGAACGTACCCTGCCATGCCCCTTGACGTCGTCCCTGCTCATCACGTTGGTTCACCTGACCCGTTGCCTCACTTAAAAATAAAATGATGACTCCGGCAAGGATAAATAGAGTTTTCTTAGTCTTCATACTTCAATTAACGTAAGATTCAACTATTAAATTCTTTAAGGCCTAATTTTTCAATATTGAAGGCAATTATATGCTATCAATTTTAATTTTTTTGCCGGATAAATTCTGCAAACTCTGCCAGGCAGCCAAACCTGAAATCTATGTAGTATGGGTGCGAGCGGACTATGGAAATGTCGTCTGAAATAAAAACTGTTTTCATCTTCAACCTCCTGCCAAAACGCATATCGCTAAGTGTATCGCCCACCATCACCGCTTTTCTGAAATCTATTTCTTTAAAATCTCTTTTGGCTTTTAAACCCATGCCAATCATAGGTTTACGATAAAAGCTGCCACTGTTTTCCAGGTCAGAACAAAAATAGACCTTGTCAATACGTCCACCTGCCGACTTAACATCATTGAGCATTTTCTGGTGTATGTTTTCAAGGTCATTGCTGCTCATTAGCCCTTTTCCGATGCCTTGCTGGTTGGTTACCACTATTAACCTTCCAAATACACCCGAAAAATAGGAAAGGCTATTCAATACACCGTCAATCCACACAAAATCTTCCGGATTTTTTACGTAACCGCCGGGCAACCGCCTGTTTAGTACACCATCGCGGTCGAGAAACAAAGTCCATTCATTATCAGGCTTAAAATCAGTTTGTTTCATTACCTCCGAACAAAATCTTCTCAACATTTTCGCAAATGATATGTCCAAGCATAATATGTACTTCCTGGATACGGGGAGTATCGGTTGACGGAACCTTGAAAAGCAGGTCGCACAGAGGGTTTATTGTGCCCCCCTCCTTCCCGGTAAAGCCAACAGTATGCATTCCGAGTTTTTTCGCAGCCTGCAGGGCATTGACTATATTGGGCGAATTACCCGACGTACTGAAAGCCATCAGAACATCGTCTTTTTTTCCCCATGCAAAAACCAGGCGCTCGTATGCTTTCTCAAAGGAATAATCATTCGATACGGCGGTTAGAAAGGATGTGTTTACATGAAGAGCTTCAGCATTTAAGGGTTGCCGATCGAAGTAGTATCTTCCCGACAACTCGGCAGCCAGGTGTTGGGCGTCGGCTGCACTTCCTCCGTTTCCGCAAAAGAGCACCTTATTTTCATTCCGGTAAGCCATCACCAATATATCTATACACCTTTTGAGGTTTATAAAAACCAAAGGGTCGTCAAGAATTAGCTGTTTAAGATTAACTGCCTCAATTATTTGTTTTCTAAGTTCCATAATTATTTTTTTGACTTTTTTGAGGCTACGGATACAACTGCATCAATAAGGTTTTTCCAGGAAAACCTTTTTTTCTCCCCGGCAATAAACTTAGAAAATTCCGGCTCTAACCCTTTCGAAAAATAATCAGCTAAGGAATCAGCAATTTCAATGGGATCGGGGTTTACAACATATCCGGCTTTT
>DATIKK010000286.1:0-2058 GCA_035477635.1 Bacteroidales bacterium | reverse complement strand
GGGCATTCGTCTGAGTACATCGGCCAGGGTTTGGTCCTGAATTTCGGCAAAATTTTCCACATAGTAGGTTATGGTATCGCCACGCTGGTCAATGTCCGGCGCCCTAAAAACAAATTCGTTCAGTTGGGTTGCCCTCACCGATAATTGTGCATTGTAAACAAACCTGTCCCGGCTAATTGAAATGGTATGCGGGGCAAAGCCCATCATGGCAAAATGCAGTACAAGGTTTTCGGAAAAAGAATCGAGGGATATTCTAAATTTCCCTTCTGGCGAGGTGGTGGCATGCCTCAAAATTCTATTCTCGTCAGCCATGCGAATGCTGATAATAACACCCGGTATCAACTCACCCGTATCCTTATTGGTTACAACCCCTGTTAAAACTACGGGTGCGGCCTTAAGCCAGCAAGCTGAGAAAATTAGAAACAGGAAAATGGCCGGTTTTGCTTTCAACATTTCAATTATGTTTTGTAACCTGCAATTCCAATTTAGTGAGAATACAAATCCTTAAGTTTGCCAAGGGCTACCGGAAATCACGCTCAATAAAATCGTGAGGACGATCGCTGCCGGATGAAGTATCAAAAGTATCTATGCCCAATTGGGCATTCATAATTTCGGGCATATTATGCACATGTCTGAATAAACCTCTTAGAAATCTTATCCGTGTGGTTTCTTCATGCTTGCCAAATGAACCATAGGATAAAACAACCGGCGAAAAAACTATGGGTTGGTCTTGCACTTTTTCTATACCAACAATATGAAAACGAAAGTGTTTTTTTGCATCGTATGCTGCCATAATCAGACCGGGTAATCCACTCAATTTCCATGGGCCGTCGCTTATGGGGATATCAGGCGCAAACCAGGCTGCCCAGCGGCGGCCCCGAAAATCGCTCACAGCCATTTGAACAGGGTAGTCCAAAATGGTTTTTACGCTATCCAAAATTTCCCAGTTTTGAGGATGAAGCTCGTCAGTATATATGTAATGATTGGCGCCGATATTATCCGTAACGGTAACTTGCCCTTGTGGATAGTTTTTGTAAACCCTCGCCATAGGTGCTTGGCGGAGAACCCATTTGGGGAGTTTTCCTGTTTGCCTAAATGATTTTACAAAGTCAAGCCTTTTTTGGTTCATAGCCCTTTCATAGTCTGGTGAAGCCCTCAATGAATCAGCTTGGAACCTGGAGTAACTATAGCTTTTTGAAATATTTGGCCCTACCTGGAGAATAATCAGATTTTCCCGGGTGTCATTGTATGTTAAGGTATCAAGTTCCATTGCAAACTCGTAGTAGAATCTAAATTGTGCATGGTCTAATACCTGTTGGGCCAAGGATTGAAAGTTTAATAAAACAGCAACCATGAGCATCAACAAATTCGCAAATATTTTTTTTGGTATCATAGCTATTTTTTTTGCAAATTATTATTCCAGTACTCTTGGCACTAAGGCGGGGCTTTTCGGTTTACCGCCCGCAAAGGTCCTTTTATACCCGTTAAAAACTTCCGCCCTATAAAGTAATAAAAAAAACATGCTTAAACTTAAAAAATGCAGCAACAATTTTGCGTTTTTTTAATTTTTTTAAATAATATTAATTTGCAATATATGTGTTTTTGCTCCACTTCTGGGCTTTGTTCGTAACTCTGCGATTTAATGAAAAAAGAATAGCTCATGATTTTACCGATAATCACGCTCAATAAAATCGTGCGGACGATTGCTGCCGGATGAAGTATCAAAAGTATCTATGCCCAATTGGGCATTCATAATTTCAGGCATATTATGCACATGTCTGAATAAACCTCTTAGAAATCTTATCCGGGTAGTTTTTTCATGCTTGCCAAATGAACCATAGGATAAAACAACCGGCGAGAAAACTATGGGTTGGTCTTGCACTTTTTCTATTCCCACAATATGAAAACGGTAGTGTTTTTCTGCATCGTATGCTGCCATAATCAGACCCGGCAATCCACTCAATTTCCATGGGCCGTCGCTTATGGGGATATCAGGCGCAAACCAGGCTGTCCAGCGGCGGCCCCGAAAATCGCTCACAGCCATTTGAACAGGGTAGT
>DATIKK010000285.1:0-6091 GCA_035477635.1 Bacteroidales bacterium | reverse complement strand
GGCGGCTATAATCGTACCCTAATGCTTTAAATTCGTTTCGAACAAAATGGCAATCAAAACTTGCATTGTGTGCAACAAAAATTTTATCGCGGGTAATCTCAACCAGTTCCCTGGCTATTTCATAAAATTTGGGTGCCCGTATCACCATTTCGTCGGTAATCCCGGTCATCCGGCTAATAAAGCTGGGAATTTTTCGCTCCGGATTAATCAAAGAAACAAACTCCTCAACAATTTGGTTTCCATCATGCACTAAAACAGCAATCTCGGTAATCTTGTCCCTGAAAGGATTACCCCCCGTAGTTTCGACATCAATAATGGCATACATATTTTTTAGGTCAAGCTGCAAAATTAAATAAATTGTAATTTTTGAGTGCCAACAAAAAAACCATGCTTTGATTTTAAAATCTAAAGGTTGACTATATGCCACCTGGTACCCTGTTAAGGAAAACTTATTGCATTAATTGCTTTTTTATAACTTTGGATGTCAAAATTTCTTTAACCTAAAACAATGCAAGTAATGAAGGCCTTTATCACAATTGTAGTTATTCTGGTTTCGTTGTTATCCGGTTGCAAACCTCAGGCGCCCCGTTGGGGTGATGCCGAAACTCCTGTTGCCGAACGTATATTGCATGAGCATATACTCCATGGCGATACCCGTCCCGATTTTTACTACTGGGTACGCGACAGGGAAAACCCTGCCGTGATAGATTATCTGGAGGCCGAAAATGCATACTTTGATGCAAGAATGGCTCCTTTGGCCGGGTTTGTGGAAGAATTATTTGTTGAAATGCAGGGAAGGATCCGGCAGGATGCTCAATCTGCCCCCGTTTATTCCAACGGCTATTTTTATTATACAAGGTTCGATATTGGAAGCGAGTACCCTGTTTATTACCGGCGTAAAGGAAACATGGATGCTCCTGAGGAGATTTTGCTCAATGTTAACGAAATGGCTGCATCGCATCTGTATTTCAATTTGGGAAGTTATGATGTGAGTTTCGACAACCGCCTGGTTGCTTTCAGCGTTGACACTGTTGGACGCAGGCAATTCACCATAAAAATTAAAAACCTTGAAACAGGAGAAATAAGCCGTACCGGTATAGCCAATGCCGCTGGTAACATGGTATGGGCAGCCGATAACGCCACCTTGTTTTATGGTACGATCGATCCGAAAACATTGCGTTTCGACCGGATTATGCGCTACAATATCATCAACCGCACAGCCCCTGTGCAGGTTTACTACGAAGCCGACGAAACCTTTTATCATATGGGCTTATCGCGCACCAAAGACGACCGGTATATCTCAATTACCATTAACAGCACCCTAACCAACGAAACATGGTTGTTACCTTCAAACCAGCCTCAAGGCAGTTTCAGGGTATTTCAACCGCGCAAACACGATGTGCTTTACGAGGTCTTTCCTATGGGGGATAATTTTTATATTCTAACTAATTACGAGGCCAAAAATTTCCGCCTGATGCAAACTCCAGCCGGCCAAACTGCCATTGAAAACTGGACGGAGGTTGTTGCCCACAGGCCTGATGTTTTGCTCGAAAATATAGAATTATTCAACGATTTTCTTGTGCTGCAGGAGCGCATCAAGGGATTGCGTCAATTAAGAATAATGCATTTAACCACTGGCGAGGAACACTACCTGCCCTTTGAAGAAGAAGCATATACCGTAAGTATTGGGGCTAATTTTGAGATGGAATCGCAGTTGTTGCGTTACAATTACACTTCATTAACCACTCCGGTCAGCCAGTTTGATTATAACATGACTACGCGCGAAAAAACCCTTGTGAAGCAACAAGAAGTTTTAGGCGACTTTGATCCTGCAAATTACCAAACCCGGCGGTTTTTTGTAAGGGCCCGCGATGGCGTGGAGGTGCCTGTTACTTTGGTTTATCGCTTAGGGATGCAGAAAAACGGGAGAAACCCCTTGCTGCTTCATGGTTATGGCTCTTACGGCTCTTCTCTTGAACCACGATTTAACTCCAATATTTTGAGCCTTCTCGATCGCGGCTTTATCTTCGCTCAAGCCCACATCAGGGGAGGACAGGAACTTGGTCGCCATTGGTACGAGGATGGCAAGTTGCTGAACAAGAGGAATACCTTTTACGATTTTATCGATATAGCCGACCACCTCGTAGCAGAGAACTACACCAATCCCGGGGCGCTTTTTGCCAGCGGAGGAAGTGCCGGAGGCTTGCTGATGGGAGCTGTAATTAACATGCGGCCGGAATTGTTCCGGGGAGTTATTGCTGCTGTACCATTTGTAGATATTGTTACAACAATGCTCGACGAAACAATTCCTCTTACCACCGCCGAGTACGATGAGTGGGGAAATCCCAATTATAAAGAATATTATGAGTATATGCTCTCATATTCGCCCTACGACAATGTTACCAGCCAGGCTTATCCAAACCTGCTGGTTACTAGCGGACTGCATGATTCTCAGGTTCAGTTCTGGGAGCCAACCAAGTGGGTGGCCAAACTGCGGCATTACAATACAGGGGATAACAAAATATTGCTGTTTACAAACCTCGAAGCCGGCCATGGTGGCGCCTCAGGCAGGTTCCACAGACTTAGGGAGATTGCCCGGGAGTATGCCTTTTTACTAAATCTGGTTGGAAAAAGACGGTGAATTAATTAATCTTGGGTTTCAAAGTATTTTTCGAGCACGGCTTTTATGTACTCGATGCAACCATCGCCTTTTACCACATAATTGTAAATACCAGCCTCCTGAGCTTTGGCAATCATGTCAATGTCGGGCTGAGCCGAAATGACGATTATTTCCGTTCCGGGGGTAATCGTCTTTACGGTTTTTATAATTTCAATTTCGCTTTTGCCGTTAAGACCAGTTATTAGCACTTCTGGCTCATCGTCGATACGGCTCAGTAAAGTACGGCCATCAGGAAAATTTTCGATCGACAAACCAGGAATGGCTCCTAAGCAAAGACGAAGCAACATACCTTCGGTTTTGTTGTCTTCAAGGATAAATACCCTTTTTATGGTTGAAGGAGCCATCCGGAAATTTTTTTTGGATACAAATTGCAAGTATTCAAAGTTATTACATTTTATACATAAGGTCAAAACGGGGTTTATACCTGTTTTTTAGCCGGTGTTATTGCGTATTTATAGTATTTTTGCCCAAAAAATGTTGAAAACTTCTTTGGAAATTAGCCTATATCCTCTGGGCCGTGAGTTTGTTCCGGAAATAGAGGACTTTATCAGTCGGATCAAAGGCCATAAGGAATTAATTTGTGAGGTTAATGGCATGAGCACGCAGATTTTCGGTGATTTCCGCCTAATTATGGATGCGTTGACCGCAGAAATGGAAATAAGTTTCGAAAAATATGGCCAGAGTGTTTTTGTTCTTAAGATTATCAATGCCTGTTTAAAGGCTTAAAACCAACCAAGCCCTGTGCTGAAATTTGCCATTACCGGGCCAGAATCAACCGGAAAAAGCTCGCTGGCCGAAGAGCTTGCCAGGCACTACAAAACAGTTTTTGTTCCGGAGTATGCCCGAAAATATATCAATAGCCTTTCGAAGCCATACACTGAAAACGACCTGCTCAGGATTGCCCGCGGCCAAATACAGGCCGAGTCCAATTTGGAAAAGCAAGCTAATGGTATTCTTTTCAGTGACACCGAAATGCTCATTATGAAAATATGGAGCAATCATAGATATGGCAGGTGCCACCCGTTCATTCTTGATGCATTGCATAAGCAAAACCATAACCTGTATCTTTTGTGTAATATTGACCTGCCGTGGGAGTACGACCCTCAACGTGAACATCCCGATCTGAGGGAGTTTTTTTTTAATTGGTACAAAGATGAGTTGGATCGTTTGGGGTTCAAATATGTAATAATTAACGGTTTTGGGCATGCCCGGCTTCAAAATGCCATTATGGCCGTTGATGGTATGTTAAGAGGCACAACACCGTAATGCATTCAAGGTATTAAAGTACAAATCAATCCGATTTTTTTTAAACCTTTTGGGTAATGAAAAATGTCGCAACTGTAAAACATGAGTACTGCTAAGCATTACGTTCATCTGCATTTTATCGTAATCCTGCTTGGATTCACAGCAATCCTTGGAGCTTTAATTACTATTCCGGCTGCCAATCTGGTGTGGTTTCGTATGTTTTTTGCATTCCTTGGTCTTTGGCTGTTTCTGCTTTGGCAAAGGATACCCCTCATGCTCACCGGGCGTGAAATTGCCCGCCTTATGGGAATTGGTATTGTGGTAGCTTTGCATTGGATTACTTTTTTTCATGCAATTAAGGTCTCTAATGTTTCGGTAACATTGGGGGTATTTGCATCGGTAACTTTTTTCACCAGCCTGCTTGAGCCCTTGCTGCTAAAACGCAGGGTATTCTGGCTCGAGGTGGTGATTGGTTTGATAACGATTGGAGGTATTTACCTGATATTCCGTTATGAATTCAGATTTGTTGAAGGGATTGTTTTTTCATTGATATCTGCGTTTCTCAACGGGCTTTTTGTGGTTTTGAACCGTAACATCAGTTCGCGCTATCACCATGGTGTTATCAGTTTTTACGAAATGCTCGGTGGCTTCTTGTTTATAACGGTGTTTTTTTTAATTACAGGTCAGCTTAACCTGCAGTCATTACAAATGCCTTTAGCCGATCTGGGATATATACTTGTGTTGAGTCTTGTCTGTACCTCCTATGCCTTTATGGCTATAATTCATATACTAAAAAAACTTTCGGCTTATACTGTTATGCTTGCTATAAATATGGAGCCTGTTTATGGGATTTTAATGGCCTGGCTTTTTTTCCCTGAAACAGAAAAGATGACCGGAGGCTTTTACCTTGGCGCTTCAATTATTATTTTGGCGGTGGTTGGTTATCCTTTTTTAAAAAGAAAATTTCTCAAAGAAAAAGGATGATTCTTCTTTCCTTGCAAAGGCTATAAAACCTGGATTTGAAAGTAACCTTTTATTGTATGAGATGGGTTGATGCTCTTTAATATGAAATACCTCGCCACCCATTGCCCGCAATAAAGCATGACCGGCGGCAGTATCCCATTCAGAGGTGGCCGAATAGCGCGCATAAAGGTCGGTCTTTCCCTCAACCAAATCGCAGAATTTCAGTGAGCTGCCCTTTTCAATAAACTTTACCTCGGGGTTGTTCGACCTTATTTGATCAAGCAATCCAAAGGTTTTCTTTTCCATGTGCGACCGGCTAATGCCAATATTAAGCCCGCTTGCTGGAGGAGTTTTCTGGATTAATTGCGATATATCCTGAAATTCGTTTTGGTTGGCTACAGGTTTCAGGCCATTGATCAAATAGGCATTTTCACCCGCAATACCCCACCAAGCCTTATTAAGGACTGGCGCCAGGATCATTCCGAGCAGGGGCTGATTTTTTACTAAAAGGGCAATGTTAACAGTGAATTCGCCGTTGCGATTTATAAATTCAACGGTACCATCCAGAGGGTCGATTAACCAGAAGAAATCCCATTTGCTTCGCACCTCATACGATTCGACCGCGCTTTCTTCACTGAGTAAAGGGACTCCTGTCTTAGCAAGCATACCTGTAATTATCTTGTTCGAAAGCCTGTCTGCTTCTGTAATAGGGCTTCCGTCAGCTTTTTCAGTATGTTTGTAAGGTCTGGCGTAAATGTCTAAAATGGCCTCCGAAGCTTTTATCCCAGCCTGGAAAGCTACCAGTGCAAGTTCCTGTATGTCCTTTTTTGGTCGGGTCAGTATCATTGCCGTAAATTAATGCAAAAATAGATGTACGGTTAAAACTTTCCTTTAGGATGATTGTTTTTATTGTATTCTAATCACACTCAAAATTAAAAAAATGAAACAGTTGACTTTGTTGGTATATATCAAAATTTTTTTGTCTGTAATTCTTCTTTATCCGGCTCAATCAATTGCCCAGGATTCAAATCGAAAAACCCTGCATGATTTTGTGGTTGACGATATTCAAGGTAATAAGTTCGACCTTGGAACCCTGAAAGGTCAAAAAGTAATGGTAGTGAACACTGCTTCGAAGTGTGGTCTTACCCCTCAGTTTCAGCAACTTGAAGAACTTTATCAAGCCTATAAGGACCGGGGATTTGT
>DATIKK010000284.1:0-8831 GCA_035477635.1 Bacteroidales bacterium | reverse complement strand
CTTCGATAAGCCATTAGGGTGGACATCGTTCGATGTGGTAAACAAGGTTCGGTTATTGATACGCTACATTCTGGGTATTAAAAAGCTAAAGGCTGGTCATGCAGGCACACTCGATCCGCTGGCAACTGGACTGCTGATAATCTGCACAGGCACCAAAACAAAAAACATTGAGCAATTTCAGGATTTAGAAAAAGAATACACCGGAACCTTTACCTTAGGGCAAACAACCCCTTCGTTCGACTTGGAAACAATACCAGATGCATCCTTTCCACTAAGCCATATTACTTATCAAATGGCTTTGGAAGCTTCAAAAAAGCTATCTGGCTACCAGAAGCAAATCCCCCCATTGTTTTCGGCAAAAAAAATTGATGGCAGGAGGGCATACGAAATGGCCCGCAGGGGCGATTCTGTCGTGCTTAAAGCTAATGACGTTTTTGTAAGGACATTTGATATCACACGGTTTGAACTGCCTGAAGCCGACTTCAGGGTGGTCTGTTCAAAAGGTACATACATAAGGTCGCTTGCACGTGACTTCGGGCAGGCAATTGGTTCAGGAGCACACCTGAAAAGCCTTCGAAGGACCAGTACCGGAGATTTCGATGTGAAAAACGCCTGGACTATAGATGGTTTTGAGAAACACCTGCTCTCATTGTCAATAAAATAAAAAATGATTGACAAGAGGGGGACTGGCGTATTATCTTTGCAGTTCTTATTCAATCCAGAAACATACAAAAACACTCATCTTCATAATCCTTCACAAATACTATTCCTTTTTAACTACGGATGAAACGAGCATGGTTCGTAATACACAAACACACATGAATATTCATCATGCGAGTTTGCTTTCAGCGAGCCCTTCGGGGATAATCCGGCCTTAATTTAAAAATTATCTGCGGATGAAACTTTCTGATTTTAAATATAATTTACCACCTGAACTTATCAGGGAGCATCCTCCTGTAAACCGGGACGAGTCGCGATTAATGGTATTGGACCGAAAAACACAAACCATTGAACATAAGACATTTAAAGATGTAATGGATTATTTTGGCGATGGCGATGTGATGGTTGTGAACAATACAAAGGTTTTTCCGGCACGTCTTTACGGCACCAAAGAGAAAACCGGGGCCCAGATTGAAGTGTTTTTGCTGCGCGAATTAAACCGCGAGGCACGCCTTTGGGATGTGCTGGTTGACCCGGCAAGGAAAATCAGGATTGGCAATAAACTCTATTTTGGCGAAAGCGACAACTTAGTTGCTGAAGTAATTGATAACACTACTTCGCGAGGGCGCACCCTTCGGTTTTTATTCGACGGGCCTTACGAAGAATTTAAAAAAACCATCGAAAGTCTGGGGGAAACGCCTCTCCCGCGCCTCATCAGACGTACAGTTGAGCCCGAAGACCGCGAATGGTACCAAACTGTTTTTGCAAAAAAAGAAGGTGCAGTTGCAGCTCCAACCGCAGGTATGCACTTTAGCCGACACCTCATAAAACGTCTTGAAATAAAAGGTGTAACCTTTGCCGAAATTACCCTGCACGCCGGGCTTGGAAATTTCAGGACAGTTGATGTAGAAGATCTTAGCAAGCACAAGATGGATAGCGAGGAGTTTTTGGTTGAGCCTTATGCAGCCGATATTATAAACCTTGCCCGTGAAAAAGAGAAAAGAATCTGTGCAGTAGGCACAACTACCATGCGTGCAATCGAATCGGCAGTTACAATGTCGGGGGTGGTGAAGCCCTACGAAGGCTGGACAAACAAATTCATTTATCCGCCTTACGAATTCAGCGTGGCAAATACTATGATTTCAAATTTTCACCTGCCTCAATCAACTTTAATGATGATGGTATCGGCATTTGCAGGCTTCGATTTCTTAATGAAAGCTTATAAGGTGGCCGTAAAAGAAAAATATCATTTTTTTTCCTATGGCGATGCCATGTTGATTTTGTAGCTTAAGCAATGCGGAAATTTGTGCTGATTACTGCTGGGGGGCAGGGTAGCAGAATGCATACAAACACCCCCAAGCAATTTTTAGAAATTGCCGGCAAACCTGTCCTGATGCATGCAATTGAAGCATTCATAAATTACGACAGGCACATTTCCTTGGTGATTGTACTTCCCCATGATAAAATAAAATACTGGAACGATTTCTGCCAGAAGAGTCTTTTCAATTACCCTCATAAGGTTGTGCCGGGTGGTCTAACCCGGTTTCATTCTGTTCAAAACGGCCTCAAACATGTTCCTGACGACTGCCTGATTGCCATTCATGATGGGGCAAGACCGCTGGTGTCGGCACAAGCAATAGAAAGGGTTTTTGCGTATGCCGAAAAACATGGAAACGCAGTTCCGTGTGTTGGGGTAAAAGAATCGCTACGCATTGATGATCATGGCCACAACCAGCCTTTAGACAGGAGTAAAGTACGGATTATTCAGACCCCCCAGGCTTTCCACGCCAACCTCATCAAAGAAGCTTACGAAAAAGAATATAACGTCGAATTTACTGACGACGCCACCTTGTTGGAGTCAAATGGAACCAGAATCCACCTTGTGGAAGGGAATTATGAAAATATTAAAATCACTACCCCTGAAGATTTGATTGTGGCCGAAGCCCTGATCAGGGTTAGATCATGAAACGACCTTAATTTAAAAATTATTTACGGAGGAGAAATCACCCACCTAAAGTAATCTGTCGTTTTGGGCGATCTTTGCAACTGCCTCACCCAAAAGAGTGGCAGCCGTGCAGGAGGTAATCTTTACAAGAACATAATCGCCTGGTAAAAAATCCCTTGAAGGGAAAACTACTACCTTGTTTTGACTGTTTCTGCCTGACAGATGTTCGGCCGAGCGTTTTGACTTACCCTCAACCAACACCTCAAAACTCTTCCCAACGTCCTTTTTGTTGCTTTGAAGCGAAAGTTTTTGCTGCAGCCTGATAATTTCCTGCAACCACTTCGATTTTTTTTCCTCAGGTACATCGTTGGCGAATTTTTTTGCAGCCATTGTACCTTCCCTCTCCGAGTATTTAAACATATAAGCGAAGTCGAAGCCAGCCACCTCCATTACTTCGAGGGTTTCGGCATGTTCCTGATCTGTTTCCCCGCAAAAGCCGGCAATTATATCGGTAGAGATGGCGCAATCGGGCAAAATCCTTCGAATGGCATCAATCCGGCTAAGATAATCGTGCCGCGAGTATTTACGGTTCATCCGGTCAAGTACACTTGTGCTGCCCGATTGCATCGGCAGGTGAATTGACTTGCAAATATTCGGATACCGGCTCATGATATGGAGCAATTCATCAGAAAGGTCTTTGGGGTGCGACGTGGCAAACCGTAAGCGCAAATGTGGGTTTATCCCTGCAACCAGTTCGATGAGAGATGGAAAAGTAACCACAGGCTGACCTTCCTGTTCCCATTTATATGAGTTTACGTTCTGGCCTAATAGGGTTACTTCGCGGTAACCTGCCTGAAAAAGCTCCCGGGCTTCGGCCAGAATAGTCTTAGGATCGCGGCTGCGCTCCTTTCCCCTGGTAAATGGAACCACGCAGTAAGAACAGAAATTTTCGCAGCCTCGCATAATCGAGATAAATGCCGAAACACCATTGGAGGCAAACCTAACCGGAGTAATATCAGCATAGGTTTCTTCGGCCGACAGTATAATGTCAATCGCTTTATGGCCACTTTCGGCATCGAACATTAGTTGCGGCAGATCCCTGTAAGAATCCGGGCCAACCACCATGTCGATGCGCATGCCCAGTTCACCCTCCTCGAGCAGCGAATTTTTCAGTCGTTCGGCCATACAACCCAATACGCCAATAATTAGACCCGGTTTCTTTTTCCGAAAATTTTGCAACTGTTTTAGACGGTTAAGAACCTTTTGCTCAGCATTATCGCGAATAGAACAGGTGTTCAAAAAAATAACATCGGCTTCGCTTTGGTTTTCAGTTGTGCTGTATTGATTATCAGTCATTACCGAAGCCACTATTTCGCTGTCAGAATAATTCATCTGACAACCATAGGTTTCTATATACAGTTTTTTGGTCATTGCATTTATCCAGCCAGACAAGATAATATTTGCCGGAATTCAGGATGGCAAAAATACTAAAAAAAAGTGGCAGTTTAGAACAGGCATTAAGTTATTCAACCTTAAAATTTATATTTACACATTAAAAGATCTATTTCGGCCAGTCTAAGGCGGCACGAGACAACCCGGCATGAAACGAAGTTTGGCGAATTTAAAATTCATCATGCGGGTTTGCTTTCAGCGAGTCCTTCGGGGTTCATCCGACCTTAACATAAAAATTATTTTCGGATGCAACGAGCATGGTTCGCAAAGCACAAATACCATTGAAAATTCATCATGCGAGTTACATCCAACATTAACATAAAAATTATTTTCGGATGAAAACCCGAATGTTTTTATTTTCTTTGCACGATTTTTTGAAAGGCTTTAGGCTCATGGCATTTTAAATGTGACCTTAAAAAAGCAAATATTTTTCATATGAAACGAGCATGATTCGTATAAGTCAAACAAGGATGAAACGAAGTTCAGCCAAGCTAAAATTCATCATGCGAGTTGCATCCGACCTTAATCATAAAATTATTTACGGATGAAAAACCTTGTTATTGTAGAGTCTCCGGCCAAAGCCAAAACCATTGAAGGTTTTCTTGGGAATGATTTTCTGGTAAAATCGTGTTTTGGGCATATTCGCGACCTTCCCAAAGGGAATCTTGGCATTGAAATTGAAAAAGGATTCGTGCCGTTGTACGAAATTCCTTCAGACAAGAAACAGGTAATCAGCGACCTGAAGAAGCATGCCAGTAAGGCCGAAACTGTATGGCTTGCAACCGATGAGGACCGGGAGGGAGAGGCCATTTCATGGCATCTGGCCGAAAGTCTTAAGCTTAACGATAACAACTACAAGCGAATAGTTTTTCATGAAATCACCAAAAACGCTATTCTAAAGGCGATTGAAAATCCACGGAAAATAAACCAGAACCTTGTTAACGCACAGCAAGCCAGGCGGGTACTCGACCGGCTGGTAGGATTTGAGCTTTCGCCTTTGTTGTGGAAAAAGGTAAAACCAGCGCTTTCGGCTGGCAGGGTACAATCTGTGGCGGTAAGGCTAATAGTAGAACGCGAAAAGGAGATTCAGGGTTTTAAAGCTAATGCCGCATTTAAGGTATCGGCATTATTCGAAGTTGAGCATAATGGCCAGATTGTAGTTTTAAAAGCCGAATTGCCTGGTCGGTACGAAAAAAGGAAGGAGGCCGTTGAATTTCTTAACCAATGTATTGGCGCTACTTTTACGGTAGAAGGCATTGAAAAAAGGCCGGCCAAAAAATCGCCGGCTCCACCCTTCACCACCTCTACATTACAACAGGAAGCCAGCAGGAAACTCGGATTTTCGGTTGGAAGGACTATGACGGTTGCCCAAAGGCTTTACGAATCCGGAAAAATAACGTACATGCGAACCGATTCGGTCAACCTATCGAATACTGCCTTGGGCAACATCAAGGCAGAAATAAATAAAACATTTGGAGCAAAATATTCAAAGACAAGACAATTTTCCACAAAAACCAAGGGCGCTCAGGAAGCCCATGAGGCCATTCGTCCCGTTTATATGGAATTGGTGAATGCATCGGGCGATCAATCTGAACAGCGCCTCTACGAGCTGATCTGGAAAAGGACCATTGCCTCACAAATGGCCGACGCAATATTGGAAAAAACCCAGGTTACCATTGGCATCTCATCTGCGAGCCAAAAATTTGTTGCCACAGGAGAGGTATTACTGTTCGACGGATTTCTGAAGGTTTACCTTGAATCGATCGACGAGGATGAAGACGATGCTACAAAAGACATTTTGCCACCCTTAAAGGCAGGGCAAGAACTTTCACTTGATGAAATTGCTGCTGTTGAGCGCTTTTCAAAACCCCCGGCCCGCTACACTGAGGCCAGCCTGGTGAAAAAACTGGAAGAGCTTGGTATCGGGCGGCCATCTACATACGCTCCTATTATAAGCACCATTCAAAAGCGCGAATATGTTGTTAAGGAAAACCGGCAGGGAGAACAACGTGAATACGACTTTTTGTTGTTGAAAAAAGGAAAAATCACCCAGTCTAAGAAAACGGAAATGTATGGTTTGGAGAAAAACAAACTTTTTCCAACCGACATAGGGATAGTTGTTAACACTTTTCTTATGGAGCATTTTAATGAAATAATGGATTATAATTTCACAGCCAGTGTTGAAAAGGAATTTGATGAAATTGCCTCAGGAAATAAAGTATGGAACAAAGTTATAAAGGACTTTTATCATCCGTTTCATCTGCAGGTTGACAAGACTCTTAAAACCACAGAAAAATTCAGCGGTGAAAGGTTGCTTGGAATTGACCCTGTTAGCGGAAGGTCAGTTTACGCAAAACTTGGCAGGTTTGGCCCCATGGTGCAAATAGGCCATGCCGAAGAGGAGGAAAAACCACGCTTTGCCGGAATTAAAAAAGAGCAGAGCCTCGAAACCATTACCTTGCAGGAGGCACTTGACCTGTTTAAACTGCCACGTACTTTGGGCAATTATCAGGAATCCGAATTGGTTGTTTCATCAGGAAGATTTGGACCTTACATCAGGCACCAAGGGCAGTTTTACTCCATCCCTGCCACAGAGAACCCTTTGACAATTACAATGGCGAAGGCTATTGAAGTAATCGAAGCAAAAAGGGAAAAGGAAAGGCAAAAAGTAATATTAGAATTTTCGGAAAACCCAAACCTGAAAATTTTGAAAGGCAGATGGGGCGCTTACCTGTGGGCGGAGGGAAACAACTATAAATTGCCTAAAACCAAGGCTCCTGCAGAATTTTCGCTTCAAGACTGCTTAAATATCATAAAAGAAGGAACATCTTCAAAAAAACGTCGTACAACCAAGAAAACGACCAAAACCAAAAAAGGTAAATAGTCGATGATCATCAAGTATGGAATTAGTTGATTTTTTCGAGCCTATCGACCAAAAAATTTGGCATGGAAAAAAGAACAGGCATCCCCTGGTTCTCGCCCAATGCATCGATATCTTCACAGATGATTCTGAATTTCCTGACTTACAACAAACACAGCTTGCCATTCTGGGGGTAAAAGAAGACCGGATGGCCGGGGAAAATGAAGGTTGTGGTCTGGCTCCAGATTATGTAAGAAAATACTTATACGAATTGTTTCAAGGTTCATTTAAAGTTAATATCGCCGACCTTGGCAATATTAAAGCAGGCAATAAGGTTAGCGATACCTATTTTGCCTTGAAAACAGTTTTGACCGAGCTTATCAGCAGAAAAGTAATACCTATTATAATTGGAGGAAGTCAGGATCTGACGTATGCAAATTACTTGGCATATGGAGAACTGGGTCAGGTTATAAACCTTATTTCGGTCGATTCGGCATTCGATCTGGGATTGAACAAAGATGAAACCATCAACAACAGCAATTATCTGAGTGCCATCCTTACACACCAACCCAACTTTCTTTTTAATTACACAAATTTAGGCTATCAGACATATTTGGTTGATCAGGACGCCATTGAGCTAATGGGAAAGTTGTTTTTTGATGTGTACAGGTTGGGAGTAGTCCGCAAGGACCTTGAGGAAGTTGAACCCGTTGTTAGAAACGCAGATGTGTTATCCTTCGATGTGTCGAGCATAAGACAAAGCGATGCACCAGGCAACAGCAATGTTTCTCCGAATGGTTTCCAGGGTGAAGAAGCCTGCCAGATTGTACGATATGCCGGCCTTAGCGACAAGTTGTCATCAATTGGCTTTTATGAAGCCAACCCTGCCCTTGACAGGGGAGAGCAAACAATGCAACTTGTGGCACAAATGATCTGGTACTTTATCGAAGGGTTCAGCTCAAGAAAAAAGGACATGCCCGACAGGCAACGAAAAGAATCGGGCGAATACATCAAATATTTTGTATCTTCAAAGGAAGTACAACAAGAGCTGGTATTTTATAAAAGCAAAAAAAGCGACCGATGGTGGATGGAAGTTCCCTGTCCGGCGAGTATGCAGGTAAAATACGAACGCCAGTTTCTTGTACCCTGTTCGTACCGCGAATATCTTGCGGCATGCCAGAATGATATTCCGGAAAAATGGCTTCAGGTGTACAGGAAGTTTTATTGACACTAAATGTTCATTGCTTAGGATAAACACTTAAAGAATGAATTTGGGCGTTTACCAAACGGACACAATAAAGATTTTCGAATGATAAACCGAAATTGATTTTAGGAAAAAGGAAATGGATGTCATATTTTTATCTAAAGGCTTTTTATCTAAGATTTGTTTGAGTTTACATGTAAATTTCAGGTTAAAAACCTTGACCAATACGGTATTTTTACCGAAATTTTCAAGGATTGCATAAAATAATTTTGATGTTCAGGTTTTTTCTTTACATTTGACTATTTACGTTCTTTGAATAGCTGCAATATTGGCCATGATTAGCATCCCAAGTCAGAAATTTTATGCAGAGTAAGGGTTTGACCGCAAAAGTAATTATCCGGCAGTAAACCAAAATTCCCTATAATTTTGCATAATAGAATAGCGACAAGTGATTATTTAGTGAGCCATCTGGCCTCAGGCGAGACCAACATGCATGATAAACATTTGGCGAATTCCCTTGTTTCGCATCTGGTGCGATGACACAAGTTTATGAACTTTAATAGCAAATTATTGCACATGAAATTCAGAGGCTTTATTTGCATGATGGTAATTTTTGCGTTTACCTCGTTGGCTTATGGCCAGCAAGAGCCCCAAATTAGCCACAATATGTTCAATAATTTGGGAATTAATCCAGGTTACGCAGGGTTGTC